>CANDRW010000004.1 GCA_947388675.1 uncultured Clostridium sp. | reverse complement strand
ATTCGAACCTTGGACCCACCGGTTATGAGCCGGTTGCTCTGACCAACTGAGCTAATGGCGCATATTTTTATCTTCTAGGAAAGCACTTGTGCTTGATGTAGAATATAAATATGCATTTGTACAAATTCAGTCTTTAGTATAGAACATTTTGTCTTAAAAGTCAATACTTTAGCGGTTAGTTTTTTATTCTAACCGCTTTTATATTAAACTCAGCTTAATTTTGGTTTTGTTCTCCTCTTCCTTCTGTAAGTGCAGGAGTTTGAAGTACAATTTTAACTTTGAACGCATATGTAAGAGCTCTAACAACTTTGCTATTTTTAATTCTTTGCCATAGAGAAGGTTTTACTTCCACTCTAGTTTCTTCAAAGTATTGTTGCTCTGGAGCAACTCCCATAGTTACTTGTTCTACTTGCTCTGTTGCAGTTGCTATTACTTCTTCTTCTACATCTTGTGGAGTAGGAATTAGTTTTAATGCATCAGCTACTTCAATTCCAATATAACTTAAAGCTTTTGAACGGTCTTCTATTCTTTCCATATCAATTTCAATATGTAAATTAGATTCCAAATTAACAATTCTTGCATTTATTAGTTTTACAGCATCTTGATAATTCTGAGATTTATCAGATTTTGTTCTTCCAATTGCATGCAATGTGTCAATAATATCTTCTGAAAAATCATTTGAAATATTTTTAACGGTTTGTTTCCAATCTTCTTCTTTATTCTCAACAGCATCTAAAGCTTCTCTTAGAGAACCTGCTAAAGAAATATTTTTTTCTCTTTGACGAATTAGTTCTTCAATTCTTTTTGTATTTTCTTCAAATTGGTTTGTTGCAAATTCTACTAGTCCGTAAGCTGCTTTGTATACACTCTTTGGGAAATTCTTTTTCTTTGGATATTCAATTAAGTATGTTTTAATTGATTCTATTAAGTCCTTAAAGTAAGCATCTTCCTCTAATTGAACAATTTGCTTCTTACTGTTAGGGTTAATTAATTTCTCTACTTTGTCAATATGTGATAATATTTTTTCTTCCGTGATTACCATTCTCACGTTTACTATGCCAGATCTAGACATTGTAAACTTTCCCTCCTTTGTCCTACGTTATTTTCTCTTATGTTGATATTATACACTGATATTTCGAAAACTACAATAGGATTTCCTTTAAAATATCTTTACATTTCTGTTACAATTTTATTACAACATTTTTACGAAGTCAAGGACATTTTGCAATAATTTGTCTTTTTTTGTTTTTTATTTTACTCGTCCTTTTTCAACTCCGCATATCTCTTGATTTTCATGGTTGTAGTCTTTTCAAATTCATCATGCTTAATTTCTAAATTCTTAATCGCCTTATATGATGTTAGTTGTTTATTAACTTCTTTAATTTTCTCCCAAATAATGTCTTTTATTTTCTCTTCTGATATGTCTTTACCATATTGTGCTTCAATTTCTTCCATATTTGGAATTACTTTTACAGAAATAATAAGTTCTTTGTTAGCTTCTTCCTTTGGAGCCTCTTTCCCATATACCATACACTCTTTAATTTCTGCAATTTGGCCTAATAAAAGTTCGATTTCTTCTGGATAAATATTCTTACCATTTTGTGTAACAATAACATTTTTGCTTCTTCCTGTAATGTATAAAAATCCATCTTGGTCTAAGTATCCAACATCACCTGAACGGAACCATCTTTGCCCTTCCTTTACTTCAATAGCTTCTTTGGTTGCTTCTTCGTCTTCATAATAACCAAGCATTAAAGTAGGTGTTTTAATTAATACTTCCCCTTCTCCATTTTGATTTGGATTGTCAATTTTAAGTTCTGCTTGAAAAATTGCTTTTCCTGCAGAGCCTACTTTTGGTTGAAACTCTGGCGTTAATGCTGATATAGGA
The DNA here is from genome assembly GCA_947388675.1 of uncultured Clostridium sp. Taxonomy (GTDB): domain Bacteria; phylum Bacillota; class Clostridia; order TANB77; family CAG-508; genus CAG-273. Next base: position 69,670 of record CANDRW010000004.1, on the reverse strand, counting down.
GCAGTTTCTGTTAATCCATATCCTTGTAAAAATACAATTCCAATATCTTCTACCCATTTTCCGATTTTCGCATCAATTGGCGCAGCAGCAGATACAATAATTCTTAGTTTTCCACCTAAATTTTCATGAATTTCTCCAAAAACTTTACGTTTTACATCAACCCCTACTACCTTTAAAGCATTGGTTACATGTATCATAGAGTTTACTAATCCATCTTTCTTACTCTTCTTAATATTCGCATTTATCTTACGATATAAATTTTCAATTAAAAGTGGTACAGCCAGTAATGCTGTTGGGTTAGTCTCTTTAAAGTTTGGCACAATATGTTTTAGCCCTTGGCAAACTGCAATAGAGCATCCATTTGCCATTGGTAATAAAAATCCAATCGAAGATTCATATGTATGGTGTAAAGGAAGTACTGAGAAAAATCTATCTGTTGGCATTAGTTTTACATAAGCTGAAACAGCATTGATATTTTCTGCTAAGTTACGGCTAGATAGCATAACACCTTTTGCATTTGAGGTTGTTCCTGAAGTAAATAGCAATACTTTGAATTCATCTGGTATAATTTCTATTTTTGAATAGAAGTCATCTCCACTTTCAACAAGTGCTCTTCCTTCCTCGATTAAATACTTCATTCCTACATTTTTACCATTGATGCCTTCCTCTGAATACATTTTTACAAAGTATTTTACTTCTGGAACTTTTTCCATAATTTTCTTAATGGCTTCAGCTTTCTTTTCAGAATAGATAATGACATCTGCTCTAGATCTTTTTACTACATTTTCTAGTTCGTTATCTGGCAATTCTTTATCTGTTGGAATCGCAATTCCTTTGCCACATAGCATCGTCATATATGATACATACCATTCATAAGTCGTTTCACTAATGATCAATACTCTTGGCATATCTTCTAAATCTAATTTTCTAGTTAATGCTGTTCCAAAGCCAATAACATCTTTTCCAAATTGTTCATAACTAATTTCTGTATATTTTCCTTTTGCATCAAACTTCTCCAAAATAAATTCCTTGCTTGCGTAAGTTTTAATAGATTTATAAAACACTTCTTGGATAGTAGCATAAGATGTTGCATCATAATTTTTAGTTTCTCTTTTCTTTTGGTTTTCCTGTGCTTTTTGAAGTGCTTCATAATCTACTTTTACTTCATCAATTTCAGGAATATCTTTCATTTTTAATTTTGGAAATTTAAAATCTGGTACTTTAAAATCTCTTAATCCTCTCATTTTCTTTACTACTCCTTTTTGTTCTTTAACGAGGACACATTTCTCCCCTTAGTATTCCTTTAGGGATAAGACGTGTCCCCACTGGGTTAGTTTTTTAATTTCTTTATAAAAGTCTTTTCAATTTCTTTTGCTAAAACAACCATATCCACATCTTCTTGATGACGTAATTTATATATCAAGCTAGAACAGGTAAAACCAAAAATTCCTGAGGCCATTACATTAGGTTCTCCCTCTATAATTTCTCCTTTTTGAATTCCTTCTTTGATAATTTCTTCTATCATTTGAATATAGTCAAACACATAACCTCTACACATTTGAGAGCGAGGGTCATTTCCCCATATTTGGCTTAAGATAATTGTCATAAAACTTTCATATTTTACTAATACTTTGATTTGTATTAATACAATTGCTCGTATCTTATCAAGCGAATTATCTAGTTTTTCTGTTTTAATAGCAATACTATTTTTAAGAAGCTTTACCCCTTCTTCTATTAAAAAATTAAATATCTCTTCCTTACTTGAAAAATGATAATATAGAGTCCCTTTTGCTACACCTACTGTTGCTGTAATCTCTTCAATACTTGTTGCATCATATCCTTTTTCTGCAAATAATTTCATTGATGTTTCAAATATTTTTCTCTTTGTTTTATTCATATGTTTCTCCTATTTTCTTTTTTTGCTATCTAATACATCTAAATTATCTAGTGCCTTTCCTGTTCCTAATGCTACACAAGAAACTGCGTCTTGTGCTATCATCACATTAATTCCTGTTTTTTCTTGTAAAAGCTTATCGAGTCCATCTACTAGACAACCTCCACCTGTCATATAAATTCCTTTATCACTAATATCTGCTGCAAGTTCTGGTGGTGTTTTCTCTAAAACACTGTGTACAGCATCTACCACCATCATAGCTGGCTTAATTAACGCCTCAAACATTTCACTAGAATGAACTGAAATAGTTCTTGGAAGCCCTGTTGTTAAATCTCTTCCACGAAGTTCCATTTCCATGTCTTGAATTTTTGGATATACACATCCGATGTTAATTTTTAGGTCTTCTGCTGTTCTTTCTCCAATAATAATATTATATTTTTTCTTAATATATTTTACAATAGCTTCATCAAATTTATCTCCTGCCACTTTTAACGAAGTACTAACTACTGAACCACCCAAAGAAATAACAGCAATATCTGTAGTTCCTCCACCAATATCTACCACCATATTTCCACAAGGTTTTGAAATATCTAATCCTGCCCCAATTGCTGCTGCAATTGGTTCTTCTATTAAATACACCCTTCTTGCCCCTGCATGCGAAGCAGCATCAATAACAGCTTTTTTCTCTACTTCTGTTACTTGTGAAGGAATACATATCATAATTCTTGGTGCAAAAATAAACTTTCCACAAACACGATTAATAAAATATTTAAGCATTTTTTCTGTTACTGTATAATTAGAAATAACACCATCTCTTAGTGGTCTTGTTGCCACTATATTTCCTGGTGTTCTTCCAAGCATTCTCCTTGCTTCTTTTCCTACTGCTAAAACTTCCCCTGTGTTATTATCTACTGCTACTACAGAAGGTTCTCTTAAAACAATTCCTTTTCCTTTGGTATAAGCAATAACACTAGCTGTCCCTAAGTCTATTCCAATATCTTGTCCACACTTAAACATTGTCATCTTTCCTTTCAGAATTATTATTACACTTTCTTTACAACTTCGTTACGATTATATTACAACTCGTATAAAATAGCAATATTTTCCTCAAAAAAAATAGAGTATATTACTATACTCTATTTTAGCCATTTTTACATGGTTCTATGCATTTTTATAAAAAGAAATATCCTAAAATAACTGCGCTAATTAAACCAGCTGATCCATAAGTAGGGTCTATTCTCAATTCCTCAGCAGTTGCTTTTTCTACTTCTTCTTCATCTACCATACTTATTTTTACATAACTGACATTATCATAACGAAATCCTAATTCATAATTTTTTTGCTCTTCTGGATATAAGTTATTTACTTCAATATACTTTGTTCCTACATTAATATCTCTTGGTGTGTAAAAATCAAATTTTAAATATTGTCTATCAATTACTTCTTCTGTTGTGTTTTTGATTGTTCCCTTCACATTACCATTTGCATTTGATGCTTCTGCTGTTTGCACAGTAACTTCTGGAGAGGTAACATTTACTTCATAACTTGTCATTGGTTGGTACATGGCTTTTGTATAGTTATATATCATAATATCCGAAAAGATAAAGAAAAATACAAAGATGAGCAAATAACAAAAAAATACTCTTATCCTAGGACGACTATCAAAAATCCAGATGTCTAAATAGTTCATAAAATTTTCGCCTCCCAAATTCTCTTATTATAATTTTCTAAATACACCAGCTACAATTCCTAAAATCTCACAGTTTGGAACAATGATTGGATCCATTGTACTGTTTTCTGGTTGTAGTCTAATATGATCTTTTTCTTTATAAAATGTTTTAACAGTTGCTGAGTCATCAATTAACGCAACTACAATTTGTCCATTATCTGCTGTATTTTGTCTTTTTACTAAAATATAGTCTCCATCTAAAATACCAGCTTCAATCATACTTTCTCCACGCACTGTTAGCATAAAGCTTTCACTGTTTCCAACAAAGTCTATTGGAATTGGGAAAGTATCTGTAATATTTTCTACTGCTAAGATTGGCTCTCCTGCTGTAATCTTTCCAATAACAGGAACTTCAACCATTTCTTTTCCTGTATAATAGTTTTTGTTTTCCTGTTTTTTAGCTATATCTTCTCCATTACCGCCTTTTAGTAATCTTAAAGTTCTTCCTTTTTGCTCTTCTTTTTTGATATAACCTTTTTCAGCTAATTGTGCTAAATAGTTATGTACTGTTGCAGTTGACTTTAGCCCTACTGCTTTTCCAATTTCTCTTACTGATGGAGCATATCCATTTTCATTCATTTCTTTTTCAATAAATTTTAAAATTGCTTTTTCTCTCTTATTAATTGCCATTGGATCTTTTGTTTTTCTTGGCATGTTTCATCTCTCCTTAATTTCATTTTTGTTTTCATCCTATACAATAATAGCATACAAACAAAAAAATGTCAAATATTTGTTTGACTTTTTTTACCTAATTACCAAAAAAGATGTATGTTCTTGTTTTTATAAGAATTTACTTCCCTTTAGAACATACATCTTTCGATATTCTGTTTTATTTATAGGTGCATCAGAAATTTCACGTTACTCTCGAAAATTTTCTAGTCTTTTCCTTTTTTCTTTCTATATTTTTAGTTTACACAAATTTCATGATACTCTCACTTTTTCAATTACGTGAACTAGTGCATAGTGTTACTTTAAATAGCAAAGTAGGCGGAAAGAAAGATCCTTAACAGCGCTAACTTTCTGGCTATTGTCACGGTAAGACGTAGTGAAATGGCTACTATTGCAAAGACCGCCTCTATAAACACAAGGGTATCTAACGCCACTAGCACTATTACCTGTGGCAGTGGAATATTCTGTTGTCCACTCCATGCAATTGGAAGCCATATCGTAGATATTACACACCTTATCTCTTGATATTCCTGTATTTAATAAGCTAGAATTTATTGAGATTTGATTTGCATAGTTCGTATTTCCGCTATACTTTTGAATAAATACAATTGCTGTATCCCATGCATAGCTATTAATCAAGTCACTCTCTACATAATTACTACTATACATATTTTGAGCATTGGTCGCTGCACTAGGTTGAGTAATTCTAACCCAGGCCGTTTTATCATATTGTGATTTTGCTTTTCTATCTGTTCCTTGACTCGCTTCATATCTTCCAAAATAATATCCACCATTACTATTCGTTTTACTTACAAATGCACTTAAACTTTTAGCTGATGTATTTCCAGAACCACTGGTTAATTCTTGATAGTAATTCTCTATAGTCACTGTACTTGCATAATTAGTTGCATTTTGTTGCAAAGTTGGGGTTCCATTACTTGCAAACGTGTATCTTCCTAAAGTTATCGTATCTGTTGTTCCATCTGCCTTCTTGATATTTCCTACTGGTATCCATACAAATTGATTCCCTTCATTGTCTTGAATAACTACCCCACCTGTTACTTTGTTTACATTCTCACTTGTTCCTACAGCAAAACCACCGTGGTATTTTTGCTGTATTTCCTTCGTTATCTGTATATGAAGTTGTACTTGTTTTTATCTCTGAAAATAGTTCAGTTGTTATACTACATTTTGCTGATAAATTTGTTCCGTCTTTTGTAGTTGCAGTAATAGTTACATCCCCACCTTTTGTTCCTGCTTTTACTAATCCTGTATCATCTACTGTTGCTATTTCTGGATTACTACTTGTCCATGTAACTTCTTTTTCTATTACATTCGTTGGTTTTAATGTTGCTACTAACTGCAAATCATTTGTCCATGAATCTCCACCTGTTACTGTATATGCAGTTCTATTTAAAGAAATATCTGTTGCTAATACTGGTACCACTACTTTTATTGTGCATGTCTTCTCATAGTTGCCATATGTTACTGTTATAATTGCTTCCTCATCTTTTTCTTTCGCTTCAATTTCTATAGTATTATTACTTCCTTCTTTTACTTTTGCTGTTGCTACTGTTTCGTCACTACTAGTTACTGTTAAAGTAGCTGTTGTTCCTTCGCCGCTATTTTCAAAATCTGCCTTAGTTAAATTGGAAGCTTCTCTATCTATCGTAATAAACCCTTTATTACTATGCATTTGATAATATTTTCCTTGTACTTCTACATAATATACAAATGGTTCATCTACACCTTCATAAGTTACTTTAATTTCTGCTGTCTTATTTTTCCCTATTGTCATGCTTTCTTTATCTAAGCTAATTCCTGTAATATCGCCTACTGCTACTGGTCTTTGTTCTATGGTATATCCTTCATTTCTTAATTGCTCTATTACTTCACTTGTTTCTACTTTTGTACTTAAAGTACTACTCGCAGTTCCCATTAGCTTATCTGAATATATCATTTGCGCTCTTTCTTCTATTTTTCCTATCTCAGTTTTTATTTTAGCTTGTGATGCTTGTTTAAATACACTATTATCTCCCAATACATAGGTAAGTGTTATTCCTGCTAAAATTAAAAGTACCACTATTGTTACAACAAGTGCTACAAGTGTGATACCAGCTGTTGTTGTTTTACTACTTTTCATATGTTCTTTCCTCCTATTTTTTTCTCATTTGTTGATATTATTCTCCAATTTTTAATTTATTATACCAATTTGTTTTATCAATGTCAATGACAAAATATCATTTATAATATATTGTTTTTTATTCTATAAAATTAGAAAATATATCGTATAATAGTTGTCAAAGCCGGTATTTACTTGATAGTTTATCGTATACTAATACATAAAATTTAAAAATATTTAGGAGAAAATATGAAAGATTTAAATTCGGAAGAATTATTTAAAATAATTGGTTCAAATGTAAAATATTATAGAAAATTATATAATCTAGACAAAGGCAAAATGACGCAGGAAAACTTAGCCGAATTAGTAGATGTTTCTACTGCTTTAATTGGTAATTTAGAAAGCGAAAAAATTCCACAAGGCATTAGTGTTATTACTTTATGGAAAATTAGTAAAGCGTTAGAAATACCAATAGAAAAGTTATTTGAAGACCCTAGACAAAGAAAGAAGATTAGTTAATTCTAATCTTCCCATTCTAATTCATAATCTGAAATTTGTACCCAATCTCCGGTCTTTAATTCCTAATTCTTTTAATCTTTGGTTAATTCCCATTTCATTTAATCTTCTATGGAAATAGTGTAAGGATTCATTATCAGCTAAGTTGACAGTTCTCATTAACTTTTCTACTGCTAATCCTGAAACAATATATATTTCCTCTTCCTTTTTTACACTAATTTCTTCCTCTTCTTGCAATGTATATACCTTTTCTTCCTTTTGAATTTCTACTAACTCTTCTTTTGGCAATGTTTTCAACACCTCAGAAACTCGTATCATCAACTCCCTAATTCCCTGTTTTGTTGCAGCGGATATTTTATAAATCTCTAAACCTTTCTCTTTTGCCATTCTCTCTAGTTCTTGATACAAGCCTTCATCTTGCATACTATCTACTTTATTTGCTACTACAATTTGCTTTCTTTGACTTAGCTTTGCGCTATATTGCTTTAATTCTTCATTAATAGTATTGAAATCTTGTACTGGATTTCTCCCCTCAATTCCTGATACATCAATCACATGAAGTAATAGTCTCGTTCTTTCAATATGACGTAAGAATTGAATTCCAAGTCCAACACCTTGACTTGCTCCTTCAATAATGCCTGGAATATCAGCAATGACAAAACTGTCACCATATTCACCCTTTACTACACCTAAATTAGGTTCTAATGTAGTAAAATGATAATCCGCAATTTTAGGAGTAGCATCTGTAACAACTGATAACAAAGTAGATTTGCCTACATTGGGGAAGCCTAATAAACCAACATCTGCTAATAGCTTAAGCTCTAAAATGAATTCCTTTTCTTCTCCTTTTTCGCCTTCTTGTGAAAAACGTGGTGCTTGTCTAGTGGATGTTGCAAAGTGGGAATTTCCTTTGCCACCTCTCCCACCTGCTAAAATTAATTCCTTTTGTCCTAATTCTGACAAATCTGCTAATACTTTTCCAGTCTGACTATCTTTTACAATCGTTCCTAAAGGCACTTTGATAACTAAATCTTCTCCACTTTTTCCAAATCGATGGGCACCTTCTCCATTCTTTCCATTTTCAGCCTTAAACTTTTTTTGATAGCGGAAATCTATTAAAGTATTTCTATCTTGATCTACTTCAAAATAGACACTTCCACCTTTTCCACCATCACCACCATCTGGTCCACCTGCTGCTACATATTTTTCTCTACGAAAAGAAACAGCACCATCTCCGCCATTTCCTGCTTTTGCAATTATCTTAACATAGTCCGTAAACATTATTGCTTCCTTTCTCTGTTATGTTAATTAAATATTTGAAATAATTATAATCATAATTACTCAAAATAATTTAACTTCATAGCTTGTTTTACTTTCTTTATAGTTTCTTTTGCTGTTTGTCTTGTCTTTTCAGTTCCATCTTTTAAAATCTTCTCTACTAATTCTGGACGTTCTTCATAATATTTTCTTTTTTCTCTTATTGGTGCTAAGAATTGATTTACATTTTGAGCCAATTGCTTTTTACAAGCTACACACCCTCTAGTACCAGCCTTACATTCTTCACAAACGCAATTTACTTCTTCGTTTGTGCTAAATAGCTTATGATAATATGCTACCATACATACATCAGGATGTCCTGGGTCATCTTTTTTTATTCTTGCTGGGTCTGTTACAGCACTCATAATTTTTTTGTTAACTTCTTCTTCTGTATCTGCTAAATAGATAGCATTTCCTAATGATTTACCCATTTTGTCATTTCCATCTATCCCTTTAATTCTTTTTGCATTTGATAAAACTGCTTCTGGCTCTGTTAATACTTCTCCATAAATACTATTAAATTTTCGTACAATCTCCCTACATTGTTCAATTAATGGCAATTGGTCTTCACCAACTGGAACTATTGCTCCATCCACTACTGTAATGTCAGCAGCTTGACTAACTGGATACCCTAAAAATCCATAAGTAACACTTTCACCAAAAATTTCTTTTTTCTGTGCAATTTCTGTCTTAACAGTTGGATTTCTTTCTAATCTTGCAATTGTCACTAAATTAGAATAGAAAACTGTTAGTTCTGCTGTTTCTGGTATCATAGATTGAATATATATAGTTGTTTTTTCTGGGTCAATTCCAATTGATAAATAATCTAAGATTACTTCTTTTACATTTTTCCTTACTTTTTCTGGATTGTTAAAATTGTCAGTTAATGCTTGCACATCTGCAATTAATATATATGGATCATATTTCCCACTATTTTGCATTTCTACTCTTGTTTTAAGAGAGCCAAAATAATGACCAATATGTAATCTTCCTGTTGGTCTATCACCTGATAACATACGTTTTTTCTTTTCTTCCATTTTATCATCCCTTATTCTTAGTTTATTTTTCTTGCACATCTATTATACTGGATTTTCCTTTAATTTACAAGATATAAGAGTAGGAAACTTAAGAAAGTTTCCTACTCTTATATCGCATTGCCCTCATCCCTAAATAAATTTGTAGTTTTCTTCTGTTAATGTGAAATAATGCGCATTCTCATCTTTTCTAACTACCTATTGTAATAATGTCAATTCTATCTTCTTGCCCAGTTTAAAAATGAGTTTCAATCATTTCAAACACATCATTTATTGGCACCGTTTTAAAGAAAAGCTTATAATCATCAAAATAAAAAATTCAATGTCAATAAGGAGATTGAAATAAATTAGATTAGATTTTATTTTATTTTAATTCATAATTTTCTATACTTTCTCATTTTTATATGATATAATTGGAGCAATTACTTACTGTAATACTATTATTAAGAAAGGATGAAACTTATGTTGAGCCATGTTTGTTCTACTTACCATTTTGCTCACCGATGTACTCAACTGTTTCAAGCTTCCGGAATAGAATGGAAGGCAGAACATGTTCAAAGAGTTGTCAAACTCTTTAAGGATTTCCCAGATCTATTCATTTCTCCTGAAATGGATCCAGAGCTCACCTTAATTTGCGCTGAGCACCATGATGATGGCAGAAAGTTTCAGTATCAAAGAACTGGAAAGCTTGATGATAATCATTTTTCTCATCAAGACGCTGGTGCCCAAATGTTAGACGAATTCTGTATTGCTCATGGAACTTCTTTTGCCAATTTTCCTAAAGACGTCCTTATTTTGCGAAATGTGATGCTTTATCATGGAAAACTTGACTATGTTGACATTGGTCTTCTTTTGCCTGAAAGTATCTCTTACATTAAAGCAGTAACTACTGTTGATGAGTTAGAAAACGGTATGAGTTGTATTTCTTACTTAAAACGTGAGTACGATAATGACGAAAAAGGACTTTCCTATGAGCACCGCATTTCTCCCCAAGTACGTAAGTGTTATACCAAAGGCGAAAAGTTTAACAAGTTGAAATACTGTACTACCTATGATGAGTATATTCTTTTTGCAGGTATGCTGGCTATCAATGTCCTTAAGCAGTATGGCTCTGTTGCTCAGACCTTGTTTAAAAAACCTGGTTTTGGATACAGTAGTATCTCTATAGGATTTTACACTGTTTTCCATGAACTGCTTTTATCTGAAGATGCTGATTGGGCATATTCTATTATGCATCAGTATATTTATGGCAATTAAGCGTTTTATCCATTCTAAAAAGGCATCCCCAAATGGGGTGCCTTTTTTTATTCTTACTTACTATTTTGCTGTGCTTCCCTCTTCTACTGGATAAACACTAACTTTTTTCTTGTCTCTGCCAAGTCTTTCAAATTTTACCTTTCCAGTTACTTTAGCAAATAAAGTATCATCACTTCCAATACCTACATTAGTACCTGGATGAATTTTAGTTCCTCTTTGTCTTACTAAGATATTTCCAGCTGGAACCACTTGCCCATCTGCTCTTTTAAGACCTAAACGTTTTGATTCACTATCTCTTCCGTTCTTAACACTACCTTGACCTTTTTTATGCGCCATGCTTTATCTCACTCCCTTCGATTTCTTTATTTTAAGGGTATCTCTACCTAAATTTTACTATTTACTTCTTTTATATAACTATGCTTCTTTTTTAGCTGTATCAGCTTTTTTAGTAGCTGGCTTTGCAGATGCTGTTTTTGTTTCTGTTGCTGCTTTATCTTCTGCTTTTGCACTAGCTGTTTTTATATTTGTAATTTCTACTTTTGTATATGGTTGTCTATGTCCTTGTGTTCTTCTATAATTCTTTTTAGCCTTATATTTGTACACTAGAATTTTTTTAGCTTTACCATGAGAAACTACTTTTCCTTCAACTTTAACACCTTTTACATAAGGAGCTCCAACTTCTACTTTTTTGTCGTCAGATACTAAAACAACATTATCAAATGTTACTTTTTTCCCTTCTTCTACTTCTAGTTTTTCAAAGAATACTACATCTCCTTCTGTTACTTTGTATTGTCTTCCACAGCTTTCAATAATTGCGTACATGTTCCGTACACCTCCTATATTTGTATACTCGCTAAGCATAAATAACAAGGCAATTACTTATTTAAAGTAATATTTAGTTGCCCGACTCAGGCGGCTTACACTCGGCTATTATACTACATTTTCATTGTTGTTGTCAAGAATTTTATGTTTTTTTCTCTTTTTAGCTATAATAGTATTCATTTTTGCAGTTTTGAAAGGTACCAAGTTGACTTACTTCTTTGCGCATGCCGACTACCTTGGGCATTTGAAAAACAAGAAAATCAACACTATTATAGCTTCACTCCTTATTCTACACTTTTCAACGACTCTATCATATCAATCTTTTTGAGTGCAAAATAAGTAATAATATTAACAACAGCTGCAAAAAGCAAAGTAATTACAATTCCGTAGATATAGCTTGCTATTTTAATTTGCGGATTAAACATAAAAGCATCTAATTCACAGGTTTTTATAATAAAAGTAGTCAAGAAATTTCCGCCTAATAGCCCTACTAAAATTCCTATTAACGTTAATAAAAGAGTTTCTTTTCCTACGTATTCATATACCTCTGGGTCGTAAAAACCTAATACTTTAATGGTAGCAAGTTCTCGTATTCTTTCACTAATATTCGTGTTGGATAAGTTATATAATACTACTAAAGCAAGCAACCCTGCTGCTATAATTAAAACCCATACCACTAAAGCCATATTATCCATTACCTCTGAAAAAATGTTGGTTGCTATAGAATTAAATTCCACACTGGAAATACTATCTTTATCCTCTAAAATTGCTTTTCCTAAAGCATTTTCTTGTTCCTCTGTTAATTCCTCTGTATCGGCAAAAATTGTATTGAATTTTGCTTCTTCTTGATACAACTCTTGATATAGCTTTGGTGACATATAGATATAATGCAACAGATAGTTCTCAGTAATCTCTACTACTTTGGCTTTTACTTCTACTTTATCCATATTCTTAATTGTAATTTCATCACCTTTACTAATTTCCAATAACTTTGCTAATTTCTCCGTAATGATAACACCTTGTTCATCTAAAGTATATGTCTGTTCTTTTTGTTTTCGATTACGTAATTCAATAAATTCTTGTAAGTTCTCTACCCTTTCTGGTACAATTAATTGAATGCTTTGGTTATTATCATCTTTTACAATCTCTACTGATTGCTTATTTAGCCTGATTGTATTTTGAATTTCTTGATTTTTAGTTATTTTCTCATAAGCCTTTTTACTCTCTTTTTGCTTCAAATTATCTTTTAATGTAATTTCTATTTGATGTTTAAAAATATCACCATATTGAACAGGTATCATACTACCAATTGCATCTCTTAATCCAAAACCTGCCACAATGAGTGCTGTACATCCTGCTACACCAATAATTGTCATTAAAAATCTTTTCTTATAGCGGAATATATTTCTTAGAGTTACTTTTTGAGTAAAATTTAAGTGTTTCCAAATAAATGGTATCTTTTCTAGTAATACTCGTTTTCCTGGTTTTGGTGCTTTTGGTCTCATTAAAGTAGCTGGAGTAGTTGCTAATGCTTTCATACAGGAATAAATAGTTGCTCCTACTGTACAAACTGATGCTGCTAGAAGTCCTGCTAGAGTGAGTCCTACATCAAATTCTATCACTGGTTCTCCTATTGTATACATCATTCTATACATGTTGCAAATAATTTTTGGTATCATATAAAAGCCAATACTTACTCCTAAAATACATCCTATTACAGTTGCTAAACTAGCATAAATCAAATATTTACTAGCAATTTGTCTCTTGCTATAACCTAGTCCTTTTAATGTCCCAATTTGTACCCTTTGTTCTTCTACCATTCTAGTCATAGAAGTCAAACTAATCAGTGCTGCTACCACAAAGAATACAACTGGGAATACTTTTGCAATATTATCAATTCTATCTGCATCTTGTAAATAGCTAACATATCCTACATTTTGATTTCTATCTAAAATATACCATTCTGGCTTTTGAATATCTGCCAATTTCATTTTGGCATCTTCTAATTCTTCTTGTGCTTCTTTTATTTTTTTATCAGCATTTTTCTGCTCTGTTTGTAATTTCGTTTCATTTGTTTGAATTTCACTTTCTGCTATTGTTAATTCTCTTTGTGCTTTCGCAAACTCTTGCTCTGCGTTCTTCTTATTTGCCTCATATTGTTGCTTTTGACTATTTAATGTTGTCCTTGCTTGTTTTAATAATTGCTCTTGCTCTGCCAATTGTTTTTCAATTTGTTCCTTTTGTTCTGGGCTTACAAATTCTAGCGTTGCTAATAGCTTTTTCTTTTCTGTTTCAAATAGAGTTTCTTTTTCCTGTAGTTCTTGTTCTGCTTTGTCTAATTCTGCTTTTCCTTGTGCCAATTGTGCATTTGTCGTTGTCTTTTTGCTTTCTAATTCTGCCTTTCCATTTCTTACTTGCTGTTTTGCATTTTCTATTTTTTGTCTAGCATTTTGAATTTCTTTTTCGGCTTTCGATTTTTGCGTATCTAATTCTTTTTGTGTAGATTGTATTTTGCTATTTGCTTCATCATAAATTTCCTTGTATCTTGCTTGCCTTCTTTCTTCTGAAATATCTTCTATTCTTTGCTTTACTTCTTCTACTTTATTTTCATATTTTGAAGAATATGTTTTTAATTCTTTTGCTCCATCAACCTTGATATATGCCACTGTTCTTATCTCTGTATCAAAGTTCTCAAGTGGAGTGTACATATAGTAGCTAATTTTTCCAGAACCTAACTTTGTAGTTCCTCTGTCACTTGAAATATATAATGGAGAATGCACAATTCCTACAATTGTAACTTCTTTTTCTTTAAGAAGTGGTTGTTCTTTGCCATCTTCATTTTGAACATCTTCTACTTCAATAGTAATCTTATCTCCTATTTGTTGCTTAGTACCTGCAAGAAATCTAGGCTCTACTACACATTCTTTGTTGGTTTCTGGTAACCTTCCTTCTACTAATTTCACTTTATTAATATCTTCAGATAATGCTATTAGCTTTACAACTTCTTCTGTTTCATCTATATTCACAACAGCATCTACGGAGTAACTATCTTCTACCTTTTCAATTCCTTCTAGTTTCTGTAATTCCTCTATATCTTTTCCAGTAATTCCTAATGTTGATAATACTTGAATATCCATCGCCTCATATTCATCAAAAGTTTTATCTAACGTATTCCTCATATCTGGGCTTGTTACTCGAATTCCTGCAAAAAATCCCACACCTAATAAAACGATTAATAACAAAGATATAAATCGTTTAAAAGTATTCATTATTTCTTTTACAGTATCTTTCATTAAAGCTTTTTTCATTTTTCTATTCTCTTTTCTATGCATTTACTATTCTATATTTTCTATCGGTGTTGGATGTCCATTTTTTTGAATATCATAAGCAGTTCCATTTTTAAAATGAATCACTCTATCTGCCATTGGTGTTAGTGCTTGGTTATGGGTAATAACGACAACAGTCATTCCTTCTTTTCGGCAAGTATCTTGTAACAACTGCAAAATTTGTTTTCCTGTTTTGTAATCTAATGCTCCTGTCGGCTCATCACATAATAATAGCTTTGGATTTTTGGCAATGGCTCTCGCTATAGCTACCCTTTGTTGTTCTCCTCCTGACAACTGCGAAGGAAAATTATTCATTCTTTCTTCTAGTCCTACTTTTTTTAGAATAGCTTTGGGTTCTAATGGATTTTTACAAATTTGCGTAGCAAGTTCTACATTTTCTAATGCTGTTAAGTTTTGTACTAAGTTATAAAATTGAAAAACAAACCCTATATCTTCTCTACGATATTTAATTAATTCTTTTTCTTTAAGGGAACTGATTTCTTTGCCATCAATAATAACTTTACCTCGTGTTGCAGTATCCATTCCACCCAAAATGTTAAGTGCTGTTGTTTTTCCTGCACCACTTGGTCCAACAATAACCGTTAGTTCTCCTTTTTCTATTTCAAAATTAGTATTATCTAATGCTTGTATAAAAATTTCTCCCATTTGATAAGCTTTTACTACATTTTTAAATTCAATATATGCCATTATTACCTCCATTTTCTTATGTAATAGTATATTCCATTTTTTTCCTTTTTTCAATTCTTTTCCTAAAGATTATTGTGAAATTTTGCTTAAAAAAAGGAGAACGCTTAGTTCTCCCCTTTTTTGATTATTTTTCTCTAAATTTTACTATATCTGAATAAGGTCCATATGTTTTCACACCATTAACATATTTATATGCTCTAACTCTTGCAGTATAGTCATAATCTTTAACTGTAATTCCAGAAACCTTTCTACCATTGCTATTAGCATATAATGATATATGGCCAACACCTGGTACTGTAAAATCAATTTCATATCCTGCTACACCACTAATTTTACTCCAACTTAAAGATACTGTTGTACCTTTTACAGTAGCTTTTAGTCCTGTTACTTTGCTAATAGCTGTATTATTTTCTGTTGTAAAACTTTTCACAGTTGCTGTTTGGCTAGTATATTCTTTTCCATTCACTATTTTATATGCCTCAATTTTTACTTTGTAAGAAGTATTTGCTTGTAAGTTACTAAAAGCATAACTTCTATTTGTAGTAGAACCTTTGTATTGATATCTTCCATTTCCTTGTGCAAAATAGATATTGTATCCTGTAGCGCCGTTAACTGCTGTCCAACTAATTTTTGCACTATTTTTTGTCAAACTATCCATATAAATAGTTCCAACATTTCCAACAGTAATTTTTTCTTCTTTAGTTGTAAAAGAAGAATAAGAAGATTCATCTCCATATACTTTTTTGTTGTTTACCCATTTATAAGCAACAACTTTTACTCTATAATAACTATTTGGAGTTAAGTTAGATAGAACTGTTCTATTTCCAGTTTTGTCAATAACAGTTTGATAGCTTCCATAATTTTTAGATACTAATACCTCATAGCCATCTATATTGCTTACTTCTTTCCATGTCACAGTTGCAGTAGTCTCTGTTATATCGTATGTTGTTACATTAGTTACTCTGTCTGGTCTTGTTAGGTTATTGTTATTATCATTATTGGTATCATCTTTATTAACATCTATTGTAATATACTTAGCTACTGATTTTTCACCATAACTCACATTATCAACATTCAAGGTTTTGCATGCTCTTATGCTAAATCCATATCTCATACCATTTGAGAAACCTTGTAGCATTGCATTAGTAGTGGTTACTTCACCAATGTTCATATTGCCAAATCCTGGAACATCTACAAATACTTGATATTTATCTGCATTGTTCACTTTTGACCAATTTAATGTAACATATCCATTTGCTTGTGTTACAGTTAAATCTTTTACTTGGCTTAAATTTGTTTGATTTGTGGTTGTCGTAAAATTAATTTCATTTGAAGTCGCCATTTCCACTTTAGCATTATCATATGCAGTTACTCTTAAACGATAAGTTGTATTTTCTGAAAATCCAATTAAACTTGCTTCATTTGAATAAACAGAACCAATCTTTGTTCCATTTACATATACATTATATCCAGCACTATTTGAAACAGAAGACCAAGTAAGTTTCATCTGACTACCATTCATGCTAGCCTTAAAATCACTAATATTGCCTACTAAGCTTACTGCTTGAATTGCTGTACTCATCATTAGTATTAGTAAAACTATTAATGTCATAATTGATACAATTTGTTTTTTTATATCTCATAATAACTCCCCTTTCCGCCTAGATTTTATCATGATTTATGTCTACTGCCAAGTTGCTAGGACTAATCTTAAAATTTATTCAGCTGTTACATTATTAACATCAGTATCACCCTCTGGAACAATACTAATCCCACTGTTTTGGCTCTGGTTAGCATCAATGCCATTTTCAAGTTCTGCTATTCTATTTTCATAGTAATATACACAACCACCTATCCCAACTAAAAATAGCAATACTAGTAAGCAAATTGTAATAATATATGTTTTTAAATACACAATCTTATTTTCCATATTTTTCGCCTCCCTTTGTTATTTATTTTTTGCTTTTAGTTTTAATATATCTATAATAGAAAGTGAAGAACGCGCAGCGACCAACCGAAGCGTAAGCGTAGGACGATTGGAGCAACCATCCTTTTTGAAATAGGAAGGTTGCGACCAGCAAGTTCGAACGATATTATAGATATATTAAAATTATTTAAAATATTAAACTTCCTTGATTTGCGCCTTTTCTTCTCCCACTAGTTCTTCAAATTGTTTCAAAATCTCTGGTGTCATATAAATGCCACCAGCTTTATCTACCTTTTCTCCATTTACAATTTGTAACTGAATATTATTCTTATCTCCTTGGAAGAAGTAAATTGCTCCCTTTAATTTGTTTCTCATCTCTTCATTTAATTCTGTAATATCTATTTCAAATACTTTCGCTTTATTTTCTGTAAAAGGAGTAATGGTTTTTGCTACAATCTTAGGCTCTTCATCTTCACGTATACTTAATCTTCCTTCTACAATAACAATATTTTCTTCTATTAGTACACTGCTACATGCTTGATAGCAACTATCAAATACAATAAATTCTGTTGGACCATATAAATCTTCAATGGTAACAAATGCCATTAGTTTATTGTTCTTTGTATATTTCTTTTTTACACTTGTTATGATCCCAGCATAAGTAACATTTTGTCCATCTTTAAATTCTGTTTGATGTTCTTCATAGGTTTGCTCTCTTTTGAATTCTCCTTGTTCTTCTAAGCTCATTTCATTTTCGCTACTAATTTGCCTTAATTGAAAGGTATTAATATTGGTCTTTGCTTCAATTTGTTCTCTCATATTTTCAAGTGGATGACCTGAAATATATAAACCTAGCATTTCTTTTTCCATAGATAGTAAATCTTTTGGTTCATATTCTGGAAGTGTTGTGTAAGTATATTTCATTTCTTCTACTTCTTTGCTTCCACCTAAATCAAACATAGAAACTTGCCCGTCAAAACTCTTCTTTCCACTATCAGAAATCATATCTATAATTTTTTCAAAAGATGCAATCAGTGTTTTTCTAGTCTGTCCTAAATTATCAAAACTTCCAGATTTTATCAAACTTTCCACACACTTTTTATTAACTCCTAAGTCCTTAATTCTTTCACAAAAATCACTAAAATCCTTGTAATCTCCATTTTTTTCTCGCTCTGACACAATATTATCTACAGCATCAGTTCCCACATTCTTGATACTTCCCATACCAAAACGAATTTGATTTTTATCTACTGTAAATTTGGTATCACTTTTATTAATATCTGGTTTTAATATTTCAATAGCTAATCTTTTGCACTCTTCCACATATCCTGGAATTTTATCTTGGTTACCTAAAAAGCTATTCAGCATTGCCGCCATAAATTCTGCTGGGTAATATGCTTTTAGGTATGCTGTTCTGTAGGATACTACTGCATAAGCTGCTGCATGTGACTTGTTGAAAGCATATTTTGCAAACTCAGCCATCTCATCAAAGATTTTATCTGCTGATCGCTCATCAATACCATTTCTAACACACCCTGGAACAACAACATTTCCATTTTCGTCTACTTGTCCATGGATAAAGATTTCCCTTTCTTTTGCCATAACCTCTAGCTTTTTCTTCCCCATGGCTCTTCTTACTAAATCCGCTCTACCAAGTGAATATCCTGCCAAATCCCTTACAATTTGCATAACTTGCTCTTGATAAACCATACAACCATAAGTAACTTCTAGAATCGGCTTTAAAGATGGGTGAGTATATACTGCATGTTCTGGATCCTTTTTGTTGGCAATATATCTTGGAATTTGGTCCATTGGTCCTGGACGATACAACGATACACCAGCGATAATATCTTCCAAACAGTCTGGCTTTAGTTCCTTCATAAAGTTTGTCATCCCTTGACTTTCAAACTGGAATATTCCTACAGACTCTCCATTTTGCCATAACTTATACACTTTAGGGTCATTCATTTTTTCGTCAAATTTCACATCAATTCCTTGATTTTTCTTGACTAAATCAATCGTATCTTGAATAACTGTTAACGTACGTAACCCCAAAAAGTCCATCTTTAGAAGTCCTAATTCTTCTAATGTAGTCATAATATATTGTGTGGAAACAATGCCATCTCTAGCATACAATGGAACATAGTTCACAACTGGCTCTCTTGCAATAATTACACCACAAGCATGAGTAGAAGCCTGTCTTGGCATTCCCTCTAACGCCATTGCAATATCCAATAATTTCTTCATCGATTCATCTGATTCATATAAATCTTTTAGTTCTCTATTCTTTTCTAATGCTTTATCAATCGTAATATGTAATTCGTTTGGTATCATTTTCGCTAATTTATCCGCTTCTGCATATGGCAAATCTAGTACTCTTGCCACATCACGAATTACCATTCTAGCTGACATGGTTCCAAATGTAATAATCTGAGAAACATGGTCTTTCCCATATTTTTGCTCTACATATTCAATTACCTTGTCTCTTTTTTCATAACAAAAGTCAACGTCAAAATCAGGCATACTAATTCTTTCAGGGTTTAAGAAACGCTCAAAAAGAAGTCCATAGGCAATGGGGTCAATATCTGTAATCCCAATCGCATACGCAACAATAGAACCCGCACCACTACCACGACCAGGCCCTACTGGAATATCATGTGTTTTGGCATAATGGATATAATCCCATACAATTAAGAAGTAATCCACATATCCCATTTTGTTAATAACACCTAGTTCAAACTTCATTCTCTCTTGCATTTCTTCTGTAATGTTATCACCATAACGCTCTTGCATACCATCCAATGTTAACTTTTCTAAGTAATCATAGTGAGTTTTAAATTCCTCTGGTACATCATAATTTGGTAAAATCGTATGACCAAATTCAAACTCCACATTACACTTTTCTGCAATTTTTACTGTATTTTCTATGGCATCTGGTACATTACTGAAAAATGCACTCATCTCTTCTGGTGACTTCACATAGAGTTCATCTGTGTCAAACTTCATTCTATCTTCATCTGTCATACGCTTTCCAGTTTGAATACAAAGCAACACTTCATGGTTATATGCATCTTCTCTCTTTAGGTAGTGAGCATCATTAGTTGCAACTAGTGGAATGTCTAATTCTCTAGAAAGTTGAATTAACTTCTGATTTGCTAAAACTTGCTCATTAATTCCATTATGTTGAATTTCTAAATAGTAGTCCTCTCCAAAAATAGACTTATGCCATAAAGCTACCTCTTTTGCCTTTTCCATGTCATTTGCCAAAATCGCTTGATTGACTTCACCTGCTAAACAAGCACTACAACAAACAAGCCCTTCATGATATTGTTCTAAAACTTCATGGTCAATACGAGGTTTATAATAAAAACCTTCTGTATAACCTAAAGATACTAATTTCGCTAAGTTTTTATACCCTTCATTGTTTTTAGCCAATAAAATTAAGTGACTGTATCTAGCGTCCAAATTAGGGTCTTTATCTGTTCTAGAACGTGGTGCCACATAAACCTCACAACCAATAATTGGTTTTACTCCATTGGCTTTACATGCTTTATAAAAATCAATAGCACCAAACATAGCACCATGGTCTGTAATTGCCATAGCATCCATTCCTAATTCTTTTGCTCTTACTGGTAAGTCTTTTATTCTATTTGCTCCATCTAGTAAGCTAAACTCACTATGGATGTGCAAGTGTACAAAATTTGACATTTTCTTCTCTCCTTTTGTCGCACTAGGGGACGTTAGTTAAGTGCGACATCTGTCTCTTAGTACGACATTTTTCATAGCCTTTTATTTTTTCATATTCTATGTGAAAAATTTCAAAATCCTTTTTATTCATCCCAGCCATCTTTAGCACATTATCAGTTTCAACTAATTTGGAAAAGTGAAAATATTCATGATAACTACTCCAATAAGATTTTGAATCCTGACATATCCCTGCTTTTTCTGGATTGAAATGTATATACCTAATAACATTTAATAAATATGGTAAATTTTCTATATATTTACTTTTAAATCGATTGTAAAATACATGACCTATTCTATTATATTTTTTATTAAAATACAGTGCATAACTAATTGCTAATGATTGAATAATTTTAGATAGTTTATCTTCTTTATCCATTATCACTAGATGAACATGATTATGCATTAGAACATAAGCATATAAATCATAATGATATTTCTCTTTTGTTTCTTTTAAAAATTTTCTTCTATCTATATCGTCATAGAATATCTCCTGTTGATTGATACTACGAAGAATAACATGATAAATTCCTGTATAAGATTTTTGATTTTCTCTACAATTTCGGGGCATAATACTCCTACCTTTCACTTGAATATTTGCCCCCTATTAATTTTTACTACTATATCATTTTTTCCACTATATTTCTAGATAAAAACTAACTTCATTGCTTTTAACAGCATCTTATTCCTTCATTTTAATCAATGTTTCTATCGGTTCACTTTGTCTTTGCGGAATTTTTAAAACTTCAAATTTAGAAATCTTATCTCCAAATCTAATTTCTATCATATCACCAACTTTTACTTCATAGCTTGGTTTTACAACCTTTCCATTGGCGGAAATTCTGCCACCATCTGCTGCTTCATTTGCAACTGTTCTTCTTTTAATGACTGTCGCCATTTTTAAAAATTTGTCAATTCTCATTTTAGCTTTTCACTTCCATTCTCTTTTAAAATTGATTTTTTCTTTATCTTTTAGTCCTTTTACAATATCCATATCTATTAATTCACACATTCCCATTAATCAAATAAATACATCTGTTATTTCATTTTCAAATATTCATTTAATTGAATGTCGTACAGAGGGACATATGTCGCACTTAACTATACACTTCGCTTTGCTCCGTCGCATAAGTTATCTGTAACTCACTTCGTTCGAACAGCTAACTTAACGTCCCCAAGTGCGACACATTGCCACTCACAATTTGCTAAGCAAATCTTTGCACTTGTAACTTCTTTGCCTAGTGCTTCTTCCAATGCTTTTTGGTATATATCCATTTGAACTTGATATTTTTGAGCCACTTGTTTTTCTTTTCCTTTTGGCACATAGTCTGTTTTGAAATCTACTAAATGTAATTGGTCTTGCTCATCTATATAATATAAGTCTATCATACCTTGTACTAAAATATTTTTTTCAGAGCCTACCTCCTTTGCTTCTCTAAAAATTTCTTTTGCTGGCATATTGATATAAAATGGTTGCTCTTTGTGGATTTCTTTTGCTTTTTTTAATTCTTGGAATAGTTCTGATTTTGTATAGCTATATACTAAATTAACGTCTATTGCATTTGCCTCTATTTCTGTAATGATTTCTTTTTGCACTAATTCTTGAACTAAATTTTGAATGTCTTGTATTTCATATTCTTTTCTTTCATCTAATTTTTGAATACACAAGTGGACTAAAGTTCCTTTTTGTGCTGGGGTTAGTTTAGCTTTTTCTTCACTTTCTAACGGTTTTACTTGTATATACTGCATTTCTTTTGCCTCAAATTCATTATCGCTTGTTTCTTCTTTCTCCCAATTTGCTTGGATTTCTAAAGAAGGAAGCTGGTTTGCCTGTTCTTGTTTTAACTTGGTTACAGAAGTTTTGGTTGGAAGTTTTGTATCTACTTCATAAACATATTTCCATTCTAAAGTTTGTCTTAATTCAGAAAGGTTAGTATCTTTTTGTTTTTCCACTTCTTCCTGAATTAATTTTGTAATTTCTGTTTCTTCTTTTTCTTCTACTCCTTGTAATTCTTTCATTAAATCTTTTTTAGCAAAGGTTTTTAAAGTTATGATATCTCTTAATTCTAATTGCTTTCCTTTTAAAGATACGGTTTTTCCTTGATGAAATAGATAAACATACGTTAACCAATCTAAATAAGAACTACATTTTTTCATTAGCTTATAGTCTATTTTACAATCTTCACTTTCAGCATAAATGGCTAAGTTTTTTTCTTTTTCTTGCAAAGCTTTTTGAAAATCCTTGCTTCTTCCTGTGATAATTAGTTTTTCTTTTGCTCTTGTTAAAGCAACATACAAAATTCTTTCTTCTTCTGAAAGGGTTTCTTGTTTTATTTTTAGGCTAATTGCTTTTTTTGCAGTAGTTGTATATTTTAGCTTTTTAGCAGTATCAATCAAAGTTGGTCCTAGTCCTAAATCTTGATGCATTAAAATGACTTCATTTAAGTCTCTTAAATTAAATTTCTTATGCGTATGGCTTAGAAATACCACTGGAAATTCTAATCCTTTACTTTTGTGGATACTCATAATACGAACAACATTAGCACTTTCTCCAATTAATTTCGCTGAACTTAAGTCTCCATTTTGTTTTTTTAGCTTTTCAATAAATTGGATAAAATGAAATAGTCCTTTAAAACTTGCTGTTTCATATTGTTTTGCCTTCTCAAACAAAGTTTTTAAATTGGCTTGTCGCATTTCTCCATTTGGTAATAGTCCTACATACTGGTAATATCCTGTGTCTAAGTAGATTTGCCAAATTAGTTCATCTAAAGGCAAATATTCTGACTGTGCTCTCCATTTTTCTAATTTTTCTAAAATTGCTTCTATCTTGCTTTTTAGTGGTTCTTCACAAGATATTCTTGTTTTGATAAGGGCTTCATAAAAATTACAATTCCTATCTGTTAATCGAATAGTGATTAATTCATTATCTGTCATTTGCGCAATACTAGACCTTAGCACTACCACGAGTGGAATATCTTGCATTGGATTATTGATTAATTTTAAAATAGATAGAATAGTTTCAATTTCTACACTTTCTAAATAAGATGTAGAGCTATCACTAAATACTGGCAAATCATAATCTGATAATTCTTTTTCATAAATTGGGGCTAAAGTGCTTGTTGCTCTTAGCAAAATGACAATATCTTTTGGTTCAATCTGTCTATATCCTTTTTTTCTGTCATATACTTGGTACTCACTCTGTAGCAGGTCCTTAATACGTTTTGCTACAAATCTCGCTTCTAGTACATCATCTTCTATACGGTCGTTATTTTCTTCTTCCTCTTCTTCACCAATTACAGCTGTGATGGTATCGTCTTCTTTCATGTCAATTACATTTAATTCTGCTATTCCAGCGTAATTCTCTTCTAGCTCAGACTTATTTTGTTTTACTGTTAAGTCTGTCCACTCATTTTCTTTTACATTAGACTGGCTCTTCTCTGGTTCTGGATAATTGGCTCCATAGTTCAAATATTCATTTTCGTTATAGATAATATCTCCTAGCTTTTCACTCATAATTGCTTCAAATACTAAGTTTGTAATATCCAAAATATTATTTCTACTTCTAAAATTACGGAATAACTGAATTTTCAAATCATCCGCTTCTTGCTTTTCTTCTTTTGTTTGATATCTAGCATACTTTTGTAAAAATAGTTCTGGTCTTGCTTGCCTAAATTTATAAATACTTTGCTTAACATCTCCTACCATAAAGATGTTATTTCCTTTAGAAATACTAGTCAAAATAGCCTCTTGTACCAAGTTACTGTCTTGATACTCGTCAATTGCTATTTCCTCAAATTTTTCTTCATATTTCTTACTAACTTGTGTTTTGTTTCCATTTTCATCTAATAACAATTTTAATGCTAAGTGCTCAATATCATTAAAATCAATACAATTTTTTTCTCTTTTCTTTTCTTTAAAGCTTTCACTAAATTCTAAAATGATTTTTGCTAGTTTTTGCAAAATAGGATAAAGAACTTCAAAGTCTTTTGCAATTTCTTCTGATGTATGGCTCATTAACCCTGCTACTTTTTCTTTGATATCTTTTTTGACTCTATCCCTAATTTCTTTTGCTTCTTCTTTAATATCTAGTGATACCTTTTTATCTACTGGCCATTTTCCAAAACTAATTTGGTGAATTTTTTGATATACTTCATTCCATGAATTGGTTAGTCCTACGACTTCTTCTATTTGCAAAATATCTTCGCTAACGGCTTGATAAAATTTACTGCACTCTAGAAATTTTTCTAACTCTTCTTGTACCTTTTTTAGTTTTAAAAGACTTCCATCTAGTTCTTCTTGAACTTCTTCTAAAATTACTTTTCCTAAAACAGTTTTTCCAAAGTCTAAAGAAGCATCCACATGAAATTGTTCCACTTTTTCTTGTAACCACTTTTCTGGAAATGGACTACTTTGAATAAAACGGTAGATGGATAAAATAAGTTCTTGCAAAGGTTCGTCTCCACGATATCCTGTATAGGTTTCCAATAGTTCTAGAAAATCACTATCTTGGTCTATATATTTTTGTTCTAATAAATCTTCTAATACTTCTTGTTTTAATAAATCAATTTCAGTTGGCTCTGCAATTCTAAAATTGCTTGGCAAGTCAATTTCGTAAAAATGGTTACGAATCACATCTAAACAAAAAGAGTGTATGGTGCAAATACTGGCTTTATTTAATAGTGTAATTTGTTTTTGTAAGTGTTCATTTGCTGGGTCTTGCTCTAATTCTTTGTAAATAGCTTCTAATATTCTTTCTCTCATTTCTGCTGCTGCTGCATTGGTAAATGTCACTACTAATAATTTGTCAATATCCATTTTATCATCAATGATTTTATGGATAATTCTTTCTACAAGCACAGCAGTTTTACCACTACCAGCGGCAGCAGCTACTAAAATATTAGAACCTTTACTTTCAATTGCTTGCAATTGTTCTGTCGTCCATTTTACCTCACCCATAAACAAACTTCCTTTTTCGTTTTTGGTTTATTATATCTTATAGCAAGCTTATTTTCAATGTTTTTTTGAGTTTTCATTTGCTTTATTTTTAAGAAATGAATGTAAATTGATTTAAATTATAATTGATTAAAATAATTTTTCTTTTTTTGGTCATACTATTTTTAAGGAGGCTAAAATTATGGATGAAAATATCAATTTAACTATTTTAAACGAAATTGGAAAAGCTACTAGAATGGGACTTTCTAGTATTACATTTGTTTCTGAAAAAGTAGAAGATGAAACAATGAAGCAAGATTTAAGTACGCAATATGCAGAATATGGAAAAATCTTAGATAAGGTTAATACACAATTTGAAAAGTATGGAGAAATACCTGATGAGGAACCACTTATGGATAAAATGATGAGTTGGACTGGAGTTCAGATGAATACTTTAAAAGATAGTAGTAACTCTCATATTGCTGAATTAATGATACAAGGGAATTTAATGGGTGTGATTGAAAGTCAAAAATTATTAAATCATAGCCCTAAAATGGAACCTGTCATTAAAGATATTTTGAATGATTTTATTACTTTGCAAAATAACAACATTGAGAAAATGAAAACGTATTTATAAGTTTTAAAGAGCATTAGAACTTTCTTCTAATGCTCTTTATTTCTTATTTCTTTAAATACAATTCTGGGTCTTGTTGTTCATTATTTTTTAATAGTTCAAAATGAAGATGTGGTTCATCTGAAATTTCAAAAGATGCTGTATTACCAACTGTTCCTAAACTTTGCCCTTGCTTAATTGTTTCACCTTCTACTACAAACTCTGTGCTTAATAAATTTGCATATACTGTTTTATAACCATTAACATGTTCTACAATTACTGTAAGACCATAACGTGGGTCATTTTTAATAGAAGCTACTGTTCCATCTGCTGATGCTTTTACTACTGTTGTCTTGTCTGCTTTAATATCCACACCATTATGTGTTGCCCACACATCTAAAGTACTAGAATATACTAACTTATTATTTGCAAATTCTTTTACAATTTCACCAGACACTGGCATTTTAAACTCTGGATCTTTTACAGGCTCAGTTGTCTTATTTGGTTTTGTATTATTTTCTTGGTTTGTATTAGTTTTAGTTGTATTTTCTTTATTGGTTGTTGTATTGTTTTGTGCTTCTTGGCTAGTATTTACTGCTATCTTCTCTGTATTTTGGTTATTTTCTTTTGCTTCTTGCATTTCATTTACATTTTTTCCCATAGAGGTACTTGTCTCTTCTGCTACTAAATTTCCAATTGTATTATTGTTATTTTTCTTAGCTAACTCAGTACTATTATTTAACTTATTTCCATAAATTAGGAAAGCAATAACAAAAATAATAACCGCTAATGCTAACACACTTCCTGTAATATATAGCATTTTCTTTCCATCTAATCCATCCTCCATTGGTCTTCTTCTATTTTCTCTTCTCATAAAATTTCCTCCTTAAATTCTATTTAGTAGCATTATTGACATTTTTGAGAAAATTATACAAAAACAAATAAACAAATTTTAAATATCCTTTACTTCTACTCCTGTATAGAAATGATGGATAATTTCTTCATATGTTTTCCCCTGCTTTGCTAGACTATCTGCACCTGTTTGGCTCATCCCTACGCCATGCCCATATCCTGTTACTTCAAATTTAATATTCTGCTTTTCCATGGTAATTTTAAAATTTGCAGAACGAAGTCCAAATAGAGTTCTCATTTCAACACCAGACAAAGAAAGATTTCCTACTTGTATTGTCTTTACCCTATTTCCCTCTGTATATTCTTTTACTTTAATGCAATCTTTTTTACTAAAATCAATCTTAAAATCTTTATGTACTTTTTGGATTGTTTCTGTAAATTGCTTTTGGGTAACAGTTACATTAGAAGCATATTGACTATATGCATCCTCTCCTGAAGTTGTAACTGCCTTCAAATAGGGGTATCCGCTTCCTCCCCATACATTGATAGGCGCTTCTGTTGTTCCTCCACTATTAGAATGAAAAAAAGCATTAATTGGTTCATTATTATAAGTTATCATTTTTCCCTGCGTACTATTCACAGCTTTCACAATTTTGTTCCAATACTCTGTTTTTTTGCTATCATCCCATCTAGCTAATCTATCTTCTTTACTAATCCATGCCTGGCAACAAGTAGAATCATCGCAAATATCTGCATTTTCATGTTTTTTACTATTATGCACAATTTTATATAAAGTAAACGTCCTTGCCACTACTGCTTGTGCTTTTAAAGCTTCTTCTGCAAAACTTGCTGGCATTTCACTACTTACCACTCCATATAAATACTCATCTAAAGAAAGTTCTTCCACCTTTTTGGTCTTTTTATGATATAACTTCACTGTTTTATATTTTTTGTAATCATAAGTTACTTTTGGAATAACCTCTTCATTTTGAGGTATATTGGTTTCTTGTGCCTTTTTGAAAGATTTAGTAAATAGTATAGGAATCAAAAAACACAATGCTAGAAATATCAAAAAATATATAATATACTTTTTCATTAAAATCTCCTTGTTTTAATAATTTGAATATATCTATGATAAAAGTGAAGACCGCGTAGCGACCAACCGAAGCAAAGCGTAGGGCGATTGGAGCAACCATCATATAATTTGTACAGGAAATCTTTGATTTCCTTATACATTTGGTGGTTTGCGACCTACAAGGTCAAACGCTATCATAGATATATTCAAATTGTATTAACTATAGATATTTAAACAGCCAACTTCGTCCTCATTCTTTCCAAAGTCTTCTTCTCTATTCGCGAAACTTGCACTTGTGTAATTCCTAAAATCTTGGCAACTTCTGTCTGTGTTTTTCCTTTATAATACCTCAAAACAATAATTTGCTTTTCTTGGTCTTGTAAATTTTTTAGTGCCTCTTGTATACAAAGTCGATTACTAATCATTTCTTCTTGATTTGTCCCACTTTCTATTTTATCTAACAAACAAATTCCTTCTTCATCACCTTCATAAGCAGGTTGATAAATAGACTCCATTGGTCTAAATGCATCCATTGCTAAAGTCAACTCTTCTTTAGAAGTGTTTAATATTTCTGCTAGTTCTTCTATTTTTATCTCTTTTCCTGTTCTCCTATAGTATTCTTTTTGTTCTTCTAGTGCTTTCATGGCTAATTCCTTAATGCTCCTACTAATTTTTACTGGTCCATCATCACGAAGATATCTTTTAACTTCTCCTAAAATATATGGAACTGCATAAGTAGTTAATTGAACTTCAAAGCTTGCGTCAAATCTTTTAATACATTTAATAAATCCCATAACTGCCACTTGGTATAAATCTTCTAGTTCATATCCTCTGTCTTGAAACCTTTTGACAATGCTCCAAATAAGCCCTTTGTTTCTATCAATTAATTTCTGCATTGCCTCTTGATTTCCTGATTGTGCCTCTATCACATCTAAATTATTATTTGCATAGTCTTCCTGCATAAAAAAAATGCCTCCTTCATATTAATTGATTAGAGCATTTTTTTCTTCTTCTATTTCTTCTTGTTTTTCTTCCTTTTTTATTGTTTTCTTCATTACTATTTTTGTTCCAATTCCAACAACAGATTGTATTTCCACTTCATCCATAAAACTTTCCATTATGGTAAATCCCATTCCAGATCTTTCTAAATTTCCTTTTGTTGTGTACAGTGGTTTCCTTGCTAATTCTATGTCTTCAATTCCTTTTCCATTGTCCGATATTTCTACCTCAAGTGTGTCTTCTAGCAATTTTGCTTTTATCTTTACATTCCCTTCCGTATCTTCATATCCATGAATAATACAATTAGTTACAGCTTCTGATATAGCTGTTTTAATATCTGCCAATTCTTCGATTGTTGGATCTAATTGGCTAGCAAACGCAGCCACTGTAATACGTGCAAACGCTTCATTGTTGGACTTGCTAATAAAGCTAAGTTCCATTTCGTTATCATACATACTTTTCATTTTTCTCTCCTCTTTTCTTTCACTATATCTAAAATCTTTGTCTATCCTACCTTCTCACTTTCTTCTACTGGAATAATTCTCACTACTCCACTCATCTCTAACATTTTCTTCACTGCCTTACTACTATTAATAATTTTAGTACTTCCTCCTAATAGCTTTGCTAGCTTATATCTTCCTATCAATAGACCTATTCCTGCACTGTCCATAAAAGAAACTTTACTAAAATCAAACACAACTTCTCTAGGCATAAATCTTGTAATTTCATAATCCATTTTCCTCCTTAGTTTTTCTGTAGTATGATGGTCAATTTCTTCTGTTATTTGAATATATAACAGCTTGTCCAATTCATCAAATTCTATATTCATCTTGTATTCCTCCTTATCTTTTGCTTGTCCACATTATACATTTTTTTTTAAGTCTTGAACAGAGTAAAATATAAGAGGTTTTGTCGTTTTTTTGGAACTTTTCGACTTTTTTCGACTTTACTTTTTAGTAAATATTTTATCTTTTCTCCGCAAAAACATTGTGTTTTATTTTAGGGTGTGGTAGAATTATTTTACTATTTGCAAAGGAGGTGAAATTCTATGACAAAAGAGGACCAAATTCTAGAAATACTACATGAACACACTAAACTATTAAATGTTTGTGTTCATACCTTAGATGGACACACAAAAACTTTAGATGAACATACTAGGACTTTAGATGAGCACTCCCAAATACTTAATGAACATTCCAAAAAAATAGCTGAACTATCAGAAACGGTAACTCAACTATCAGAAACGGTAACTCAACTATCAGAAACGGTAACTCAACTATCAGAAACGGTAACTCAACTATCAGAAAAAGTAAATCAACTATCAGAAATGGTAACTGAACATACTTATATATTACTTGACCATTCTGAGAGAATTGATAAGCTTACGAAAAAACTTTGTGCTTTAGAAGAAAAAGTTGATAGTATGCATCAAACTCTTATTCTTCTCGAAGTTAATTTTTCTGACAAATCAACAGTACTATTTGACGGACATACCATGCATCAAGAACATTTCGAAAAAAATGACAAACATATTGAAGATTTACAAGAAACAACAAAAGACCATTCTAATAGACTTATTTCACTAGAAATTAATTCAAAGAAACATACAAAACAATTAGAACACTTATCTTCTAAATAAGTCAAAATACAAAATGGAGTTTAATGATGTAGTTCTTAAAAAGATTACACGATTAAACTCCATTTTGTACTAAAGCATATAATGATTTCTAATTGCTAAAGCAATAATAAATCATTTATTATACTATTTTCCCACCACCAAGCACCATATCATCTACATAAAATACAGCTGACTGCCCTGGTGTAATTCTCGAAACTTCCTCATCAAAAGTTACTTTAATGGTATCTTCTTGTACCATTTCAATAATAGCTGGATATTCCTTACTAGAATATCTTGTTTTTACCATTACTTTCATTGGACTTTCTAATTGGTCAATTAATAAAAAGTTAATCTGATTTACTAGCATTTCTTTCTGATAAATTTCTTTTTCTGTACCAACAATTAATTCATTTTTTTCAGGTTTAAATCCTATCACAAATAGTGGTTCTGAATATGCAATTCCTAATCCTTTTCTTTGACCTATTGTATATCGATACAAGCCTTGATGCTTTCCTAGAATTTCTCCTTGTCTATTTACAATATTTCCCTCTTTGGGCTGTAAATCCGAATTGTTTTCTAAAAATCCTTTATAATTTCCGTCTGGAATAAAACAAATATCTTCGCTATCAGGTTTGTTAGCTACTTGTAAGTTGTGCTCTCTTGCAACTTTTCTAATTTCCTCTTTACTTTCCATATTTGCTAGTGGAAATACTACCTTCCCTAGTAATTCTTTTGGCATACTATATAATACATAGCTTTGATCTTTTTCAATATTATTTGCTTTTTTCAATACATATCTTCCATATTCTTCACTATATTCCATTTTAGCATAATGTCCTGTTGCCAAATAGTCTATTTCTAGCTCTTTTGCTTTTTGATACATATAACCGAATTTTAAATATTTATTACATTCAATACATGGATTGGGTGTTCTACAATTTTTATATTGGCAAATAAAATCTTGAATAACATGCTCATTAAATTGTTCTTTCACATTCATTGTATAGTGTGGAATTCCTAATTGGTCACACACTCTTTTAGCATCTAAAGTAGCCTCCAGATTACAACAAGTGCTTTCTTGTTCTTCACTTTCCCACAATTTCAAGGTAACTCCGTAAACTTCATAACCTTCCTTTTGTAGCAAAATAGCTGCAACAGAACTATCCACACCTCCACTCATACCTAATAGAACTTTTTTTCCTGTTTTCATTTTATTCCTCCGAATTTTATGTTTGTGTTTTCTTGCATTCTACCATAGAAAAGTACAAAACTCAAGCCCTTGTATCTATTCCCTGCTCATTATTCCTTGTTTAGAATAATAGTCTGCAATTGCCTTTCTAATTGCCTCTTCTGCTAAAACGGAACAATGCAATTTCACTGGTGGAAGTCCGCCTAATTCATTAACAACATCTTTGTTAGTTATTTGTAAGGCTTCTTCTAATGTTTTATTCTTAATCATTTCTGTTGATACACTACTAGATGCAATTGCTGCTCCACAGCCAAAAGTCTGAAATTTCGCATCTACAATCTTGTTGTTTTCTACCTTTAAGTACATTCTCATAATATCTCCACAGACAGGGTTTCCTACTTCTCCCACTCCATCTGCATTTTCTATCTTTCCTACATTTTTAGGATTTGCATAATTTTCAATTACCTTTTCATTATATGGTTCCATTCTTTTCCTCCTCTAAAAATTTCTCATATAAAGGCGACATCGCTCTTAGTCTACCTATAATCTCTACCATCTGTTCAATTAAATAGTCTACTTCTTCTTTTGTGTTATACTTCCCCATTGAAATTCTAATACTTCCATGCGCTATCTCATGAGGTAATCCAATAGCCAATAGAACATGCGAAGGGTCAAGTGAACCACTTGTACAGGCACTACCACTAGATGCTGAAATTCCTTTTAAATCAAGATTTAATAGTATTCCCTCACCTTCAATAAAACGAAAAGAAATATTACTCAATCCTGGAAGCCCATTCTCAGGTTCACCATTAATTTTAATATATGGTATTCTCTCTTGAATTTGGCTGATATAGTAATCTCTTAGTTCTTTTAAGTGATTTCTATGTTCTTCTACATGTTCATATGCAAGTTCAATTGCTTTTCCCATTCCTACAATAGCTGCTGTATTTTCGGTGCCTGCTCTTTTTCCTCTTTCCTGATGTCCCCCATTCATAAACTTTTGGAATACAATGCCCTTTCTAACATATAATGCCCCAATTCCTTTTGGTCCATAAAATTTATGTGATGACATAGATAAGCTATCAATATTCATGTCTTTTACATCAATATCTAAGGTTCCTACTGCTTGAACAGCATCTGTATGGAATATAATTTGATGTTCTTTAGCTATTTTTCCTATCTCATCTACTGGCTGAATTGTTCCAATCTCATTGTTAGCAAACATAATGCTAATCAAAATGGTTTCTGGTTTAATTACATTTTTTAATTCTTCTAAATTTATTCTTCCCTTTTCATCTACACCAATATAAGAAACTTCAAAACCTTCTTTTTCAAGTTGTTTGCAAGTTTCTAATACTGCTGGGTGTTCAATTTTAGAGGTAATAATATGGTTTCCTTTATTTTTATACTGATAGGCTACTCCTCTAATAATGGTATTATCTGCTTCACTTCCACCTGAAGTAAAGTAAATTTCATTTGGTTCTGCATGAATAGCTTTTGCAATTCTTTCTCTTGCTTCTTCAATAGCTTTTCTGCTCTCTCTTCCTAATTTATAAATAGAAGAAGCATTGCCATAGTCTTCTGTTAAATATGGCATCATTTCTTTTAATACTTCTTCATCTAGCTTTGTTGTAGCTGAATTGTCAAAATATATTTGGTTCATTGTTCATTTTCCTTCCTTATTTTTTCTGGCTATTATTATACTTCTTAATTCCTACTATGTCAATAGGATATATAAAGTATTCTTCTAAAATGAATTAGGCTTATGATAGTATGATTATTACGTTGTACAACTTCCTAATAGAATGCAATAATTCAGCTAAAAAACAGGTCATTTTTTAGCTGAATTATAGCATTCTATAACTCAGTTGTATTCGGGGTCGTAACTAACGCTACTCCACTCGCTACTGCATAATCATACTATCATAAGCCTAATTCTATTAAAATACTATTTTCTATTTAATTAAATCTTCAAGCGTCTTACTATCTACATATTCACTAATGACATCATCTAGCCCTTTCCAAAAAGAAAATGTTTTGCAGTTCTCTTGTCTACTGCATCCTTCTGTAACACAATCTGTGGGAGATAATTTTTCTTCCATCACTCTTAAAATATCACCAACTTTGTATTCTTTTGGCTTTTTACTTAGCATATATCCACCACTATTTCCTCTAGCAGATTTTAAATATCCAGCTTTCAACAGTTTCCCAATAATCTGCTCCAAATATTTATTAGAAATTTCCTGCCTTTTAGCAATATCAGTTAGCGATATATATCCTTCTTGTTTTTGTGTAGCTATGTCTATCATAACTCTTAAGGCATATCTACCTTTTGTTGAAATTTTCATTTTTAACCTCTTTTTCTAGTATGTTATTAAAAGTATATTTTTTGACTTTTTATGTAAATTATGTTATAATAAACGTTATATAGGTAATACCCTAAATCATAAAAAGGAGCTATCTATCATGAAGAACGAGAAACGGAAAGTAGCAATCGCCAAACTGAATCAGGAGATTCAAAAGCACCTCAGTGCACTGCAACAGCTTCTGCTGTTAGAAGCCGATATCCTGCTTTCGAACGGGAACTACATTCCTAAAGCAGCGGTTCCCTATATCGATTTGGACAAGCTCCACACCGATAAAGAGAATTTGCTGCTTACCATCTCCGATTTGACAACAGTATGCCAAGCTCTCGAGCGTGGCAAGACTAATGTTTTTATTCGGGGAACAGCCGACAATTCCGGCTACATTCTTATCGAAACTTGCAATTCCATGGAAGCCGCTGGGCTGAGTTGGGACGGCGACGAATTCTCTTGCAGAATTTGGTTCGATTAAAGCTCTTTGTCAATCTCCTATGTGCTTTTGTAGGAGGTTGGCTTTTTTTGTGACCTTTAAATAATGTATATTATTAATTTACTATAAGCTTCCTAATCTCTCTTCCACTTTTGCAAGCATTTCCTCATATTTTGCAAGCTTGGCTTTTTCCTCATTAATTTTTGCTTCTGGTGCTTTATTTACAAATCCTGGATTAGAAAGCATTTTTTGTCCTCTTGCTACTTCTGCTTCTAGTTTTGCTTTCTCCTCTTGTAATCTCTTTTTCTCTTCTTCTAAATCTACCAAATCTTCTAATGGCATGTATAATTCCATATCATCTTGCATAATAGTAATTGCATTTTCAGGAAGTCCTATTCTATCTTTTTGAATAGTTACCTTTGTTCCAAATCCTAATTTTAATAAAATTTCTTCTGCCTCTTTGATTTCTCTTTCATATTGGTCAGTAACAAAAATCAACTCTGACTTCTTAGATGGATGAATATTTCTAGTAGCCCTTACATTTCTAATCTCCACAATTAGTTTCTTTAATTTTTCTATAAATTCTTCTTCCTTATCAAAGACAAACTTTTCTCTCATATCTGGCCATTTTGCTACAATTAAATCTTCTGTTCCAAATACAATTAAATGAGAATAAATCTTTTCTGTAATAAATGGCATAAATGGATGTAATAGCTTTAAAGAGGATGCTAAAATATGACTTAATACATCACTAACTGGAACCTTGATGTTATCATCATCACTATAAATTCTAGGCTTAACCATTTCAATATACCAATCACAATATTCATTCCAAATAAAGCTATAAATCTTATCCAGTGCAATTCCTAAGTCGTAATTATCTATGTTTTTCGTTACATCTACTACTAATTTATCAAACTTGTTCAAAATCCATTTATCTTCTAGTCTAAAATATGTTGGGTCATATGTCATATTTTTTTCAAAAGCTTCATAACAAAAATCTCTTACCTTTTGCTCATCTGCTAAATTGCTACTTACGAACTTTGCTGCATTCCATACTTTGTTAGCAAAGTTAGAAGCTTGCTCTAATTTTTCTGGCATATAACGGATATCATTCCCTGCTGAAATACCTAATACTAATGAAAAACGTAGGGCATCTGTTCCATATTGATCAATAATCTCTAATGGATCAATTCCGTTTCCTAAGCTCTTAGACATTTTTCTTCCTTGACTATCTCTCACAATTCCATGAATAAACACATCTTTAAATGGTGGCTTTCCCGTATGCTCTAAGGCTGAAAAAATCATCCTTGCTACCCAGAAGAAAATGATGTCATAACCAGTAACTAAAGTACTTGTTGGATAGAAATATTCAAAATCTTCTGTTTTGTCTGGCCAACCTAAAGTAGAAAATGGCCATAACGCAGAACTAAACCAAGTATCTAACGTATCTTCATCTTGTTTTAGATGCATGCTACCACATTTTGAACATTTTTGTGGTTCTTGTTCAGCTACTATCACTTCACCACAGTCTTCACAGTAATAGGCTGGAATTCTATGTCCCCACCATATTTGTCTTGAAATACACCAGTCTTGAATATTCTCCATCCAGTTAAAATAAGTTTTTTCATATCTTTCTGGTATGAATCTAATTTCTTTGTTTTTTACCGCTTCAATAGCAGGCTTTGCTAAAGGCTCCATTTTAACAAACCATTGCTCTGAAATGTGTGGTTCAATGGTATGATGGCAACGATAGCATTTTCCTACATTATGTGTATAGTCTTCTGTTTTAATTAAATATCCTTCTTTTTCTAGTCTTTCTACAATTTTTTGTCTTGCCTCTAATAATTCCATTCCTTGATACTCTGGTACTAAATTTCCCATTTTGA
Source organism: uncultured Clostridium sp. (assembly GCA_947388675.1). Taxonomy (GTDB): domain Bacteria; phylum Bacillota; class Clostridia; order TANB77; family CAG-508; genus CAG-273. The sequence continues at coordinate 32,645 of CANDRW010000004.1, read as the reverse complement.
AATTAGCATCAAATACTTCTAATATTTCCAAATTGTGTTTAACAGCTGCTGCATAGTCGTTAGGGTCATGAGCAGGCGTTAGCTTTACAGCACCTGTTCCAAATTCTGTTTCTACAAATTCATCTGCTATAATTGGAATTTCTTTATTCATGATTGGTAAAACTACCATTTTACCAACTAAGTCTTTGTATCTTTCATCACTTGGATGAACTGCAACACCAGTATCGCCAAGCATAGTTTCTGGTCTTGTTGTTGCAACTATAACATATTTTCCTTCCTCTCCTTTAATAGGATATTTAATATGCCATAAATGTGTTGGTTCTTCTTCATACTCTACCTCTATATCTGAAATAGAAGTATCACAATAAGGACACCAGTTAATTAGTCTTTTACCTCTATAGATTAATCCTTTTTTATACAACTCTACAAAAACATGCTTTACTGCATTTGATAATCCTTCATCCATGGTAAAACGTTCCCTTGACCAATCACAAGAACATCCCAATTTTTTTAATTGGTTTAAAATAGTTCCTCCATATTCTTCTTTCCATTCCCATGCTTTCTCTAAGAAGCCTTCTCTTCCTAAATCTTCCTTTGTAATTCCTTGCTTTTTCAAGTTCTCTACAATCTTGGCTTCCGTAGCAATTGAGGCATGGTCTGTACCAGGTATCCACAATGTGTTATACCCTCTCATTCTTTTATACCTAATTAAAATATCTTGTAGTGTTTCATCTAAAGCATGTCCCATATGCAATTTTCCAGTAATGTTTGGTGGTGGAATTACAATAGTATATGGCTCTTTACTTTTATCTTCAGATGGTTTGAAGTAACCTTTCTCATTCCACTCTTGATAAATTTTCTCTTCAAAGCTTTTAGGTTCAAACTTTCCTTCTAATGGCTTACGATTACTCATATTTTCCTCCTTTAATTTGTCACATAGATGTCGCAGATGGGGACGTTAAGTTAGCTGTTCGAACATAGTGAGTTACAGATAACTTATGCAATCGAACATAGTGAGATGTATAGTTTGTGCGACATCTGTCCCCATGTGCAACATTTATCCCTACTCTGACAAGTTATAATCTTTTAAATTTTCTATTAATTCAAATCTTACCTTTTGTCCTGTAACATTATCTGGCCTTTCTGGAATTTCCTCTAAAAACATCTTCTCAGGTCTAACACAAATGATATTTGAACCATCTAAATGTCTATACACAACCATTCTTTCTCTTGTTTCTGAATCTAATCCTACACAAATGACATAATAAAATGGACCTTTAAAATGTCTGTAAATTTCCCCTTCTTTTACTTCTTTCATTACTTAATTCCTCCTTTTCATATTTTATTAGTTAAACTAAAGTTTACTTTAGTTTAACTACATAAATACACAAAAAACCTCGCTCCTATATAAGGGCGAGGTAATTATTTCTCACGGTACCACCTTAATTTTAGCTAATAAGTTAGCCAAATCTTCAATTCCTTTTAACGCAAGTTACACGGATAAGCTTACTCTTATTTCACCTTATCAACTCCAAAGCTACCTTCAGTTCTCTTTTCTATAAGAAGCTCTCAACGTATCCACTTCTTTTCTCTTTCTAGCTAGTTTGAACTTACTCCTCTTTTTCTTCGTTTTTCGAAATTCTTTAAATATTGTAACATACTATTTTTTAAATAGCAAGAATTTAATTGTCATTTTTAAATAATTCTTTTATATATAATTCTCTATTTCTTAATTCATTACTTTTATTTTGCAATAAATTTTCAAGAAACAAAAGTAAATAATCCAATGTCGGATAAATTCCTTTTGGAATATTTCCATAATTGCTTCTTACTAAAGCATTGCGAAAATACAAACTATATTCTTTAAACATATCGCTATTTACTTGAAATCCCATATTATTTAAATATTTCTCTATAAATACTGCCGTAGTTCTAGTATTTCCTTCTCCAAAAGGATGAACTTGCCAAATAGTCGAAGTGAATTTTGCAATATGCTCAATAAATTCATTTTGATTTAATTTTGAATAGTCAAATTCTTTTTCCTCTTTAAAGTCATATTCCAAGTAACTTTCTAAATCTTGATAATTGACATATTTAACTGTATCTCCATTTAATATTTCTTCTTTTTTTGTAATGTTATAATTTCTATATTTTCCTGCAAAGTCATAAATATCTTCAAATAAGTATTTGTGAATATTTTTTAATGTAATGGGACTAAAGCCAAAACTTTTATCTTCTAAGAGTTGTGCTATTCTTAAAGAAACTAAATCACATTCTTTTTCATTTTGCTTTTGAACATCATTCAAATCCTGCATTTCGTAATATGTCTTTAGGGAATTTTCTACTTCGTAATATTTTAATTCTCCATTAATATTTTTTTGAGATAATTCTAACAAGTACTTAGAAGGTTCTAGGTTGTCAACCTTATTTAGTCCAATACCCGTATTCCAATATTCTTGTTTTTTTACTTTATCAGTTATTTCATTTTCTATGATATAATTTTCTTCGCTTTTCATTATTTAGCCTCCTAACCTCCAATATTGCCTTGTAATACAGAATTACATCGTAAAATAAAATATCAAAGCCCCCACTATTGCAATAATAAATCCTAATATTTTTAATCCTAAACTACCTTCATTTTGGTCTCCAAAACTAAAAGCCTTTTTTGTGATCACTCTTGCATCAAAAATGCAAACTACTCCAATAGCTACTAAAATCATTGCTACTATTCTTAAGATAATTTGTCCCATTTTTTGCTCCCTCTATTTCTCAATCTATTCTATCAAAGTGTGTCCCAAAAACTGACACTTTTGTCACTTTAGGGACGTAGGTTAAACTGACATTTTTGTCACTTTTAAAGAACGTCCCCAAAACTGACACTAATATAAGGTTTACAACCTCGCTTTGCTCGATTGCATCAACTATCCGTACAGTCGTTCCACTCCCTACGGCTAGCTGAAATGTCACTGTATACTTGCATTCAAACGAGTCATTCGGCTTTAATGAAATAAGATCTCGCTTTTGTGTAAATACTCCTGAACCTTTTACTGTATCTGCTGTTGAAAACCATGGTTCAATACAGATAAATGGCGCATTTGGTTTTGACCAAATTGCTAAATATGGAAAATCTGTAAAGTCCATTGTTAAAACAGTGTCTTCTGTTATTCTCTTTTTTAAACTAATTTTGTTAGAAGTAATTCCTTTCATGATTAGTGCATCATTATCAAATGTATGTGGACCAATTGGAATAATCTTTTTATTCTCCATTGGATTTTTAGCATATTCTGTACCAATTAAGCCATCTATTAAATAAAGAAAGTGAATTTTGTCTTCTTCTTGGTCAAATTCTAAATAGTAATGTCCCTTTTTTAACTCTTCTTGGTCAATCTTAAAAGCAGGATGTCCTCCTATTCCAAATGGTAAATTGATTAATCCAGTATTAACCACTTTATAAATCGTAGTTAATTTATTTCCTTCTGTACGATATGTGTTATATAATTCAAATTCATAAGGATACTTTGCCAATGTATATTTATTGCTTCTTAAAACATAGGAATGAAAATTATCTAATTTTGTGATTGGCTCAAACTCTAAATCTCTGGCAAATCCATGTTGTGGCAATTCATAAGTTCTTCCGCCAATTAAAGTTTTGTTTTTCTTTAATTTTCCTACAATTGGAAATAATACTGGTGAATGTCTTTTCCAATAAACTTTGCCATTTTCATCTATGCAACTTTCTCCTTGATGAATCTTCTCTTCGCCATTTATTTTAAAACTAATTAATTCTCCACCTTTATTAGTTGTAAGCATTTGTGTGTCCATAGGCTTTTCTCCTTTCGTTTTACTTCCCCTATAACATATTGTGTTTTTATGTAAATGTCAAGGCATTTTTACTATTTCCGTTTATCTACCTATCAAGCTTATTCATTATAAAGCTATGCTTTGATTTAATCTATTATCTACTAATTTACGTAGTCTCATATTTTTTTCTTCTCGTAGCCCTTTATCTTCTGCCTCTATCTTTAATGCTACACTTTGGACAGATTTTAGCATTGGCATATCTACAAATAAGTTAGCAATCTTAAATTCTGGAATACCATGTTGTTTTGTTCCAAAGAACTCTCCTGTTCCACGAAGTTCTAAATCCTTTTCTGCAATTACAAATCCATCATTAGTTTCTTGCATAGTTTTCATTCTTTCTCTTCCTACTTGCGAGCAATGACTATCATATTTCAAAATGCAATAAGATTGATATTCTCCTCTGCCTACTCTTCCTCTCAATTGATGAAGTTGCGCCAAACCAAATCTTTCTGAATTTTCTACCACCATAACACTCGCATTTGGAACATTTACTCCAACTTCAATCACTGTGGTAGATACTAAAATATCAATCTCTCCATTTTTAAATTTCTCCATTACTTCATCTTTTTCTTTTGGTTTCATTTTTCCATAAACACAGTCTACTCGATACTTTGGAAAAATTTCTTCTTGATATTTCTGCGTCCATTCTTTGACTGCTTTTAAATCTGCCTTTTGCTCATCAATGTCTACTTCTTCTTTTTCTTCTACTAAAGGACATACAACATAAATTTGTCTTCCTTCGTCAATATTTTTACAAATAAAATTATTCACTCTTTCTTCCATTCTTTTGGTTACTGCAAAAGTTTCTATCTTTTTCCTGTTGGGTGGTAATTCATCAATAATAGAAATATCCAAATCACCGTATAAAATTAAGGCAAGTGTTCTTGGAATTGGTGTTGCTGTCATAACTAACACATCTGGGTTGGCTCCTTTATTAGAAATAGCTGCTCTTTGGCGTACACCAAAACGGTGCTGCTCATCTGTTACTACCAAACCCAATTTATGGAAAATGACTTTGTCTGTAATCAAAGCATGTGTACCAATTAATATCTGAATTGTACCATCTGATAACTGTTCTAAAATTTCTTCTCTTTCTTTCTTTTTCGTTGCCCCAAGTAATAAGCTACATCGAATTCCCATTGGTTCTAAAATCTTTTGAAATTCTTCCAAATGCTGTGTGGCTAAAATTGCAGTTGGTGCCATAACAGCTACTTGGTAACCTGACTTCACTGCTTTATAGGCAGCAATCATTGCTACAACAGTTTTACCAGAGCCAACATCTCCTTGTAACAAACGGTTCATTACTTTTGGAGATTCCATATCTTTATCAATTTCTTCTAATACTCTTAGCTGTGCTTTTGTCAATTTAAAAGGTAAATTATTAATTACATCAGACATTTTTACATCTTTGCTATAGCAAATTCCCTCTTGTATTTCTGCCTGACCTTTTAATTCTAGTAAAGCTAATTGCAAACTTAATAGTTCTTCAAAAACTAATCTTTTACGTGCTTGCAAACGTTCTGCTTTTGAAGCTGGAAAATGAATTTTTTGTAAACTTTCTTCTAATCCTTGTAGGTTATATTCTGAAAGTAAATACTCAGGCAAAGTTTCTTCTAATTTGTTTGCCACCATTTTTAAGCTATTCTCCACTGCTTGTCTAATTGCTGTTTGCGATAGTTTATATGTGGAAGGATATATGGGCATAATTTTTCCTGTATTTTTGTTTTTACCAACTTCATCATAGACAGGACTTCTCATTTCCGTTTTAGTAAAGTTCTTTTCTACTTTTCCAAAAAAGCGATAAGTCTCTCCTCTTTTGATTTGTTGTTTCACATAAGTCTGATTAAACCAAGTAATCATGCACTTTCCTGTTTCGTCTTCTACCATAGTTTTTAATACTGTCATATTTTTACGAATACGATTTGCAGTTACTTCTGAAACTACTTTTGCTTCAATAGTAGCTTCCTCTCCATCGGTTAGTTCTTCTATTTTTCTTATTTTGCTTCTATCTTCATACTCACGAGGAAAATAGGTGATTAAATCACCCAAAGTATAAATTCCTAAATTATTTAATAAGGCTGCTCGATTAGGTCCTACCCCTTTTATATATTGTACACTTTGTTTTAAATCTATCATACTTTTTTCCTTTTACCAAAACATTTTTTTCTATTATATAGCAATTTTTGAAAAAGACGCAAGCATTTTTATAAAATCCTTAGTAATATAGACAAGTTTTTTTCTCATATAATAAAACTGAAAGGATGAAAGAATATGAGAACAAACAAATTAGCCATTATTGGCGCTACTGGTCTTGTAGGTCAAACTATTTTAAAAGTTTTAGAAGAAAAAAAATTACCTATTGAAGAATATACTTTCTTTGCTTCTAGCAAATCTGCTGGAAAGAAAATCCACTTTTTAGAAAATGAATATATTGTTCAAGAATTGACACCTAGTTCTTTTGACGCTGGTTTTTCTTATGCTATTTTTTCAGCTGGTGGCGAAGTTGCTAAAAAGTACGCTCCTATTGCAGTTTCTAAAGGTTGCATTGTGATTGATAATAGCAGTGCCTTTAGAATGGACAGTAAAGTACCTTTAGTAGTTCCTGAAGTTAATCCTGAAGAAATTAGCCATCATCAAGGTATTATTGCCAATCCAAACTGTTCTACTATTCAAGCAGTTGTTGCTTTAAAACCTTTGGATGACACCTATCATATTAAAAGAGTGGTCTATAGCACTTATCAGTCTGTTTCAGGAGCTGGTCATAAAGGTATTGTAGATTTAGAAAATGGCATTAAGCATAATGGCACTTGTGGATATGAATTACAAAAATTCCCTATTCCCATTTTTAATAACTGCTTACCACATATTGATGTTTTTTTGGAAAATGGTTATACCAAAGAAGAAGAAAAAATGATAAATGAAACAAGAAAAATCTTTAAAAAACTAGACTTAGCAATTACTGCAACAACAGTTAGAGTTCCTGTTTTGAATAGTCATAGTGAAGCTATTAATGTAGAATTTAAAAAAGATTTTGAACTGTCTGAATTAAAAGAAGTATTGCAAAAGGCCCCTGGAATAATTATAAAAGATGATACTAATTTTGAGACTTACCCTACTACTTTGGATACTAATGGCAAAGATGAAGTTTTTGTTGGTAGAATTCGTAGAGATTTCAGTGTAAAGTCTGGCGTAAATTTATGGGTAGTTGCTGATAATTTAAGAAAAGGTGCTGCAAGTAACGCAGTACAAATTTTAGAGAAGTTAATTAGCTGTTAGAAATATACTTTTTTAGTTCTTGATAAAAATTTTTTCTTGTTCCAATTAAGATAATAATTATTACTTCTTTTTCAGAATATATTTGATACGAAATTTCATAATTAGTTTTGTGATAAAATACGTCGAATCCATATATGTCACTTAAGTCCCCTTTTTTCATTTCACCTATATATGGATTCCTCTGTATCTCATAAATAGCATTTTTTATTTTCTCTTTCAAATTTTTTTCTTTTAGTTTCTTTATATATTTTTCTGCTCTTGGCATGAATCTAATTTGATACACCTTTATTCCTCCTCTTTAAATACTTCTTCAATTGTTGCATACGGTGCTTCATCTTCTGCTACTTTACTTGCCTCATTTTTTACTTCTTTTATAGCCTCTCTTATTTCTGTTTTCCTTTTTTTAAATTCTTCTAATAACTTTTGCCCTTTATATCCTTCCTTTATCAAGTCTTCTAATATTAAGTCAGCAAAATTATCTTGGCTTGTGTCAACAATTGGTCTAATAATAATTGAATTATCTTTCATCATACACTCAACTTCATTTTCTATATTTAATGCCTTGCAAAATTCTAAAGGAATTGTAATTTGCCTTTTGCCAGAAACTGATATTCTTTTTGGTTTCATTACTCTTTTCTCCATTTCTAAAACTTCCATTTTTCATGTTCTCCTTGTATTATATTCATTTTCTAATTTTATATTCTTTGTTTCATTGTATCAAAGAAACAAAGAAATGTCAATCTCTCCATTTTTCACTTTTTGTTGTATTTTCTTGCATTTTGTGCTAAAATGATGATGTTTTAAAAAATATATAATTCACCAAGTGGCTAATTTACGTATGATATATATTCTTAAAACTAGAAATTGGAGGCATTATGTTAGAGTTAAAAAACATCTCTTTTGCAAGAGATAACAAACAAATTTTAAATCATATTGATTTAAAAATAGACAATAGCAAGTTAGTTTGCATTACTGGTCCTAATGGTTCTGGTAAATCAACACTTGCTAAAATTATTATGGGTATCTTGCCACCTGATGAAGGTACCATTTTATTAGATGGACAAGATATTACTCACAAAAATATTACAGATAGAGCCAAACTTGGAATTGGCTTTGCTTTTCAACAACCTGTTAGATTTAAAGGTTTAACAGTAAAAGACTTAATTGAGATTTCTGCTGGAAACAGCTTAAAACTTTCTGAAGCTTGCGATTATCTATCTGATGTTGGCTTATGTGCTAAAGATTACTTAAATCGTGAAATTAGTGGTTCACTATCTGGTGGAGAATTAAAGCGCATTGAAATTGCAATGCTAGCTGCGAAGAAATCAAAACTTACTGTATTTGATGAACCAGAAGCTGGAATTGATTTATGGAGTTTTAATAGTCTGATTAGTGTATTTGAAAAAATGCACACTGAAATTCAAAACTCTTCCATTGTTATCATTTCACATCAAGAGAAAATCTTAAACATTTCTGATGAAATTATTTTATTAGCTAATGGCGAAATTACAGCTGTTGGTCAAAAAGAAGATATCCTCCCTCTTCTCTTAAACCAAACTACTAAACCTTGCAAGGTAATGCTAAATAAAGGAGGTAATTAATTTATGAGTAATGAAATTAAAAATAAATTAGATGCTATTGAAATGAATTTATTAAAATCCATTGCTGACATTGAGAAAACTCCTATGGGTGCATATAATATTCGTGAAAATGGAAAAGGTGTTGCCAGAAAAACAACAGCTAATATTGACATTATAACCAAAGAGGACAAACCTGGAATTGATATTATCATTAAGCCAAATACAAAAAATGAAAGTGTACACATCCCTGTTATTCTAACGCAAGGTGGTTTTAACGATGTGGTGTATAACGATTTCTATATTGGTGAAAATGCTGATGTTGTTATTATTGCAGGTTGTGGTATCCACAACACCTCTTGTGAAACAGCAGAGCATGATGGGATTCATACTTTCCACCTAGCAAAGAATAGCAAAGTAAAATATATTGAAAAGCATTATGGTGAAGGCGAAGGTACTGGAGATAAAATCTTAAATCCTCAAACCATTGTGCATTTAGAAGATGGTAGTAACTTAGAAATGGAAACTGTACAGATTAAAGGAGTTACTTCAACTGTTCGTGAAACAAAAGGTGAACTTGGACCTAATAGTAATTTAGTCATTACCGAACGTATTATGACAGCAGGTAATCAAACAGCTAAAACTATTTTTGATGTAAACTTAAATGGAGAAAACTCTAGTGTACATGTTGCTTCTCGTTCTATTGCTCGTGACCATTCTGTGCAGGAATTTATTTCTAATGTAGATGGTAATACAAAGTGTTTTGGTCATGTAGAATGCGATGCTATCATTATGGATAAGGCAAAAGTAATCTCTACTCCTCAAATCATTGCTAATGATATTGATGCTAGTTTAGTTCATGAAGCTGCTATTGGAAAAATTGCAGGAGAACAAATTATTAAATTAATGTCACTTGGTTTAACTGAAGCTGAAGCTGAAGAACAAATTATTAATGGATTTTTGAAATAGCATTACACTTGGAACTTGTGTAACAAAAAGAGAACACCCACCATATTAGTTGATGTTCTCTTTTTGCTTTTCCTTGTTACTTCTTTACTTCTGCCACTATCTTTTTAATCCAACAGCATAAGGCACATTCTTCGTTTTTTGACATGTAGAGGGTATAGTAACCAGGATGTGTTTCTCTAATACAAAATGCCTGATCTCCTTTTTTGGTAATAAACCCCATCTCTTCTGGCATCATTCCCAATCCAAAGTATGCATTAAATTTTCTTTGTTTTTTCTCCGGAAAGCAACCTGCCTTTTTAGTCAAAAAATAGAAGAACATTCTGACTTCTGCTTTGCTTAAGTTGGCTACTTGTTCTACTTCTACTGTCCGCCCCTTTTCTGTATAAGTTGCCATCTTATCACCTCTTTTATTCTTTTTAGTAACAAAGTTTCTACTTTTGCACATTTGCTAGTAGATTTTTCTATAGAACGCTTCTTGTATTATAACATAATTAGTTTACTTTTTCAAGGTTTATTCTACCTATCCACATTTTTTTCAAATTTGTTGGCATAAAAACACTTTATTTCATATTATACATTAGTTTATCTGTATCCAAGGAGGTTTTATTTTGAAGAAAAGTCTGTTTATTGGTTGTGGTACTGCTTTGGTTACCCCTTTTACAAAAGATGGTGTTAATTTTGAGGAATTAAAAAAACTGTTAGAATTTCAAGTGGAGCAAGGTGCTGATAGCGTTATTATCTGTGGCACTACTGGCGAGTCCTCTACAATGTCCCTAGAGGAAAAGAAAAAGGTAATTGAATTTACTGTTCAAACCGTACATAAAAGAATTCCTGTTATCGCTGGTACAGGTGGCAACAACACACAAGAAGCCATCTCACTTTCTCAATATGCAGAAAGTGTTGGTGTAGATGGCTTATTATTAGTCACTCCTTATTACAATAAAACAACACAAGCAGGTCTAGTTGCCCATTACTCTGAAATCGCTAAAAATGTCACTCTTCCTATTATTCTATACAATGTGCCAAGTCGAACTGGTGTAAACATTTTGCCTGAAACTTGTTTGGAACTTTCTAAAATTTCCAATATTGTTGGTATCAAAGAAGCTAGTGGCGATATTTCACAAGTGGCTAAAATTGCTAACTTATGTGGTGATAACTTATGGATTTACTCTGGTAATGATGACCAAGCTCTCCCTATTTTATCTTTAGGTGGTATTGGCGTTATTTCAGTACTTTCTAATCTTGCTCCTAAATTTGTACACAATATGATCTTTGACTACTTAAGTGGTAATTTTACTTTAGCAAAAGACTCTCAAATAAAATCCATTCCCCTTATTTCTTCTTTATTTAGTGAAGTAAATCCTATTCCTGTAAAAGCTGCACTGGCTAAAATGGGATATCAAGTGGGCTTGCCTAGATTACCACTTGTACCTATGTCAATTGCTAATAGCTCTAGGTTGGAAGAAGAAATGAAAAAATTTAAACTTCTTCCATAAACCTTAAAATTTCCTTAAATTATTTCTATTTTCGAGATAATATGATATAATTAAGTAAGAGTTTAAAATATTGTTCCTATTATGAAAAAAGGAGTTTAAATTGATGTTAAACCATACATTGGAAAAAAAATTAGAAAGTAACATAACTAAAAATAATATATGCCGTTATAATGAGTTTATGAACATTATTCAGGATTTAGTAGAACATCCAACTGTAAAACAAATGAGAAACTTCAATCAACATGCAAATACTTCTTGTTATCAACACTGTATGCAAGTTGCTTATTATACTTACTTAATGTGTAAATTCTTTCATCTGGATTACGTTTCTGCTACTCGTGGTGCTATGCTACATGACTTATTCTTATATGATTGGCATACTCATGAAAAACCTGATAAAAAATGGACTAGTCAACATGCTTTCCTACATCCTAAAATTGCATTGAAAAATGCTAAAGAACTTTTTGATCTGAATGCTATTGAGCAAGATGTTATCGTCAACCATATGTGGCCTGTTACAATTCAATTTCCACATTTTAAGGAAACTATGCTTGTAACCTTTGCAGATAAATATAGTGCTTGTCGAGAAACATTTTGTTATTTTAGAAAATCTTTACATACTAAGAAGTTATACAAATATGCTTATGTATTTTTAAGTTTGATAATCTTTAGAATTGTTTAGTTATATTTTTTCAAAAGACTGTGTGAATCTCACACAGTCTTTTGATTTCTTTACCTTCTTGCATATCTTTTCATACTGCAACATACATTTATCATAAAGAAGGTGTAAAAATGATAAAACTTTTAATCAATGGTATTGGTGGAAAAATGGGAAATGAAGTTGCTAAGCTAATTTTACAAGAAAAAGATATGAACTTACTAGGAGGACTCGACAGACATAACAATTCTAATTCATACTACCCTATCTTTCCTAATATAGACTCTCTTTTAGAATCTCCTGATGTTATTATTGACTTTTCTACCCCTGAAGCTACCATTTCTCTTTTGCCTTATTGTATGTCTCACCATATTCCTATGGTTATAGCCACTACAGGGTTTACCAAAGAACAGCAAAATGAAATCTTAGATACCTCTGTGCAAATTCCTATTTTCCAATCTAGTAATATGTCTTATGAAATTACTCTTGTCAGTCAAATCATTGCTAAACTTTCTCAAAAATTACCAGAAGCAGATATTGAAATTGTAGAAACACATCATAATCAAAAAAAGGATAGTCCAAGTGGTACTGCCCTCCTATTAGCAAATAGTATCAATGCGGAAGGTTCCTATATTTATGAGTTTAATCGTATGCAAAAACGAGAAAAAAGAAATCCAAAAGAAATTGGATTTTCTAGCATTCGTGGTGGAAATATTGTCGGAGAGCATTCGGTATTCTTTTTTAATCCTAATGAAACCCTAGAAATTAAACATACTGCTCATTCTAGAACTATTTTCGCAGAAGGCGCTATCAAAGCCACAAAATTCTTAGTAAAGCAGAAGATTGGTTATTATACTATGAAAGATTTAATGTAATTTATTAATTTGCAGTGAATTAATATATAACGTAAATATGATATGTTTTCGCAGTTTTGAAAGGTACCGAGTTGACTTTCTTCTTTGAACTTGCTGACTACCTCGGGCATTTGAAAAACAAGAAAATTTATCATATTTATGTTATACACAATCAAAATATATTAACAATCTTTAGCGCACTCTTATCCTTAATATGCTCAAGAATAAAGATACAGCTTTCTAAATTTTCTACTCCTTGAGCATATTCCTCCATATGAATATCAGCTTTTAACTTTGTAAGTTCTGTTTGAACTTTCTCAAGTTCATTATGTTCTGTATAAAAGGCCATCAATTTATATCTTTTCTTCCAAATCTCCTCTACGTTCTTCATTTGCTTTTGAGATTTTTCTTGGTCTACATTTTCTTTCTCCATTTCTTCACGTAATAAAGTTAATTCACCGCTTATTTGACTAACCGCTTCAATCGTATTATTTTGTGTAATAATGTTCCCTATTACTACTAAAGCTATTACAATAAAGCTTATTATTAATTCTTTATACATATTTTTTCACCTTTTCACTTCCCTATATTTTTTAATCTTTTGCTTGACAAAAAATTTGCCCTTTTCCATCAAAAGTGACAATCAGTGCCTTTTCTGGACTAATATGAAACTTGCTTACTTCTTTTCTAAGCCAAACTTCATCCTTTTCTATTTTTCTTAAATTTTCTTGCATAATTTTTCCATCTACCACTAAATCATAAGCAATTCCTTCATATTCTGGCATAATATCAAAATCCTCTGGAATCGTAGTTCTCTTATTGGGTTTTTGAATGACTGTTACTTGTCCACTGGTTTCTAAGATAGCATATTCTACATCCCCTAAATTAAAAACACTATTATCTCTCAATCTTTCTTCCAATTCATTAATCGTAAATCTTTCTTTTTTTAATGCTTTTTCATCAATTCTTCCTCGATATATTAAAATAGTTGGTCTTCCACACATTAACTCTCTCATCTTAACACTCTTCATATTAATTAAAGAAATTAGCAAATGCATAATGAGTAGACCTAAAATAGGAATAATACCATTAGTAATGGGAATTCCTGTATCTGACATTGGAATCGCTGCTAGATCTGCTATCATAATAGAAATGGCAAGCTCAAATGGTTGCAATTGCCCTATTTCTCGTTTTCCCATTAATCTCATAACAATTAAAACAATTATGTATAAAATAATACTTCTAATTAATGTAATTAACATTTTTTTCTCCTAAAATTATTTTTTATAAAATAAATTTATATATATTAAAACTCTTCACTACTGATTTTAACCAAAAAAAATAAAATCTATTCAATTCATTTTGAATAAATTTTTATTTTTTGTTCATACTACAATTAGAAACACAAACATCATGGACAATTCGCTTTTTAAGGAGGTTTTAATTATGTCAGATAATAATACAAACGCACAAACAAGTTCTAATTCTAAAGGAATGGTATGGCAAATCATTGGTAGATTAGTAACGGCTGCCGTTGTTCTTGCTATTACTGCATTTTTTACACCAGGATTTCAAATTAATAATATATGGTCATTAGCTGCCGCAGCTGTTGTCCTTACTGCTATTGATTATTTAATTACAAAATTTACTGGTTTACATGCAAGTTCTTTTGGTAAAGGATTTGTAGGATTTGTTCTTTCTGCAGTTGTACTATATGTTACTCAATACTTCGTAGCAGGTTATACAGTTTCTTGGATGGCTGCTATCGTTGGTGCATTAGTATACGGTGTTGTAGATTATTTTCTACCTGGCGAACAACAATAGTTAATACACTATTTCGTTCGCGTCAGTTAAGGGACATACGTTTTTCCAACAAAAGCTTCGCTTTCGTCAGAAAAACATACGTCCCTTAACTAACACTTATTTTCCTTCGTTCCAACCTTCTTTGTTGGTTTGTCTTTGTCTTGCTATTCCTAAACTTTCTGCTGGCACATCTTCTGTAATAGTTGACCCTGCTGCAATTAATGTATGTTCTCCAATATTTACTGGCGCTACTAAGTTGACATTTGAGCCAATAAAGCAATTATCTCCAATTTTTGTTTTATGTTTATTTTTTCCATCATAATTACAAGTAATCGTTCCACAACCAATATTACATTTTGTTCCAATTTCACAATCACCCATATATGATAAATGTGGTACTTTTGAACCTTCTGCTATAATTGCTTTTTTAATTTCTACGAAACTTCCTACTTTCACTTTGTTAGCTAATTTACATCCTTCTCTGATATATGCATTTGGTCCAATATTGCAATCTTCTCCAATAATAACTCCTGATTTAATAGTAGTATTTGGATGAATAACTGTATCTATTCCGATTTCTACATCTTCATATATGTAAGTTGAATTCACATCTTCAATGGTAACTCCATTATTCATATGCATGGTATTAATACGAATTCTTAAAATTCTAGTAAGCATCTCTAATTGTGCTTTTGTATTTAAACTTAAAATTTCAGTATTATCTTCCACTAATACTCCACCAACTTTAAAATCTTTAGCATGGAACATTTTGATGACATCTGTTAGATAATATAATCCTATACTACTTTGTTGTAATTTTCCGATAATTTCCAATAACTTTGAAATTTCAAAACAATATAGTCCTGCATTTACTTCTAAAATTTTCTTCTCAGCTTCTGTTGTTTCTTTTTCTTCCACGATTTCTTCAATTTTATTATCTTTTCTAATAACTCTTCCATATCCTGTTGGTTCACTAATAATACCTGTTAAAATAGTAGCAGCTTCTTCCTCATTTTCTGACTTTTCTACTACTGTTTGAATTGTTTTGGATGTAATAAGTGGAATATTACCATTTGCAATTACTACTCTTCCTTTTTTTCCTTCTAAGTAACTAACTGCTTGCATAATAGCATGACCTGTTCCTAGACAACTTTCTTGATAAAGATATGTTACTTCGTCTTTTAGGATATCTTCGATCTCTTGTTTATTTTCTCCTACAATAACTGCTATATCTTCAATTCCTGCTTTTTTGAAAGAATCCACTACTCTTTTAATAACAGCCTTTCCATATAGCTCTTGTGCTAATTTTGACTTTTTAGATTTCATTCTGTCATCTACTCCTGCTGCCATAACTAAACCAATTACTTTTTCCATTTTCACACTCTCCTTCTTCTAAACTTTTTATTATTTTTCTACTTCTGGTCTTCTATTTTGTTTATCCATTATTTCAAACTTTCGTTTTGTATCTTCTTGAAAGCAAAATTTCTTATCCACTCCATATTTTTGGCACTGTTCTGCTATTCTTCTTCTCACTTCTTGCATAAATTCTAAATCTATGTCTTGCATTGTTGGAAGCATTGACTTTACAAAACTATCCATAATATAATTATCAACAGTTATAAAACTATCACTCATTTGAAGTGAAAATATTCCTTCTTCATTATCCATATTTCTTGCATCTTTCATGTCTCTCACTTGCCATAGTCTTTCTACACCTATTCCGAAGTCTTTCTTGTAATTGACCTTCTAGTTGCATTTTTTTACTATCACTTAAACCTCCTAACATTGTTGAAATCCATTTTGTAACCTGACTAGCAAATACTATATTAAAATTTACCAATTTGCCTTGGTATCTAATTTCTTTATCTTGATAAAAAAGTAACCTTTGTAGCAATGCTTGCTCTATTCCATCTTCAATAATCATCGCTCGCATAGAATTATATGAATGTTCACCTCTATATTTTTCAGAAGGTTCATCTCCTATTCCTATCCATTTACTAACCTTGCCCGTAAGTATTGGCGGAGTTGCACATCTTGCTATTAATTGCGGAGCTTCTTTTTGGATTTCACTAAGGATTTGTATATAATGAGCTAAATGCTCTGTATCTGTATAAATAACAACTTTTTCATCTCTTTTTGTTTTTCCTGTAACTGTTTTGAGATAGTATGGAATATTTAGACTTTCACATTTTTCTACAAATCCTTCTATAAAATTCCAAATATCTTGATTTTGACATCCTATATATAATCTGTGACTTACATGCATAGCTTTTTCTTTTGCTATATGGATACTAGACGACTTAATATAGTCCCACTTCACAGATTCTATACCTTTTTGTTCCCATAAAAGTTCATGTTCAAACCACGAACTAGCAGTTAGCCTTTTAACGTCTTGTGCTTTTTCTATTAATCCAAAACTTTTTAAATACTGTTGAAATTTTTTTATTCTTCCAAATTCTTCCTGTTTTTGTGCCATTTCTTGGCTAATTTCCATATCCAATATTGCTGAAATCCATCTATTATATGTTTTTATGTAAAATCGTTCTTTATCCTCTATATTTATTTCACTATTATCTTGATTTTCTCCCATATGTACTAATTGCGAGTATAAACCTTGGTCTATTCGGGTACGTCTTGCACTCTCAGCATATGCTGTAAGCAATTTGCTCATTACTTCTTCATTTTCTATAGGATTTTTTACCCCTTCATATATAGAACTTAAACTAATCATGTTTTAAACTCCTTCGTATCTTTATCACTTTTTCATTGTATAAAGCAACTGCTGTTTCAGGGCTATCCACTCCAGTCCTATTTTTGACTGGTGCAAATTCTTCTTCTCTTTTTACTCGTAAAATCGTCATATCATCATAACGAGTAAACGCATCAAAAATAAAGGCTTCAAATTTATAAACATTCGGTTCTTCTGGCTCAATATATTCGTATTTTTCATTAAGATAACCAGATTTTTTTAATGCAATATGATATGGAAGTTTCACATTTGCTAAGTCCTCTAAAATACTACGATGAAATAAATTTAGCATAACATGTAATTCTCCATATACTAGCTCACCATTTTCATCTCTTTCTTCTGCCATTTCATCTGGAAGCTCTGTATACTCTATTACCTTTGGTTTTTCATTCATTTTGCAAAATACGCCTGCTCTTTCTTTTGGTGTGGCTTTTGCTACTGATTTACTAGCTATTTTATGATTTTGCTCTATGGTAAGTCCAAGCAATAGTGGATCTACAAAATTGCACAATATATTATCCATGCTATTAATAAAAATCCATTCAATCTTTTGCATTTGCAATTCTTCCAAAATTCCATTAACTGCTATTGCCTCATAAATTCCACCATTGCCATTTGCTGCTTCTTTAATTTTCTTATCTTCCCCCAAAATTACCTTTCCTTGTGTATTTAATAATGGTAATTCTCCTTGCATAAAGAACTTTACTTTGCTTTTGTCATAACCAAAATATTCTTTTTCTTCAAAAAAGCTAATTGTATCTTGATGATTTTCTCTACTAGTCATAATATACCAAGGAATTGTTACTTCATATTCTTTTTGTGCTTTTTTCAAAGTATCTACTGTTATTTCAAATAAATATTTGGGTCCATTTACTGTTTCTAAACAATAAGTTCCTTTTGGTCCTTGGTGTCCAAGTCTTGTTCCTTGTCCACCTGCCATAGTAATAACAGCATATTTCCCACTGCTAATTACATTTCTTCCTATTTTCTCTAATTCTATTTTTCTTTTTTCTTCTATTCTCTCTTTATCCACATATGGAATATGGGAAATATTTTTTTCTTCCACATTTTGTTCTTGCTTTGTTAATTCATACAATTGCTGTAGTTCTGCAAAGTCTATTGCTTCTATTTGCTGTTCTAATCTTTTTTGTTCTTCTTCTGTTAGATATGGTAAATACTCTACTAAATGATTTTGAGAGTATTTCTTTAAAGTTTTTATGTTTTCTTCTTTCATTATCTAAACTCCATTTCTCTTTACAGCTTCTTTTTTTATATTGTATGCAAGTATTCCTCTTATATGTAAGCCTAAAATCTTCCTAAGTTATATCATAAATGCAATAAAAATGCAAATTCCTTGCAACCTAATGGCTACAAGGAATTCGCTTATTTTTGGTTAGCAACATTTCTATATTCTTAGGAAATTACTCGCGTAAGCGTGTAATTGACTTAGAAGATAGTTATGCAAATTAGTAATTTGCCTTATTTTTATTACGTTCACATACTAATTGAATAATTCTAATGATGATAAGTATAGCAAGTATGACAGCTAAAACAATTAGTGTGGCAATTGCTGCAAATAACACTGCTCCAATAACTGGAATAGATGCAATAATTAATCCAAGTGTTAGTGCGATTAAAATAGATAAAATATAGATAATGATGTCAATACAACATCTATTTTTTCTTTGTTTACAGCCAGTATAATAGCAATTGTTGTTACATTTATCTTCTTCGTACATGTTCCTACACCTCCTATTAGTGCATTAACTAGCACTAATATATATTATGCAAAACTTGTACAAAACTTTCCATTTTTCGACATTTTTATTTTCTTAAAATATTTTAATTGTTAGTTTATTTTTTAATCTTTAAAATCCATTATTTCATCAATGTTCATTTTACCAGCTCTAGTCACTGCATCATAACCATATTTTTCCTTTAATTTGTCTAAAGTCTGATCTAATTTTTGTTGTTTCTCATTTCTAGGAGTATCGAATAAAGAAATTTGTTGTCTTTCTTTTGTAGTTAATTTATCTACTTTTATTCCAATTAGTCTAATAGGCTCTCCTTGAAACATCTCTTTTAAAATCTGTTTTGCTGTTTCATAAATAATTTTCGTGCTATCTGTGTCAGTCGACAAACTCTTTTGATGTGAATACATTTTAAAGTCTTTGTTTTTGATTTGTACCCCTACTGTATGAGTTAATAACTGATGTTTTCTTAATCGATAGCAAGTTTGCTCTGTTAAAGCCAATAAAATTTCTTCTATCTTTTCTAATTCTTTCATATCTTGTGGTAAAGTAGAAGAATTGCCGATACTTTTTGGTTCTTCTGGCATAGAAATGACTTCCGAATGGTCAATACCATTGGCATATTCCCAAATCATTTTACCAAACTTTCCAAATTGATTTTCTAATAATTCCTTTGGCGTATGTGCTAATTCTCCTATCGTTTTGATCCCTAATAATTCTAATTTTGGCAAACTCCTCTTTCCCACCATTAATAACTCTGAAACTGGTAACTTCCATATCTTACTTGAAATTTCATTTGCATACAAAGTATGAACCTTATCTGGCTTTTCAAAATCAGATGCCATTTTGGCTAATACTTTATTTTGCGCCACCCCAATATTTACTGTAAAACCAAGTTCTAGTTTTACTCTTGTATGAATTTCATAAGCAATTTGTAAGTCTGTTTTTCCCTTTGGAATAAAATCTGTAATATCTAAAAAGCATTCATCAATAGAAAATCTCTCAATTTTATCCGTATATTCATGGAGTAAGTCATATAATGCATTCGAGTACTCCTTATATATTCTAAAATTACTTTGATAAATCTGTAAGTTTGGACATTTCTGTTTCGCAAAGTAAATTGGCTCTGCTGTTTGTATTCCATACTTTTTTGCTGGAATACTTTTGGCAAGAACAATTCCTTTTCTTTTTTCTTCATCTCCACCAATAATAGCAGGGATAGTTCTAATGTCTATCTCTGCTCCATGTTTTATCATATCAACTGCTGTCCATGATAGGAAAGCACTATTAACATCTACATGTAAAATTTTGCGTTCCAAATTTCTCACCTATAGATATTATAAAACAAGCGTTTTCAGATGTCAATTCAAGACACATACTTTTCTACTTCCACTCTTAACTTTCCTTTTGCTGTTTGACTAATAACTTCCCCTATTTTAAATTTTCCTTTTCCTCGTATGGTCAGCAAATCTCCTCTTTGCAACATAGCCGCATTTTTAGTTTTAATTTCATAATTGACTAGCACTCTTTCTTGTGAAATTACTTCATTAACTTTTGTTCTAGAAGTATGTAATAATTCTGAAATCACAACATCTAGTCTTAATTGTGGTACTAAGATTACCATTTTTTCCAATTTAATTAGTACTATTTCTAACTTAGAAATTTCTTTTGCAAAAATTTCTGCTTTTTGAAATCTAGTTAGTTCTGGCAAATTACTTAAAAGGTAATTTAAGATGTCCTCTTGAACTAAAATATCTGCTCCATTTTCTCTTACCAAAATATCTCCTATTTTTTCCCTTTTAATTCCTAATTTCATTAACCCACTTAGATAATCTCTATGTTGGTACTGCCCTTTTAAATCATTTGGAAGTTCAATAGTGATAGCTTTCATTTCTTTTTGTATCATTTTATTATTTTGCAAATTTTCTGCTATTAAATCCATTAGCTTTTCTGGAAAAAAATATAGCATTTTTCTTTCCGCCTCTTCATATCCCCCATAAAATATGGCTGTTTTATACTTTACTTGTTGCAACACCTTTTGTGCTATTTTTTGTTCATAACCATCTAAAAAGTCAGTTGTTTGAATTTGATTTTTTTGACTTACAAACTGCACTTTATCTAACAGTTTTGCAACTAAGATTTTATCTTCCTCTTTACTATATTGTTTTAATATTTCTTGTTTATTCATCCTATTTTTTACTCCGTTATCCATATTTTTCGACTTTATTGTAGCATAATTTGTTAAATTCTGCAAAAATTGATAAAACCCTTGAAAAAGAATTATTCATACGTTATAATAAAGTGGAATAAATTGAATAATAAGGAGCGATTAATTATGAAAAAAAGTCTAATTCGTGTTATAGCATTTTTAGTTATGATGTTACTTTGTACTTCTCCTGTATTTGCTGTAACAATTAATACTGGAAATAATGGAAACAATGAAGAAAATTCTAACAAAGTAATTCCTGGCGTAACTACTTTAGAATTAGTAGAAAAAAAGCTTTGTGAAATTCCAATTACAGATCCATCTAACGGAGATAAAATTGGAGAGTTCACAAAAGAGTTAACAAGTTTTGATGCAGAGAAAAAAGAAGCTATTTTAACTTTAACTGTTAAAAATTTAATGGAAAATGAAGATTTAACTAAAAAAAATCTTGAGGTTTTCTTTGTATTAGATAATTCCTATAGTATGACCAAAACATATAATAATAAAGTAAAAACAGACTATGTAGCAGAAGCTGCTAATGACTTTACAGATAGCTTACTTGAAAAATTTGAAAATGCTAAAATTGGTCTTGTATCTTTCTCTAGTGTAAAAGTAGCTGAAGGTGCAGTTTATGGTACTGAAAATGATGCTAAATTATTATCTGGTTTAACTAATTCAGAAGCTGATTTAAAAGCTAAAATTGAAGATTATAAAAAAGACCAAGGAACCTATACTAATATTGAAGCAGGACTTAGCGTTGCAGAAAAGAATTTCTCTCAAGAAGAAAATGTTGCAAGATATATTATTGTGTTATCTGATGGTGTACCAAACTTATGCTTAAACACAGAAGATACTCTTCATTACTCAGGTGCCATTGCAACGGCTACTACTAAAAAGTTACAAGATTTAAGTGCTAAAGGAATTCATATGTATTCTATTTTAATGGGATTAAATGAAACTAACAACAAAGTTCCTGGCGCTTCTCTTCCAAATGGTGCAGACCCTAACACAACTTATGGTCAATTAGCAGAAGAGATTTTTGGAACACCTGAAAGTCCTATCGTTCCAAGTGTTGGTAAGTTCTTCCATATTGATTATGAAAACCTATATGATACTATGAATGAAAGCATTTATGAAGATATTGCAAATCAAAAAGATACTTTTATTAAAGACTTAGTAATTAAAGATTACTTCCCAAAAGAGATTGTTGAAAACTTTAATTTTGAATATGTAAAATCTCCTAATATTGGAAAAGTATCAGAAAAAGTAGATTATTCAGACAACAGCATTACCTGGAATATTGAACTTTTAAATGCTGGTGAAGTTGCTACTTTAAGTTACAAGCTAACATTAAAAGAGGATTATAATAAAGAAATTGTTGATAAAATATTACCTACTAACTCTAAAGTAGATTTAGAATACAATTATGAAAATCAAAAGAAACAAGAAACAGCTACTGAATTTTCAAAAATTCGTGTAAGATATGTTGAATCTGATAAAGATGAAACTATCAAAAAAGATCCACTCCCTCAAACAGGAAATTATGTTACTATCATTGTTTTAGTTTCAACTATTGTAATTGCAGTGTTTGCTATTTCAAGAGTATACTTCTTTAAGAAATTAAAATAAGAATATCCAAAATAAAAAGCACCATAACTGGTGCTTTCTATTTTGGTTGGCATTATTCCCCACATTAGAATACTTATTGTTCGTATAATGCATGGTTGGTTGGGGTACTAGGATTCGAACCTAGGAAATGTCGGAGTCAGAGTCCGATGCCTTACCGCTTGGCGATACCCCAAAGTATATAATAAGTACTTTATTATCATATCATAAACCATTCTAGATTTCCACTATTTTGTAAAATTTTATTGTTATTTTATGTAAATTATGGTATAATATTTGCATTATAGGCAATATCCTATGTAATCCAGAGCAAAGGTCTTATACTATTTATAAGGAGGCTCTATCATGTCAACTCCCATAGTTTTGGTCCCCAGTGATAAGTCCATTCTTGAATTTCTACAAGAAATGGATAATGACAGTCAGCAGCTAAAAAAGCAGTGGACCTTTTTATCAGTGGAAGTACTTAATGTTCTTTATCGGCAGTTAGGAGAACCCACACCTAGTATCAATGGAACCCAAATCACTTTTCCCATTTTGCGTGAAACTAATGGTTTGGCAGTTGCCAGTATCACCTTGATGCGAAATCTCACCACTGGTTGGTATACGATTGCCTTCATCGATTGTTCAAGCGAGAACTGCCCTTATCACATCTCGCCCGTTAATGTCTTTGAAGATGATTTTTCCAACTCTATCTTCATTTCTATGGAAGCATAAGTATCCATAGCCTTTGTTCTAAAAGCCCCATTCCGCTATTATGGAATGGGGCTATATATATATATCTTTTATTTTATAGCTTTTCTTCCTCTAAAGATTGCTACGTCTCCTAATTCTGCTTCAATGTTTAATAATCTATTGTATTTAGCAACACGATCAGTTCTGCATGGCGCACCTGTTTTAATTTGTCCTGCATTTGTTGCAACTGCTACATCCGCTAAAGTAGTATCTTCTGTCTCTCCACTTCTATGAGAAACTACTGCAGTGTATCCATTTCTTTTAGCAAGTTCAATAGCATCTAATGTTTCTGTTAATGTACCAATTTGATTTAATTTAATTAAAATACTATTAGCTGTTTTATTGTCAATTCCTTTTTGTAATCTTGTTATATTTGTTACAAATAGGTCATCTCCTACTAATTGTACTTTGTCTCCTATACGCTCTGTTAACTTTTTCCAGCTTTCCCAATCTTCTTCTGCTAAACCGTCTTCAATTGAGATAATAGGATATTTTTCTGCTAAGCTTACAATAAATTCAACCATTTCATCTTTCGTTTTGAATTCATCAGTTTTCCAGAAATAGTATCCATCTTTTCCAATTTTCTTTGCTTCATCATACATTTCTGTTGCTGCAACATCTAGTGCTAAGCATACATCTTCACCTGGAACATATCCAGCTTGTTTAACTGCTTCTAAGATTAATTCAACTGCTTCTTCTTCGCTTCCTAAGTTTGGTGCAAATCCACCTTCATCACCAACACCTGTTGAATATCCTTTTTCTTTTAATACTTTCTTTAAATTATGGTATACTTCTACACCCATTCTCATACAATCACTAAATGTCTTTGCTCCAACTGGCATAATCATAAATTCTTGTACACTTAAGCTACTGTCAGCATGTTTTCCACCATTCATAATGTTCATCATTGGAACTGGTAATTCTTTTGCATTTACTCCACCAATGTAGTTGTATAAACTCATTCCTAGTGAAGCTGCCGCTGCTTTTGCTACTGCTAGAGAAACTCCAAGCATTGCATTTGCTCCTAATTTTCCTTTATTTTCTGTTCCATCTAATGCAATCATAGCTTTATCGATTTCAACTTGTGCATATACATTCATTCCTTCGATCTCTGGCGCAATCACATTATTAACATTTTCTACTGCTTTTAATACACCTTTGCCTAAGTATCTACCTTTATCTCCATCTCTCAACTCTACTGCCTCAAAACTTCCTGTAGATGCTCCTGATGGTACCATAGCCACTCCACAAGAACCATCAATTGTTACAACTTCAACTTGAACTGTTGGATTTCCTCTTGAATCTAATACTTCTAATGCTTTTACACTTTCAATTTCTAAATAATCTTTCATTTTAAAACTTTCCTTTCTTTGTTATATTTATTTTAAACTTTCTAAATATATAATATTGCTATATTACATATTCGAATTTTAAACATTATTTAATTGTCTATAATGCTCTCTCCTGTCATTTCATCTGGCTTTTGCAATCCCATTAATTCTAACATAGTTGGTGCCAAATCTGCTAATTTACCTGATTTTAATTGTACACCTTCCACTCCGATTAATACAAGTGGTACCACATTAGTCGTATGAGCAGTATGTGGCTCTCCTGTTTTATAATCTATCATTTGTTCTGCATTTCCATGATCTGCTGTCATAATAATCATACCATTTTTTTCTTCAATAGTTGAAACTACTCTTGCTACACATTCATCTATGGTTTCAATTGCTTTAATAGCTGCTTCTAAATTTCCTGTATGCCCCACCATATCTGGATTTGCATAATTCAGAATAATGCAATCATACTTATCACTCTTAATTGCTTCAACTACTTTGTCAGTCACCTCAATGGCACTCATTTCTGGTTGCATATCATAGGTTTGAACCTTTGGAGATGGCACCAAAATTCTATCTTCTCCTGGATATTGCTTTTCTTCTCCTCCATTAAAGAAGAAAGTAACATGTGCATATTTTTCTGTTTCAGCAATTCTTAATTGTGTTAAACCTTGGTTTGAAACATATTCTCCAAAAGTGTTTTTCAAACTTTCTGGTTTAAAGGCAATATGAACATTTGGAATGGTTTCATCATATTGCGTAAAACATACATAGTATAAATTTAAAGGTTTTGCCTCAAATCCATCAAACTCAGGATCTACTAAACTTCTTGTAATTTCTCTTGCTCTATCTGGTCTATAATTAAAGAAAACAACAGAATCATTATCTTGAATAGTCGCTAATGGCTCATTATTACTATTACAAATAACAGTTGGAAGAACAAACTCATCAAATACTTCTTGTTGATAAGAACTTTCAATTGCACTAATAGCTGAGGTTGCCTTTTCTCCCTCGCCTTTTACTAAAACATTATATGCTTTTTCTACTCTGTCCCATCTCTTGTCTCTATCCATGCTATAGAATCTTCCAGAAATACTTGCTATTTTTCCAACTTCTTTTTCCCTCATTTTTTCTTCTAGTTGAGCAATATATCCTTCACCTGAAGCTGGTGGAGTATCTCTTCCATCTAAGAAGCAATGTACATATACATCTTCAAAATCTTTTCTTTTGGCAGCCTCTAATAAAGCTACTAAATGACGAATATGACTGTGTACACCACCATCTGATAATAACCCTATAATGTGCAATTTAGAATGATTCTTTTGGCAATTTTCTATTGCTTCTGTAATTTCTTTGATACTAAAGAAGTCACCATCTTCAATCGATTTTGTAATTCTAGTTAAGTCTTGATAAACAATTCTTCCTGCCCCAATATTGGTGTGCCCTACTTCTGAATTGCCCATTTGTCCATCTGGAAGCCCAACTTCTAATCCACTTGTATGAATTTCAGTAGTTGGCCATGTTTTCATTAGATTGTCTATATTAGGTGTATTGGCTAATTTTACCGCATTTGCTTTTTCATTGTCGTTTATTCCAAATCCATCTAAAATCATTAGCATCATCGGTTTTCTTCTCATTATTTTTACTCCTTGCGTCAGTTTAGGGACGTACCTTAAACCAACATAAATTTATTTTATTTATATTATTATGCTTTCTTCTATTTATGTCAGTTTAAGATACGTCCCTAAACTAACACTATTCTACTGATTGTCTTATTGCTTTTCTTTTCATTCAACATCTGCTGTACTATTTATCCATTCACTATTTTCTTTTAAAAATTCTCTTAAATCTATTTTGCAGTCCTGTAAAATATTGACTGGTATTTCTTCTGTTGTTAAGTCATAATTTTTTTCTGCTTTATAAAAGCCTTTTTCATCTAAAATATATGGTGTTACTATCATATCTACTGGTTCAAGAATCCAATATTCTCTCACTCCATATTTTTGATATAAATTCATCTTCTCTAACTTATCTTTTCTACTAGTTGAAGGTGATAAAATTTCAATTACAAAGCTTGGTGCTCCAGTTATCTTTCTTTCATCTTTTAGTTGTTCTCTGTTGCAAACTACTGATATATCTGGTTGTACTACATTATATATTTTGTTATCCTGTTTTTCTTTAGATAAAGTTACATCTAATGGCGCTATAAAAGGCTTGCATTTTTTTCCTCTTAAAAACAAAGATAGCTGTACATAAATTTCTCCAGCAATTACTTGATGTTTTACTCTTGGACTACTCATTAAATATAACTTTCCATCAATAATTTCATAACGTTTATCGTCATCCATTTCTAGTAAGTCTGCATAAGTATATTTTTTCTCTTCTTTTTCTAATTTATTTGCTGTGTTTTCTTCCATCTTTTTGTTCTCCTTATCCATATTTAATTTTCGCCCCCTTTTTTATTAGTGTCAGTTTAAGGACGTACCTTAAACCAACATAAATTTATTTTATTTATATTATTATGCTTTCTTCTATTTATGTCAGTTTAAGATACGTCCCTAAACCAACACTATTTTGCTAAATTCGTCTACCTTTAAGCTTGCTCCACCTACTAATCCACCATCAATATCTGTAGTGGAAAATAGTTCTTTGGCATTTTCTGCTTTGACACTACCACCATAAAGAATAATCATTTCATTTGCAACTTCTCTTCCATAAAGTTCTTCTACTTTATTACGAACCCATTTAATACTATTATTAGCATCTTCTGATGTCGCTGTTTTTCCTGTTCCTATTGCCCAAATTGGCTCATAAGCAAGAATAACATTTGCTATTTGCTCTTTACTTAATCCTTCTAATGCAAGCATCGTTTGTTTTGTGATAACTTCTTGGGCTGTTCCATTTTCTCTTTGCTCTAAGGTTTCACCTACACAGATGATTGGTTTTAAGTCATTTGCTAAAGCTGCTTTTACTTTTTTGTTCACAGTTTCATCTGTTTCTGCAAAATATTGTCTTCTTTCAGAGTGCCCTATAATAACATATTCCACTCCAATAGATTTTAGCATTTGTCCTGAAATTTCTCCTGTATATGCTCCTTTTTCTTCCCAATGCATATTTTGCGCACCTATTTTGATATTTGTATTTTGAGCAGTTAGTAAGCTATAGAATAAATCAGTATATGGAACACAAAGAATCACTTCATTTTTTGTGTCTTTCACTAACGGTGTAATTTGTTCAATAAAACTAATTGCTTCATTAGGAAGCATATTCATTTTCCAATTTCCTGCAATTACTTTTCTTCTCATTCTTTTCTTGTATAATCAATTATATGAAATCTATTTAATTGATTAATCCCTTTCTCTTATTTATAATTTACGGCTTATTAATATTCTTTTTCAGCACTTTTAGTTGTAACTGGTCCTTGGGAAACTTCTTCATTTTTACTTTTTACTGGTCTATTTTGAATAACAGCAATTCCTGGTAGTTCTTTTCCTTCTAAGAACTCTAAAGATGCTCCACCACCTGTTGAAAGATGAAATCTCTCATTAAACTCACTCATATCTTCCCCATTGTTTCTTGCTTCATCTAAGAATTTATTAACAGCTGCTACGGAATCTCCACCACCAATCACACATTTTGCTCTTGTTTGTTTTGCAATATATCTAGCTACTGTTTCTGTACCTACTGTATATTTAGGAGCTTCTGTATAACCTAAAGGACCATTCCATACTACTTTTTTAGCTCCATCTAAGGCATTTGCATAACTGTCTAAAGTTTGCTCTCCAATGTCAAATGGTTGATATCCTTCTGGAATTCCTTCTTCTACATTCACTACCATACTTGGAGCTTGCTCTACAACTTCTGGTGTTAATTCTACATCTTGTGGAATTTGAGCAACTTTTAAATCTGTTGGAAGAATTAATTCTTTTCCTTTTTCAACAGCTAGTTTCATAATCTCTTCTGCTGTTTTTAATTTATCTTCTTCATAACTAGAATCTCCAATATTATATCCTCTAGCTTTCAAGAAAGTATTTGCCATTTTTCCACCAATTAAGATTTTATCAGCACCTACATTTTCAATTAAATTAGTAATAACTCCAATCTTATCTGAAACTTTTGCTCCTCCTAAGATAGCCACAAATGGCTTATCTGGACTTTCTAATACTGCTCCTAATTCTTCAACTTCCTTTTCCATTAAAAATCCTAAAGCTGTTTCTTTTCCTTGCTCTTCCATCTTTTTAGCTACACCTTCTGTTGAACTATGAGCTCTATGGGCACTTCCGAAAGCATCATTTACATACCCATCTGCTAAGTCTGCAAATTCTGCTGATAAAGTTTCATCATTCTTCGTTTCTCTAGCATCAAAACGTGTATTTTCTACTAATCCTGCTTCTCCCTCTTTTAGTTCACTAATCATTCCTTTAGCACTGTCTCCTGTTGTGTCACCAGCAAATTTCACTTCTTTTCCTAATTCTTCTGACAATCTTTCAGCTACAGGATTTAAAGAATATTTTGCTTTCATTTCTTCTTGAGTCATCTCTTTTGGCTTTGGTTTACCTAAATGTGAACAAAGAACTACTTTTGCTCCTTGGTCCATTAGGTATTGAATTGTAGGAATAGCTGCTTTAATTCTTGTATCATCTTGGATTTTTCCATCTTTCATTGGCACATTGAAATCACAACGAACTAGAATAGTTTTCCCTTTTACATTCATATCTCTTACTGTCTTTTTTTCCATAAATTTTCTCCTTTAATTTTTATTTTTGTTTTATATAAACTATAATGAAAGTGTAGACCGCGTAAGGCGAGGCTTTAGCCGAGCGCCTTCCGTTGCTTTCTTCTATCCGCGTCAGCATTTGAAAGCAACGGACAACAAGGTCAAACAGAATTATAGTTTATATAAAACATTAAACATTAAGATTACTTATTTGAAATATAAATTGCTAAGTCTACTAATTTATTAGAATATCCCCATTCATTATCATACCAAGCTACTAATTTTATAAAGGTATCTGTTAAAGCGATTCCTGCTGTAGCGTCAAAGATAGAGGTATGTTCATCATGAATGAAGTCTGAAGAAACTACTGGCTCTACTGTATAATCCAAAATTCCTTTCATTTCATTTTCAGCTGCTTTTTTAACTGCTGCGCAAATTTCTTCATATGTTGCTGGCTTTTCTAAGTTAACTGTTAAGTCTACTACTGAAACATCAACTGTAGGTACTCTGAATGACATACCTGTTAATTTTCCATTTAATGATGGAATTACTTTTCCAACTGCTTTTGCTGCCCCTGTTGAAGAAGGAATAATATTCGCTGCTGCTGCTCTTCCACCTCTCCAATCTTTTTTAGATGCTCCGTCTACTGTTTTTTGTGTTGCTGTTGTACTATGAACTGTTGTCATTAAACCATCTTTAATTCCAAAATTGTCATTAATAACTTTAGCAAGTGGTGCTAAACAGTTTGTTGTACAAGATGCATTTGAAATAATATTCATATCTGGTGTGTAAGTGTCATTATTAACTCCCATAACAAACATAGGTGCATCTTTAGATGGTGCTGAAATAATAACCTTTTTTGCTCCTGCATCTAAATGTGCTTGTGCTTTTTCTAGAGTTGTAAATACTCCTGAACATTCTAATACATAGTCAACCCCATCTTTTCCCCAAGGAATATTCTTTGGGTCCATTTCGTTATATACTTTAATTTCTTTTCCATTAACAGTTAATGTGTTTTCTGTAGCTGATACTTCACCTTCAAATTTTCCGTGTACAGTATCATACTTTACCATATATGCCATATAATCTGCTGTAATAAATGGGTCATTAATAGCTACAATCTCAACTTCCTTTTTATTTAGGGCTGCTTGGAAAGATAAGTTTCCAATTCTTCCAAATCCATTAATACCAATTTTAATACTCATAATTTTTATCCTCCTAAAATTATTTTTTCTGTAAGAGTTTTCTTACTATTTGTTTAGTATATCCTAAACAATGTAATTTTATATCAACGATGTGCATTTTTCAAGTATTCTAGCTTAAATTTTAACTATTTTTTTCTATCCTCTAAAAATAAATATTTCTTTATATAACAAAAATAGAGGTACTATAAAATACCCCCATTTATTTCATAACTAAAATACTCTTTTCTATAGAGTAATATTATCAATTATTTTTATTTCTTGAAATAAAAAGTCTTTTGCATCTTGATGCCAGAAATCATGTACTTCTTGGAATACTTTTTCTTGCTTTGGTGTCATTGTTACTGTAATTTCTTTAAATAAGAAATTTCTAATTTTACTCCAAGTACTAATTTTTGTTGGTACATTTGCTGGCTTAAATTCTGTTCCATTTTCCACGGTATTTACACCACCATATACGTTTCCATTTTCATAATTTCCCATTTGTTTTTCCTCCTTTGTGAGTCCCTTAAACATTTACTGCCTTATTTATACTACAATATGAAAAAATAATCAAGTATTTTTTTATATTTTTGTGTTACATTTTTATTACAAGAGCGTAACATCATTGTAATATATACTAGATTTCCATTTGACTTCCTAAGAAACTTGCTGCTGATTGTGCTACTTTTTGTTCTATTTCTGACATTTTAGTATTACTATCTTTTGATAATAATATTACACTGCCAATAACATCTCCATCAGAAATGATTGGATATACGATTTGTGAGTGGTATCTTCTTTCCTTATTATCATTTTTCGTAATAGGAACTGCTAAGTCGTTATTTTCTTTACTTGTATATTTTTCTTTGTCTTCCATAATTCTTTCTAATTCTTCACTTAAGTCCTGCTCTAAAAATTCTTTTTTAGAACCTCCTGAAACTGCAATAACTGTATCTTTGTCTGTAATACAAGCAATATGTCCTGTAGTTTTAGCTAATGTCTCTGCATATCCAGTTGCAAATTCTGTTAGTTCTCCTATTGGAGAATATTTCTTTAAAATAACTTCTCCCTCTTTATCTGTAAAAATCTCTAATGGGTCACCTTCCTTAATACGTAAGGTTTTTCTAATTTCTTTTGGAATAACTACTCTTCCTAAATCATCTATTCTTCTTACTACTCCTGTTGCTTTCAAAACGTTAACCTCCTTTTAAACTCAGAGCTCGAAAGCTCTTGCAATTTATATCTCATACTATTTTTAAGCATGATTTTCTTGATATTCTTATTATTGCTTTAAAAGGAAATTTTTATACATTTAAAATTAAGAAAACTTGACTTTTTTTATTTTGTTTATCTTGAAATTAAGCGTCCATCAAGTATATAATTGACATGCGCCTGTTAACGCTATATATATTTTTTAGTGCGAAAATTTTCTAGTCTTTCCCTTCTCCGAATTACGTAAACCAGTATACAGTATTACTTTACATAACAAAGTGGGCGGAAGGAATAGCTGGTGTAGCTGTGGGTCGTAGTGATGCGGACAGACGCAGTGCGGTCGCCGCCGCAATGACCTCCTCTACAAACGCATGGGCTATAAACGCTACTAGACATGTTAGTGGAATGTTCTGTACTCAACTCTGCCTAGTTAGAAGCCATATCATAGATATTGCATACCTTATCTCCTGCTTTTCCTGTATTTAATTTACTTGAATTTACAGAAGTCTTATTTGCATAATTACTATTGTCTGAATAATTTTGAATAAACACAATTGCTGTATCCCAACTATAACTATTAATTAGTTTAGTAGACAAGTGCCTCACGACACAAGCCCCTATTCAGAACCGTACGTGC
>CANDRW010000003.1 GCA_947388675.1 uncultured Clostridium sp. | reverse complement strand
ATTAGAACAAAAAGATGATGAGATAAGTAATTTAAAAAGTGAATTATCGCTTAAAGATAAGGTTATAGGAAAGTTACAAACTGAAAAAGAAAAGCTAAAACAAGAATTACAGAAATTCAAAGGCTTTTGGCATAGCATTATGAGCCATTTCCACAAAAGAATTTGCTATGATAAAGATAATAACTATAAGATTGTAAGTGATGACCTATATAAAAATGGCATATTTGACGACAATGATAACGAAATTGCTAATAACATTTATAGAAAAGTAAGTATACCAGATGAAAACAAGCAAACCAAGAATAAAAAGAAAAATAATGATACAAGATTTTAAAATGAGGAAAAAAGCTATGAATAATGAATTACCAAAAGCTAAAATAGATGAAAGAACAGGTATTGAATATCATTTAGAGGGAGATTATTATACACCAAACTTATCAATGCCTAAACAGGAAAAAATCACTTTAAATAAATATGGAAGAATAAGATTAAAATATTTAAAAGAACACAAAAAAGCTGATTATACTATAATGCTTATGAACGGAACTTTAAATGCACACTTAAAAGAATTACAAGAAACGGCAGATAATAGAGTACAACAGATTATCAGCGAGTTAAAAGCTAAAAGCAATTTGACCGAAGATATGAAAAATACAGATATGCTTTATTGGGTTGGAACAATAAACTCCATTAAGGCTCAAGCTGAAGAAATTGTTTTTAGCGAATTGATTTATAGATAAAAAGTAAAAATAAATTTTATGTAAAACTAGACAAATTCACTAATTCGTGATATACTAAAAAATATTTAGCAAGTACTAAATTTTTAAAATTATCCTGCCATGTTTTATGGCTAAGAAAAGGAGGAGTTAAAAAGGTTAAAAAATAATAATGCAAAATGGGAGGCGACAAAATCTATAACAATGTGTTAGTTAGCGAAAGGAGAAAAGTATATGTTAACCTACATGCCAATCATAACCGCATTAAAATCTGGTTTCATTAATCCAGAAGATTTTGTAGCATATGCTCCAGACGAGAAACGGAGCATGTATACACAAGATTTTCTCTTTAGTTCTAAGGAAAAACAAACTGAATTTGATCTTGGATGGCACGCAGTTATTTATAAAGAATTTGGTGTACTTTTAGTTGCTGACAAAGCGACAGAAGCAACGATAACTGTATTAGGTAACAATGGAATTAGCATTAAAACCCTTGAAGACTATGCAAATTTGTATCAAAATAAATTACTACAAAGCATAGGCGTAGCACTTACACCAGAACTGATTCAAGAAATACCTGAAAGTTTAAGACGTAATAATGTATGGTGTTCAAATATACAAAGAACATTTTTTGGAAGACAAACAAGAAGATATACTTATAACCCAGCTATTCCACATGACCACAGCCGGCACTCTGGTCCTACCTATAGTACCGAGCATATGCAACCTATACTTTTTATTCCACCTGATACTATTGTGGAAATTGATAGAAAAAGTCAAATAGGAAAAAACAAAGGAAATGGATTTAGGTTACATCCTAGAAATTCATTTTTTACAAGTAAACTTCCTAAGCAATGTTCAGGTGTTAATAAGCCACAGTGGGTGCCTCTTGCCGAGGCTGTACGTGCAAGAGCAGTATTTGATATGGACTTTGTGGAGTATATTCCAAATAAGGCAAGTGTAAGTTTTAGTCCAGAAGAAACAAATACAGAGAATACGCAAACAGCGGAAACGGAATATGATATGGGCGGTTGGCATCCTATTGTTTTAAGAAAAGGTAATGTATATTTGCCATATCTTGTTGCCACGCATTGTAGCAAATTTAGACTAGAGGTTTTTCCAAAAACGGATAACTGTTGTCAGGGATATTGTGCAAGGACTAAAGGTAAAAACCAATTTGATATTGGTGTTGAACTTTTGAAAAGATATGCAAATATTTATAGCTGCAAAAAGTTAAATGTTCAAGCAATTCCTTTCAATGAAGAAATATTTGATAAATTGGATTGGAACTTGATATTCAAGGATGATACCTACTATTTGGCAGACACTTTCACTCACAAATTTCACTTTGCTGCTGGTTTTCCTCTATCTGCTTATGGCCTTAGTGAAAACTATGAGCTAAGGATGGGACTAAAGTGGATAGCACAGGGAATCTATGGATATAAACAATGTGAAGAACCTGTTCATAAGCTTTCCATACGAGTTGCAATTCCACTTCCTAAAGACATTATGGTACAAATCGACAATCCTCAGTATGATGGAAGCACTGAGAAAAAAGCTCTTAAGCTTAAGCTTGCAAGCAAAGAAGAAAAAAGCAAGTAAACCGATTTAACTTTAAAGAAAAGGCATTAGTTATCTATTTGATAGTTGATGCCTTTTCTTTTAGATACCCACCCAAAAAATGTTAAATTTTTAGATGTTTTGTATTGCGTTTCATTAAAAAAATGATATAATAAAATAAATTGATTGATATTTGTATCAATCGTCAAGAGTGCCAAAAAGTTGTAGATAACTACGCCGACGGCACCAATGTAGATGTTCTTGTGAAATTAGGTGTACTTCATTGCCTACTTTCTATTTTCTAGTCTTCTTCTGTATATCCTGGTTTTCCTAATAATTTGAACATATTCGTTTTATATTTTTCCACTCCAGGTTGGTCAAATGGATTAATTCCTAAAATCTTTCCAGACATAGCGCACGCAAGTTCAAAGAAATAGATAAGATGTCCTAGAGTAAACTCATTTAATTTGTCCATAGTAATCATCATATTAGGAACTCCACCATCCACGTGTGCTGCTATTGTTCCTTCCATTGCTTTTTTATTAACATAGTCTAAATCTTTATCCACTAAATAATTTAATTCATCTAAATTGTCTTCGTCTTGATGAATATTTAGATTAGAACTGGAGTCTTTAATATGAATAACTGTTTCAAATAAATTACGTGTTCCCTCTTGAATAAATTGTCCTAAAGAATGTAAATCTGTTGTAAATTCTGCGCCTGTTGGATAAATTCCCTTTCCCTCTTTTCCTTCACTCTCTCCATAAAGTTGTTTCCACCATTCAATCATGTAATGCAATTTAGGTTCATAACTAACTAATATTTCAATATCTTTCTTATTTTTATGTAATATATTTCTAGCTACTGCATATCTATAGCAATCATTGTACTTTAAGTTTTTATCTAAATATTTCTCTTGTGCAAATCTTGCACCATCTAATAATTTCTCAATATTAATTCCAGCTGTTGCAATTGGTAATAAGCCTACTGCTGTTAAAACAGAATATCTACCGCCTACATTATCAGGAATCACAAAAGTAGTATATCCTTCTTCATCTGCAATTTGCTTTAATGCACCTTTCTTTTCATCTGTTGTGACATAAATTCTTTTTTGTGCTTCTTCTAACCCATATTTATTTTCTAGTAATTCTCTAAAAATTCGGAAAGCAATAGCAGGTTCTGTTGTAGTTCCTGATTTTGAAATAACATTAATAGATAAATCTCTATTTCCAATTAGCTCTATCAAATCATTTATATAATTTGGATTTAAGTTATTTCCAACATACAAAATTTGAGGACTTTTTCTTTGTTCTTTTGGTAAGTAATTATAAAAAGTATGGGTTAGTCCTTCAATTACTGCTCTTGCCCCTAAATAAGACCCACCAATTCCAATTACTACTAAAACTTCTGAATCTTTTCTGATTTTTTTAGCAGCTTTCTTAATATTTTCTACCTCTAACTTATCATAATTTGTAGGTAATTCTAACCATCCTAAAAATTCACTTTTATAATTTGCTTTTTGATGTAACTCCTCATGTATCAATGCTACTTGATCTGCATATTTCATTAATTCTTTTTCTGAAATTGTACTATATTTTAAATTCAACTTCACATTTTGCATTTCTCATTCCTCCTCTTTTGTATCTATTCCAATTCTATACTAACTGTTCTTTTTATTCAAGCATTTTTTTGCATTTTTATATTAGTTGTATTCTAATACCTCTTTATTTTATTACACTTAATCCCAACATCCTCAAAAAGACACATACTTCAATTGCAGTATGCGTCTTTTTGATGCTATGAAATTTCCCTTCAAAATATTTTTCTTTTGATAACTAATTATATCTTACAATATTTTTACTACTCTTTCAACACTTCATCCATCACTTTAGCCAAATATTTCATGCTAGCCAAAGCTTGCTCCATAGTATTTCCTGTTGACCCAACCTCAATAATACTAGCTGCTTTTGCAGTTTGTTGGTTATAGCTCGCATATCGTAAAATAATTGGATTAAACAGACCGTGGATACATCTCGTTTGCTTTTTGTTGTATTTTCACTGCAAACTTCAAATTCTGCTGCCAATTTGGATGTTCTTTGCTGATATTTCCTCCAATGACAAACATTAGCTGTGCTACATATTCCTCTCCTATTTTCACGGTTGGTGCATAGGAATAATCACTAATCGCATCTCTATGTAAATCAATAACAATATCTGTATTTTTATTTTTCTGTAACAAATTGGTTACTGTTTTATATGAATTCTCATAAGAACCTGTGTAAGAAGGATAATCATGATAAGTCTCACTATGTATCACATTATATCCATAATTTTGCAATTGCCTATCTAACTCTCTTCCCACTCTAACTACTGAAAAATTTCTATCTGTTGTCCTATAATTTCCTGTTTGTTTATATTGATATTTCTCACTTGGCGTGTAACTCTCACAAGTATGAGTATGAAAAATCAAAATATTGTCTTTTTTTACTGTAACATTAGGTGTTAAAATCTCTTCTGTCAGTTTATATTTTGTCTCATTTCTAATTTTTACTCCTTTATATTCTGAAGTATATTTTTCAGGAACATTTGTCTTTTGTACTTCTGTATCTAATCCTGTTTGAGCCTTTTGTAAAGGCTCTTCTATTTCTTGATTCGTATCTTCTTGTGTTTTATTGGCTTGTTTATTATCTTCGCTCTCTTTTTTTTCTACTGATTGATCTTTTAAGCTATTTAACATTCCTAAGTTTAAATATAACATTGTTTCTAGTGGAGAAGTTTGCAATTCCCCTATTTTCTCCCCCTGCTTATCACTTGCTATTCCTGGTATTGTTATATCTAGACAGCTAGTAAAAGAAAATCCCTCTAATTCTTCTGCTTTTTTTGCAATACTTGCTTTTACTGTCGAAAAGTATTTGGTTAATCCTATTACTACCGTAATTATTAAAGTAATTTTAATCAAATATTTTATAACGTCTTTTAAATTTAGTACAGCCATATTAATCATATGCTTAAGTTTATTCTCCTTTGTCCTATTTTTCCCCTTATATATCAATATATGCTTAGGACTAGGAAAATATGATATTATTCTATTTTTTGCTTATCATGTTTCTCAATTTCTCTATTAATTCCTGAAAAAAATATTCTTTCTATATGGTACTATATCAGTATTTGGTTGCTCCTCCACTTCTTTTTTCTTAAATATCTCATTATATGCTTCATATTTTATTTTCAAATCATCGTCTTCATGTATCTTTCCACTTTGTTGCAAATGATAAAACTCTTCTCTTGAAATTAAACCAGCATAAATTTCTTCTATATGCTTAGAAACACCTACCTCTTTTAAAATCATATAAGCATCTTGTTTTTCCATTTTGAAAAAACAAGCTTCATCTTTTAATATTTGCTTTATAATTTCATTTCTTTCACTACTCATACCTATCATTTGCAAATAGGCAATCATAGTTTCGTTCATTAATTCTATCTCTTTTAATTTTGTCAAAATTTCTCTCCTCTATCTATATTTTGTATAGTCTGTCTACTAGTTTCATAAATCCACTCGCCATCTCGCAATTTTTCTTTAATTTCTTCTATTGGCATAGCTACTAACTCTAATGTCTCTGTTTGCAATAAATAAGCATTTTCTTTATTTTTTGCTTGCCTAATAGCCACTATTCTTTCAAAAGTTTGTCTATTTGCTCTTTTTACCATTTGTCCTAAATATGTAACCCTTATTTCTTCTTCAAAAAAGCCTACTTTTTGGTATAACTTTAAAAGCTGTGTTGCCTCATTTCCAAAAATTCTATTTTCCTTCATCGTTTTTGCAAATGCTTGCAATTTCAAATCAATATCTTCTTTCCCCTTTTGTCCCTGCATGTTGCTTAATTGAGAAATATATTCTTCTATACTAATCTGTGGTTTGTTAAAAACTAAAGGATATACCTTTTGTAATGCCTTAGGCACAAGTCCTTCTCTATCTGAAATTGTTTCTATTCCTTCAAATTGCACTCCCTGTTTAGCCTTTACAATATCATTTGTTCCATTAGCTCTTCCATTAATTGCCTCTAAAGTAACAGAAACTCTATCCGTATAAAAGCCTGTACTAAAGTGCCCTTTATCCCTTCCTTGTGAAAGGATAACAGCTTCAATATCCCCTTCTAGTTCATTTACTAACTTTGAAAAAATTCTAGCAAAATCCCAACAAGTAATTTTAGCTCCAGGTTCCAAACTTTCTAAATGTTGTTTTGAAAACACATGAGAATAGCTATCTACTCCTAAATAATCTCTATAAAAATATCCTGTATCATAAGAAAATTGCTCTAACATTTTGCAATAAATGTACATGGCTTGTTCTTCTAAAGTTAAGTTATCTGGCATATTTCCTACAATCGCTTGTTGCAAGCTTTTGCTCACTTGCCACTCTGGTTCTTCTCCCTTTCTAATTACTC
Source organism: uncultured Clostridium sp. (assembly GCA_947388675.1). GTDB lineage: Bacteria > Bacillota > Clostridia > TANB77 > CAG-508 > CAG-273. The sequence continues at coordinate 74,446 of CANDRW010000003.1, read as the reverse complement.
TATCACATTCAGGATTAAGCCATCTAAACTCAAATCTATATGCTGGGTTAGCATATCTATCCATATTTACTTTATCAAATAATTCTGCATATCTTCGCTTATATTCTTCTAATTTTGGAATATAAAAATCCATGGAAATTTCATTATCATGTTCCAAATTTCCTGACACTTTTTTCATTCCAAAAAATTCTCCTAGATATTTTAAATATTCCTGTCTTGGAACAAATTGTCCTTCTACTGCAAATAGCCCTTTATGATTTTCATAATCTAAAAATGCCTCAAAGGCTATTTGATTTCCTAACATTTCAAATAGCCTATCTAATATCTTCTTTTCTCTCTCACTTCCTTGAGAATGTAATTCCTTAAAACTTTCTAAATCTCGAGTAGCAATCAATTGTATTGCTCTTTGCTTTTGTTTTTCTTCTGTTATTAGTTCTTTTAGTCTATCAACAGTTGCGATAACAGAACGCATAGAAATTCTTCTTTCAGTATAATATCCTCTTGTTTCCATTTCATCTTCTAGTCCAATTTTAATTGTTCTTTCAGGTATTTCACAAGAATCTGTTATATAATAGAAATTAAGACTTTCCATTCTCTTTTTATTTTTCAATCCCTCAATAACTTGCCTGAATTCTTCCTCACTTAAATTCAAGGTAGTTTCTATTCCATCTAGTAAACGGGTCTTAGTTTCCTTCTCTGATATGATATTCATATTTTTCTCCAATGTTATTTGGTCATAACTCTCTTAATTTCTTCCGCTATCAAATTAACTTGTGTTTCTTCCCCTGTTTCCATATTCTTTACTTTTACTTGGTTAGAACTAACCTCATCATCACCAATAACAAGAACATATGGAATTTTTAACTTATCTGCATATTTCATCTTCGCCTTTAATTTTTTATCATTCAAGTATACTTCTGTATTAATATCTAATTTTCTAAGTTCACTTGCAAGTTCAATTGGCTTTTCCATATTCTCTGTCATAGGAACAATTAGAATATCTGCCATAGAATGTTTTTCTGCTTTAATTAATTCTAATTCGTTTAATTTATAGAATAACCTTGTTAAACCTATTGAAATCCCTACACCTGGTAATTTTTTATCTGTATAGTATTCTGCTAAGTTTTCATATCTACCACCTGAGCAAACACTGCCAAGTTCACGATAATTATTTAAGAAAGTTTCATAAACTGTTCCTGTGTAATAATCTAGTCCCCTTGCAATTGTTAAATCTACACTAAAGTTCGTATCTGGCACTCCAAAAACACGAATATATTTTACTACTTCTGTAAGTTCAGTTAATCCCGTTTGGAAAGTTTCATTTTCAATTCCTAATCCTTTTAGGCTTTGTAACTTCTCATCATTCGTTCCTGTAATTGTAATGAAATTAATAATTTGGTCAATAGATTTTTCAGCTACTCCAAGAGTTTGTAGTTCTTCCTTTACTGCCTCTTTTCCAATTTTATCAATCTTATCAATAATTCTCATGATAGCAACACTATTGTCCTTTTGACTAATTTCTTCAAATAGTCCATTTAAAATTTTGCGGTTATTAATACGAATTGTAAAATCATCAAAGCCTAATTCTTTAATTAGTTGGTAAATAACACTTGGAATTTCTGCATCATTAATAATACCTAATTCCCCATCTCCGATAATATCAATATCACATTGATAAAACTCACGAAATCTTCCTTTTTGTGCTTTTTCTCCTCTGTATACTTTTCCAATTTGATATCTTCTAAATGGAAAACTTAAATTCCCATAGTTTTTCGCAACATATTTCGCAAGAGGTACTGTTAAATCAAATCTCATAGAAATATCAGTATCTCCTTTTTCAAAACGATAAATTTGCTTCTCTGTTTCTCCACCTGCCTTGGCAAGTAAAATTTCAGATAATTCTAGAATTGGTGTATCTAATGGTAAAAAACCAAATCTTTGATACACCTTCTCTATTTTTTGTTTCATTTGCTCAAATAAAATTTGCTCATTTGGCAATAATTCCATAAATCCTGGTAACGTTCGTGGCTCTATTATCATAATTTTTTCTCCTTCATTTTGTCGCATTTAGGGACGTTAGTTAGTGCGACATCTGTCCCCTATGCGACATTTCACTCCTCTCTTGGTTGCAATTCTAAATAAATCGGCTTTTCTTCTTCTATCATAGTAGATTTCCCATGTCCTGGATATACTATAGTATCATTTGGTAAGGTCAATAACTTAGTAGTAATTGATTGTATTATATCTTGAAAATTACTGGTTGGCAAGTCTGTTCTTCCCCAGGTACCATGAAATAGGGTATCTCCTGAAAAAAGCAATTTTTCTTTTTCACTATATAAACAACTTCCTCCTGCTGTATGTCCTGGTGTGTGAATAATTGTAAATTCGAGATTTCCTATATGAATAGTATCTCCATCATCTACTCTTGAATCTGCCTCTAGCCTAATATCATGAATTCCAACATACTCTGTCAAACTAATATCTTTGTTATATAGTCCTTCTACATCATTACGATGAATTAAAATCTTTCCGCCTTTCGCTTCTTTTAATTCTTTTAAGGCTCCTATGTGGTCACCATGACAGTGGGTTAGATAAATATATTTTAAATTAGCTTCTAAAATATTTAGCATTTCTATAATCTTTTCTGGTTCCCCTCCCGGATCAATTACCATAGCTTCTTTTGTTTCCTCATCTTGTACAATATAGCAATTCGTTTGCTCTACTATACCGCTATTTACTTTTAGTCTTTTCAATATCATTTCTTTTGTCTCCTTTTTTGTCGTACTTTGGGACACATGTCGCACTTAACAATACGTTCCGCGTTGCTTCATCGCATAAATCATCTGTAGTTCGCTTCGCTTCACACAGCTGACTTAACGTCCCCATGTGCGACATTATTTTTTCCTCTTTACTTCATATACACTGTCAATTTTACGTAATTGTTTTAAAATCTTATTTAAGTCTTCAATATTTTCTACTTCTACTGTTACCTCTGTAATTGATATCTTTTCCTTGGTTGCTTTTGATGTAACTGCTACTAGCTTGCTTTTCGTACTTTCAATTTCCTTAATAATGTCTGCTAGTAATCCACCTCTATCATTTGCTTCAATTTCAATTTCTACATTATATTTTGCTTTTTCTGCTTGATACCAATAAACATCTATCATCCTATTTTCTTCTGATACCAAACTCTTTACATTAACACAATCCTTACGGTGAACTGATACTCCTCTTCCTTTTGTAATGTACCCTACAATTTCATCTCCTGGTACTGGGTTACAACATCTAGAAAGTTTGACTAAGCAGTTATCAATTCCTTTTACGACAATACCGTTATTAGAAGGCTTATGGTTTCTCACCTTTTCTTTTGACAACTCTTCTAGTTTTGCTTCTAGGTTTTCTGTTTCATGATCTTTTCTGTATTCTTCTAACATCCTAGCAATAATTTTTCCAGGTGAAATTGCTCCAAATCCTACACTTGCATACATATCATCTGTAGAATTGTATTTATACCTATCTAGTGCTGCTTGTATATAGTCTGATTTTGCTAGTTCACTATGTGTCATTCCAATTTTCTTGATTTCTTTTTCAATTAATTCTTTACCTTTTACAATATTTTCTTCTCTGTCATTCTTCTTGTACCAATATAGAATCTTGTTTTTAGCTGCTGAACTTTTAATGAATTTTAACCAATCACGGCTTGGACCTTTTGCTTGGTCTGATGTAATAATTTCTACAATATCTCCATTTTTGAGTGGTGTGATAATCGGCATGATTCTACTATTGATTTTAGCTCCTGTCATATGATGTCCAATTTCTGCATGGATGTTATAGGCAAAGTCAATTGGTGTACTTCCTTTGGGAAGTGAGATAATTTTTCCTTTTGGTGTAAATACATACACTTCATCTTCAAATAGTTCTGTTTTTAAGGTATTTAAGAACTCATCTGGATCTTGCATATCTTTTTGCCATTCTAAGGTTTCACGAAGCCATGAAAGCTTGTCTTCTTCTACTTTAACATTTGCTTTTTTTCCTCCTAAGAAGCTGGCCTCTTTGTATGCCCAGTGAGCAGCAATACCATATTCTGCAATTCTATGCATATCCCAGGTACGAATCTGTACTTCAAAAGGAGTTCCTTTTGGACCTATTAATGTAGTATGCAAAGATTGATACATATTAGGCTTTGGTACTGAAATATAATCTTTAAATCTTCCTGGCATTGGGTTATATAGTTCATGTACAACTCCTAATACTGCATAACAGTCTTTAACTGAATTGACAATTACTCTTAGAGCAAACAAGTCATATACTTGGTCTAACGTAATATTATCTCTTTTCATTTTACGATAAATACTGTATAAATGTTTCGCTCTTCCTGTTACTTCTGCTTCAACATGTTGCTTTTTTACTGCTTGTCTAATTTCGTCCATAATCATATCAATAAATTTCAAACGTTCTTCTCTTTTACGATTAATGCCTTCTACAAGTTCTCGATAATCTTCTGGATATAAATATTTAAAAGATAAATCTTCTAATTCCCATTTTAAAGAATACATACCTAAACGATTAGCAAGTGGTGCATATAAAGACATGGTTTCATTTGCATTTGCTATTTGTCTATCACGACTTAAATATTTTAGGGTTCTCATATTGTGTAATCTATCTGCTAGTTTGATTAAAATAACACGAATGTCTTTTCCCATAGCTAAGAACATTTTTCTATAATTCTCTACTTGTTGTTCCTCCATACTAGCATATTGCAATTTATTTAATTTGGTTACCCCATCTACTAAATCTGCAATTTCTGGACTAAACGTCTGTGCTAAATCTTGTTTTGTAATATCTGTATCTTCTACTGTGTCATGTAATAGCGCAGCACAAATCGTACTATCATCTAGTCCTAAAGTAGATAAGATATATGCTACTTGAACTGGGTGAATAATATATGGCTCTCCTGATTTTCTTAACTGGTCACCATGATGTGCTTTTGCATATTCATATACTTTTCTAATTAATTTACTATCTGATTTTCGGTTATTCTTTTTGGTGTTGCTAATTACCTCTTCAATTGTCATATCTTTTACATCAGACATATTATCACCCCTTTTATCCCTTATTCTTTCTAATTTGTTGATTTCCTCATATCTTTAATTACTAATTGTACTTGTTCGTTTCCATTAAAACTATTGACTTCTAAGCTCCCTACAACGTCCACTTTATCCCCTATTAAATAGTTTTCTGCCCATTCTCCTATTCCGAATCCAATAGCATCTATCATATAACTATCTTGTCCTAACCTTACTTTTAAATGCTTTCCTTCTGATAGAGTACGAATAGACTGAATTTTTAGATTTCTAATTAGAAATAGTGGTACTTTATTTGCTTCTCCATAAGGCTCTAACAAGCTAAGTTGTTTTACAGTTTCTAAACTAACATTTTTTAACGTTGTTTCTTCATCTATTTTAATAATTGGTACAATATCACCAATTCCCTTACTTTTTGCATATTCTTGGAACTCTTTTTTGAAGTTTTCAAAGTTTTCTTTTTTGACAGTGATTCCAATTGCCATACTATGTCCGCCAAATCTTTCAATATATGTGCCGCAATTCATTAAAGCTTCATGTAAGTCAAATCCTGGAATACTTCTTCCTGAGCCTTTTCCTTCTTCCTCTTCAAAACAAATGAGAATACTTGGTTTAAAATATAGTTCTGTTACTTTTGAAGATACAATTCCAATGACTCCATGATGCCATTTTTCATTTCCTACAACTAAACAAGGACTATCTTTTTCGCTTTGTTCAATTTGTTGTACTGCTTCTTCAAAAATGGCTTTTTCTGTTGCTTGTCTTTCTTGATTATATTGATTTAATGTTTCTGTAATTTCATCAGCCTCTTCTTGGCTTTCTGTTAATAATAACTTTAATGCTTCTTCTTGTGCTCCCATTCTTCCACAAGCATTAATACGTGGTGCTACTCCAAAAGAAATTGTATTGGAATCTATCTTTTTATATCCAATAGAATTTAACAAAGTTCTTAACCCTACGTTTTTTGTCATAGCTACTAACTTTAGTCCTAATTTTGCAATTACTCTATTTTCATCTACTAATGGCACAATATCTGAAATGGTGCCTACACATACAATATCTAGATATTTCAAATATTCCTTTGCATCCAATTCTAATTTCATAGACATTGCTTGAATGAGTTTAAAAACAACACCTACCCCTGCTAGTTGATTAAATGGATACTGATTGTCCTTTCTCTTGGCATCTATCACTGCTAAACAATTCGGAATTTCCTCTCCTTGTTCATGATGATCTGTGACAATAACTTCCATGCCTAATTCTCTTGCATAAGCTATTTCTTCATTTCCTGAAATACCACAGTCCACAGTAATCATTAAAGTATATCCTTGTTCATAAATTGACTTTACTGCTTCTTTATTTAAGCCATACCCTTCTTCTAAACGATTAGGAGTATATTCTCCTGCTTCTAATCCTCTATCTAGTAAAAACTTCTTTAGTACAGTAATGCTAGTGATACCATCTACGTCATAGTCACCATAAATCATGACTTTTTCGTTAGTCTCTATTGCTTTTAAAATTCTATCTACCGCTTTTTCCATATCTGGCATGAGAAAAGGGTCATGAAAGTCATTTCTTATTGGATTAACAAATTTTTCTACCTTCTGGCTAGTATCAATATTACGATTGATTAATATACTAGCAAGAAGCATACTTAAATGACTTTTATTTGCAAGTTCTATTACCTTATCTTCGTCTTCCTGACAAACTTCCCATTTTTTGTTCATTGACTTCTCCTATTTTATTTCTTTTGGTATCTATCATACTATAAAACTAGAGATTTTAAAAGGTTTTTTGGGAATTTTATGCAAATTAAAAGAGCAGCAACTAATTTTTTTAGTTACTGCCTCTCTATTTATTTGTATACCACTATCATTTCTGCTCCTATAGTACTTCCTGTCCATTGTACTCCCATTACTTTAATGTCTACTATTTCATATCCTCGACTTTGTATTATTTCTAACATACATTCTAATTCTGATATATGTACATTATTGTCACACAAAGACTTGGATTTACTTTTTATTAATGTAACATGATGTTTCCCATCTTTTGGCTTTAAATCTCTTTGTACTTCTTGTTTTATTTCTTCTATTCTTTCTAAATTCTTTTTTTGTTTCTTTTCTTGCTGTTCTCTTTCTACTTTTTCATTACTCTTTTTCCACGTTTCTTTTAGGCTCATTTAAGTTTTTACTGGCTCTACTATATCATCTTTTAATTTATTTCCACAATGCTTGCAAAATCTTGAGCTTTCTTCTAATTCACTTCCACATTTATTACAATACATACTTTTCAATTCCTCCTTCTACTTCTTAGAAAGAGTATATTATAAAATATAGCAAAAAGCAATAAATAGGTGTTGCATTTATAATACTATATAAACTTTTCTAATACTCTTATCCAATTTCTCCCCATAACCTTTTCAATTTCATTTTCATGAAATCCTATTTTTTTTAATTCTTGTATTAAATTTTCTATTTGTCCTATATTTTTCAAATCAGTTGGTAGCTCCTCTTCATCTAGCCCATCAAAGTCACTACCTAACCCTACATAGTCAATTCCTACTAAATTTGCAATGTAGGCAATATGTTCTGCAATTTTCTTTGTGCCTGCTTTTCCTGTTTTTGATAAGAAGTTAGTACAATAACACACTCCAACAATGCCATCACTTTTAGCAATTTGCTTTATTTGTTCATCTTTTAGGTTTCTAGGGTGCTGACATAAAGAATAACAACAAGAGTGTGTAGCAACAATTGGTCCTTCATTTATCCTCATAGCATCCCAAAAGGTCTTTTCTGAACTATGAGAAACATCTACTATCATTTTCTTTTCATTCAATTTTTGAATATATTCTTTTCCTAGCGGCGTCAAACCATTGTCTTGTTTTGTTAATACACCACACCCAAGTAAATTGTCTTCATTCCAAGTAATGGACATAACTCTAACACCTTTGTCATAAAAGTAGTCTACATTTTTGTCCAATGCTACTTGAACTGTATCACAATGTCCATCTACAATTAACATATCAGTTTCCCCCTATCTTTTTAGTCATTATATGTAGAAATTTTTCTTTTATCAATAACATCCTATTGTTTTCTTGTAATATTTTTGTTAAGATAATATTATAATTTGAATTTTTAATAAAATTTTAGGAGCAAAAAATGAAATTAAGAATTAAGGAAATACGAGAAACTCATAACTATACACAAGCTGAAATTGCAAAAGTTCTACATTGTACACAGCAAACTTATTCTAAATATGAAACTGGAGAAATTATGATTGATGCTGATAATATTATGCTTCTTGCTGATTTTTATCATACTTCTGTTGATTATTTATTAGGATTAACAAATCAAATAGAACCTTATGAGAAATAAAGAAAAAGATACATTGCAAGTAATGAAAGCAATGTATCTTTTTCACCTATTAAAAAATTGTTAATATCCCTACATAAATTATTATCTTAATTGTACAATTCATGATTAAAATATAATTTGTCATTTTTATGCCAATATCATTAATCACATCATAATTATCTAACACCCTATTTTTCTCTTCCTCTGTTAATGTTCCTTGTTCTTCTATATATTCTTTTGCTAAAGGCTTTGCTCTTGTCATAGCATCCATTTCTAAATAACTACGAATAGCGTAATAGATAATTCCTAGTATGGTCAGTATAAATAAGTGTAACATTCCATGCTGATTGAATCGTAGCAACGACAAAATACAAATACATAAAAAGTAAATAAAGTAAATGTTAGAATAGATAAAGTTAAAAAGCAATGTTCTCCTATTTTGAATAGAATGTAAGCACTCATGAGCCATAGTCTGTACCCTTGTAAAAGTATCATTAATGTTTGCTATTAAAATAGAATCACTTAATGCAATGTACAAACTAGTTTTATTATCTTTATCTTCGCTTTCCTTAATTTTTACTTTTTCATTGCCTAGCTTCTTTAATATAGTTTGGCATATTTCCTTGTTTTCTGGTAATTTATTCGTTATCTCATTTAATTCCTTATCATATCCAACCTTCTTCATCTTCTTAATGTCACTAATCTTGATGTTCCATGCAAATTTCAAAATAATTAAAAATATTATACAAATTCCTATTACTATTAAATACTCCATTTTTTAACCTCCTATTATTTTACTAAACATTCTATAATAAACGTTTGACCTTGCTGGTTGTTGCTTTCTGTTTTTAAATATAAATATAAGAAAGCAACAACAAGTGCTCGCAAGCTCGCCTTGCGCGGTCTTCACTTTTTATTATAGAATGTTTAGTATATAATATTTCTTAAAACATGGATAAAATTGACTAACCTATTTTTTCCTTCATATTTACTAAAATATTCAAAGCCTCAATTGGTGTTAATTCATTAACATTAACCTTATCTAATTCATGAGCTAATTCTGCTAACTTATAATTATACATATCTAGTTGACCTGCAGCTACTTTTTTGTTTTCTTTTTCTTGCGCTTTATCGCCTAACACACTTTTTCTTTCTAGGGATTTTAGTATTTCATTAGCACGCCTTGAAACTACTTGTGGAACTCCTGCAAGTTTAGCAACATGCACACCATAACTTTCATCTGTTCCACCTGCTATAATTTTCCTTAAAAAGATAATATCTTCTCCCTTTTCTTTTACAGCAATAGAGTAGTTCTTTACTCCCTCTAACTTGTTTTCTAATGAAATCAATTCATGATAGTGTGTGGCAAATAGTGTTTTTGCTCCACATTTTTCTTTGTCAGATATGTATTCAGCTACCGCCCATGCAATAGAAAGTCCATCATAAGTTGATGTTCCTCTTCCTATCTCATCTAAAATAACTAAGCTATTTGCTGTAGCCTCTTTTAGGATAGATGCTACCTCCATCATTTCCAACATAAAAGTACTTTGTCCCATACTCAAATCATCAGATGCACCTACTCTTGTAAAGATTTTATCTACTACTCCAATTTTAGCATAAGATGCTGGAACAAAACTTCCGCATTGTGCCATTAAGGTAATTAGAGCTACTTGCCTCATATAGGTAGATTTACCTGCCATATTAGGTCCTGTGATAATGGCTAGTCTACTATCTCCTTTATCCAAGTATGTATCATTTTCTACAAAGCTTCCTGTTGGTAAAATCTTTTCGATTACTGGATGACGCCCATTTTTAATATCTAGTGCTCCACTATTATCTACAATTGGCATAACATAGTTCATGTCATCTGCTACAGTAGCAAAAGATGTTAATACGTCTAATGTTGCAATAGTACTTGCTGTTCTTTGCACTCTATCAATTTGTGCCTCTATTTTATCACGAATTTGGCAAAAAGCATTATATTCTAGTGTAATCACCTTTTCCTCTGCACCTAAGATTTCATTTTCTACCTTTTTTAATTCTTCTGTGATATATCTCTCGCAATTTGCCAAAGTTTGTTTTCTAATATATCTTTCTGGTACCATAGATAGATTTGATTTGGTTACTTCAATGAAATATCCAAACACTTTATTAAACCCTATTTTTAGCCCTTTAATACCAGTTGCTTCTCTTTCTTTTGCTTCTATTTCCAATACCCAGTTTTTTCCATTGGTAGTTGCTTCTTTTAAATGGTCAATCTCTTCATCATAACCTAATTTAATTAAATTCCCCTCTTTTACACTAATTGGTGGGTCATCTACAATAGAATGGTCAATCATTTCATGGATCTCTTCTAATACATCTAAGTTTTCATATAGTCGCTTTAACAAAGGTGATGTCGCCTTTTCTAAGTTTTTCTTCACATCTGGCAATTGTTTTGCTGAATTTTTTAAAGATACTAAATCTCTACCTGTTGCACTGCCGTAGGAAATCTTACCAGCTAACCTTTCGATATCATAAACCTTTTTCATGCTATCTATTAAGTCACCTCTTAAAATAATATCTTCTTTTAATTCTTTAACCGCTTCTAATCTCTCATTAATTCTTCCTACATCAATTAATGGATCACTAAGCCATCTACGAAGTAATCTACCTCCCATAGAAGTAGAAGACTTGTCCAATACCCATAATAAAGTTCCCTTTTTACTTTTGTCTCTTAACTTTTCTGTAATTTCTAAATTTCTTCTTGCATTTGTATCTAAGTTCATATAGTGGGTAGTACTGTATAAAGTGATTTTATGGATATATTCCAAATCATTTTTTTGTGTATCCCTTAAATAGGTAAAAAGCCCATTACTTGCAGCTATGCATAATAACTGGTCTTTCAATTCTTTGATTTCTTTTTCTGTTTCATCTACTACATCATATTTTAATTCAAACACTTCATGGTCTGTGTCAAATTTTTCTGGAGTAAGCACTGAAAAATATACTGAAAATCTTTCTTTGATTTTCTCTATTTCCTCTGTAGAACTAAACATCATATCATTGACTATAATTTCAGCAGGCGAATATCTTGCTACTTCATCTAGCAATGTGGCAAAGTTATTTTGCTCTTTAATTTGCGTGGTTCTGAAATCCCCTGTTGTCAAATCACAAACTGCCACCCCATAATATACTCCACTTTTATAAATAGACATGATATAATTATTTTTCTTTTCCTCTAGTAAATTAGATTCCATAACAGTTCCAGGTGTTACAACACGAATAACGCCTCTTTTTACAATCCCTTTTGCTGTTTTTGGATCTTCTAATTGCTCACAAATAGCAACTTTATATCCTTTTTCAATTAATTTTGCAATGTATGTCTCTGCTGCATGATAAGGAACACCACACATTGGTGCTCTTTCTTCTTGTCCACAATCTTTTCCTGTTAAGGTTAATTCTAGTTCTCGTGATACTGTAATTGCATCATCGAAAAACATTTCATAAAAATCGCCTAAACGATAAAATAAAATACAATCTTTATATTCTTCTTTGTTATCTAAATATACTTGCATTGCTGGTGAGTATTCTGCCATGTTTTCTTACTCCCTTTCTTCTTCTTTTTGTGCTTCTCCTTCTACTAACTCAATTTCTTGTTTTTCTCCATTTATTCCATCAACTTCTGCTTTTAGCCCTTGACGAAAGTCTCTACCTTGTGTTTTTGCTGTCCTTTCTATTTCAATACGATATAGTTCATTTAATAATTTATTTATGCGACCTTGTGTATAACCTAATACTTTAGCTGCCTCTCCTCTAGACATAGTTAAGCAAAGTTCATGATATCTTCTTTCTAGTTCTAGAAGCTGTGTTCTTTTTTCATTAACATTTGTCTCTATACCTCTACATCCTATTAACTTTTCCGCTTCTATTTCATCTAATAGTTGTTGAATTTTTCTTGCAAGTTCTTCTGGTATTTTGCCGTCTCTTTTACTATTATTCTTGCCTATTTCTTTACACAAATCATAAACTCTTTTTTCTAATAAACTCTTTGAGTTGTTTAAAGAATTTATTCTTCTTTGGATTGTCCTTGTACCTGTTTGATGTTCCTCTGCAATCTGTAATATTGTTTTACCTTCTGTCAAAATTTCTATCGCTAATTGCATAGCATCTAAATCTTTTCTATCTCTTGGCTTATATGGATGTTTCTCTACATATCTTCGATGTAATTCAGGATTCGTTAGTATTAATTCATGTATCCTATTATTTAAAGTTCTTGCCTCTGTTTGTAATTCTTTTACTACTTGTGTTCTTGACATATCACCTTTAATCATGGCTTCTACATATTGTTCAAATTCTTCTTGGCTAATCTGTTTCATACTTCCTCCTTGAATCTAGCTATTCTATAACTTCTCCTTTTAAATACCACATATGTTCTGAAATAATCTTTAATGTAACCATTTTTCCTATCAGCTCATCTGTTCCTTCTAATACTACTACCTTATTAGAATCTGTTCTACCTGTTAGCATAGTTTCATTTGTTTTGCTCTTTCCTTCTATTAAAACATCTTGCATAGTTCCCACATATTGCTTATTCTTTAGAGCAATTTGCTTTTCTACTAATGCTTTTAACCTGTCAAAACGTTCATGCTTTCTTTCTTCTAGAACTTGATTTTCCATTTTATCTCCGGGTGTCCCTACTCTTCTAGAATAAATAAACATATATACTTGTTCATAATTTACTTTTTGTACTACATCTAAAGTATCTTCAAAATCTTCCTCAGTCTCCCCTGGAAATCCTACAATAATATCAGTGGAAAGTGTTAAATTCGGTATTCGCTTTTTCATCTTTTCAACTAATGCCAAGTATTGTTCTTTGGTATATTTTCTATTCATTACCTTTAGAACCTCTGTACTTCCTGATTGCAATGGCAAATGAACCATTTTGCATACCTTGTCACAGTCGCGAATTGCTTCTATAACATCATCTGTAAAATCCTTTGGATGTGGTGATATAAAGCGAATTCTTTCAATTTCCTCTATTTTATTAATTGCTCTAAGCAATGTAGCAAAGGAATTTACTCCCTCATATTCTTCAAAAGGTACTCTGTTTTCCCTTTCTACTCTTAAATAGGAATTAACATTTTGTCCTAATAGCATAATCTCTTTATACCCTTGTTTTGCTAAACTTCTTACTTCTTCAATAATATCTTTTGGCTCTCTACTTCTTTCTCTACCACGCACATAAGGAACAATACAATAACTACAAAAATTATTACATCCGTTCATAATTGCTACTGATGCCTTAATGCTATCTTCTCTTTTAATAGGAAGTCCCTCTATAATTTCTCCATCAATATCTAAAATATCCTCAATTCTTTTTCTATCACAAATTATATGGTATAAATCAATTGGAAATTGTTTGGTAGTATGTGGACCAAATACAATATCAAAAAAAGGATAACTCTGCTTTAGTTTTTCTACAATATGTTTTTCTTGCATCATACAACCACCAATTGCAATAATCGTTCCTTTTTCTTCTTTTTGCTTTTTTACTTCTCCTAATTTACCAAATAACTTATCTTCTGCATTTTCACGTACACAACAAGTATTGAATACAATTAAATCTGCTTCTTTTAAGTTCTCTGTTTTGATATAATTCATTTCTTCCATCATGCCACATAATTTTTCAGAGTCATTCTCATTTAATTGACATCCCATTGTTAGAATACTATATTTTAACTCTTTTCCTTGGTTAATTTTAGCCACTTTTTGCATTGCTTCTAAAGAATCTTTGATATCTACTTTTGTCACGTCTGTTCCTCCATTCATAATATGCTAATTCTATCTTATTTTGTCAGTTTTTGCAAGAAAAAAGAGAGAATAAAATTTTCTAAGCTCATTCTTCGCTAAGAAAATCTAATTCTTCCATAACTATCTTCTACGTCAATTACACAAATCGCTAAAGCGATTTGTTGTAATTTCCTAGAATATAAAAAAGAGAGAAAACTTTCTCCCCTTTTTAGTTTATTTCCATAGTTCTAAGGTATCATCTAAATTTAGTTCTTTGTCCCTTTCTTGTGTATTAACTGCGATACCTTTTAATTTTTGTTCTAGCAAACTAATAGCATCTGCTTCTTGCGATTGTTGTATTCTTCCTGTTCTTAAAGAATTTGATGTACGTAATCTTAATAGCTTTTGTTTCAAGCCTTGATTTTCTAATTCTACCATATTGGTTTGTGCCTTTGTTTTTCCAAATATTCTTGGTCTATTTCCCTGAACAACTGGTAACTCCGCAGTTGTCTGATTAGAGGCTTGTCTTTGTCTCTCGCTAACTAATTGCCTAATATTTCTTTCTAAAAATATATCTTTATTTTTAGCACCATAAGTCTCCATAATAGCTTGATATAGCTCTTGCATTTCAGGAGTAAACTCTCCTCCTAATTCTGTATTAGCACATATATGCATATCTACTAGTATTTGTCTAACACTATATGTTTCCCTTTCTAGAGATGTACTCTTTTGTGCTAATTCTATTTTCAAGTCTACATTTTCTAGTCTTCTTTCTCTTAATTTTTCTTTACCAAATAGCCTTCCTAAAAATCCAATGCTTTCGCCTTCAATTTCGTCTTTCTCTGCAGTATACTTTTGAATTCTAGCTTCTTTTAAAACCTCTTGTACTTTGGCATATAAGCTCTTTTTAATTTCATCTTCTACCTGCCTCTTATTTAAACTTACAAGTTCTGGAAAACTTTGTGCAATTTCTAATCCATAACTTACCCCATCTAGTCTTGAAAGAACCTCACTTGCTGTTTTTTGTGCATCTTCTAAAGTGGTATTTTCATCAACTGTAACTCCACTTGCTCTAGAAGTTGTCTCTTGTAAATTTACTTGAATCTGCTCTACTAACTGCCTAGCAGTTGTGCTTTTTATAGTTCTAGTATATTCTATTCCCAATTTTTCAGTAAGTCCTCTTGCAGTTTCTTCTGTGTGTATAAACTCATCATATGTTTTCAATACGGTGGCTTCTAAATTAGAAGTATTTTGAGGATTTTGTGTTAACTTTGTAGATAATTCAGAAGTTAACTTTTGTCTAGTTTCTTCTTTTTCTACTGCCTCTTTTCTTGCTGCTTCCTCAACTTCTCTAGCCTCTTTTTCTGCTTTTCTCCTTGCTCTATCTTCATTAATCACTTCATGAGCTTGGTCTATTTCCATTTCTTTCCCCTTTATCTATATTCTTCATTCTAGCCTTATTGTATAAATACATTTCAAAAAAGTCAATGAAAAATCAAAAAACTAATCAAAAGTTTTTCTCTTGATTAGTTTTCCTTATATATTTATTGCCTTAAGCTCTTGGATGTGCTTTTTGATATACATCCTTTAAACCTGGGTCTTGGAATTGCATATATACTTGTGTTGATGAAATGTCAGAATGTCCAAGCATAGTTTGAATTGCTTTTAAATCTGCACCATTTTGTAATAAATGTGTTGCAAAAGAATGTCTTAATACATGTGGTGTAATTTCTTTTGTAATATGAGCTTGTTCTTTGTAATATTTAATAATTTTCCAGAAACCTTGTCTTGTTAATCTTCCACCATTAATATTTACAAATAAAGCTTTGTCATTCTCATCTTTAATCAAAATTGGTCTTGATTCTTCTACATATTCTTTTAATGCTTTTAGTGACATAGAACCTAAAGGAATATTTCTTTGTTTTGAACCAGTTTTACAAGTAACAAAACCATCTTCAAGGTTAACATCATCAATATCTAAAGAGATAATTTCTGTTACTCTCATTCCTGTTGCATAAGCAAACTCTAACATTGCTTTATCTCTTGTTCCTTTTAAATCAACATCTTTTGGTTGCTCTAATAACAACTCTACTTCTTGTGATGTTAATACATTTGGAACTCTTTTCTCAATTTTTGGCGATTGTATATTTTCAGTAGGATCATGTTTTGCTTTTTTAATACGAATTAAGAATTGATAAAATGATCTAATAGATGCTAGATTTCTAGAAATAGTAGATGTTTTCTTACCAATATCTCCTAGATATTCTAGGTATGCTTTAATATCCTCTTGTTTTACTTTTGCATAATTAATCCTATTCTTTTCTACATATTCTTGATATTGTAAAATATCTCTTTCATATGATTGTAAAGTATTGTTTGATAATTTTTTTTCATTTTGAAGAAACTCCAAAAAAAGTTTAATTTGTTTTTCCATTTTTAACTCCCTTGTCCCTTTATATTTTCTAATCTATTATTACTTTTCCATTAAAAATAGAAAAGATTTTTTAAGTTCTAGGAAAGTACATCTACGCACTTGACATAGAACTTAATTATTACGGATGTTACAAAATCTTAAAAGCTTTGCTTTTTAGATTTTGTTAATTCGTTTTTTTCTTCCTAATGTTTTCGTACTTTACATAAACCATATATGTTATATCAAATTTAGTCAAAAATGTAAAGAGTTTTTTCAAAAAAATTACATAAAAACTTAAAAAAATTGTATACATAACATTAGTAAGTTAGAAGATAAATAAGTTTCTAAAAAAGAAGCTATCATTAAAAAAATAAGCATCATAACTGAAAACATAGTATGTTTTACAATTTTTCCCTTTATGTTTTCTTTCCTTTTATCTTTTATAATAGACTTATATAATCTAATTCCACTAACCGCTAACGCTAGCATACAAGGAATTAAGATTAGGTTCTGTACTAACATGGCTGTTGCAAAAAATAGACTACCTTTTCCTACTCCTAAAATAGCAATCAATGCTGAAATTGTGTAACCTAAGCAAAAGCCTCGATACCACACAATACCTAATACAATTGGTATTCCTATCACAGTAGATCCTGCAAACCACATCACTATAGCTAATATCAAGTTGTTTTTGATAGAACTTCTCAACAATTTTCCTGTATCAATATTTGTTCCATTTTGCAAGGAAGTAACAAATTCATCTACATAATTTTGTACTTCCTGTGATTGCTCCTCTTGCAAATTATTAACAAATAGCACACCTAATACAATCCCAATTAGCAGTATCATTGCTACTAATAAATAAGATTTCAAATTATCTTTCACATGTTGTAACAAAATACTAGCTATTTTTGAATTTTTCTTGTGTATCGCTCTCATTTTATTCCTCCAAACGTGTAAGTTTATACATAATGTCTATTCCATAAAATGAGATTTAGAACCTTTTTATCCAATTTCTATATGCCCATAAACTCCGCCACCGCCACTTGAAATATGTACTTTTCCTTCTCTTGCAGCTACAATTGTTTTTGCAACTTTTTGTCCTACTACTGCCTCTAAATCATCTTCTGATAATTTATGTAAAATATTCATTTCCGTTTCAAATGTATTTAATAACTTTTGAATTGTTTTTGTGCCTAATCCTGGTACAAAAGTAAGTGGTACTTGATATACATAAGGTGGACGATTTTCTGGACTTTTGCTTTCTTTTTTATCTGCAATTGTCATAATCCTATCAAGAACTCCCATAGTAATATTATTTTCGTGACAATTTTGGCAAATATTGATTGGTGGCTCTCCTTCTATTGGCATGTCACAAGTTTCACAATAAGTTCTGTGATATTTTCCTAGTTTTGGATCCATTCCATAATTAGCAACTACTTTTCTTCCTTCTTCATTTTTTAAAGCCTTCACCAATTCTTTGAAAGAAATATCTTCTAATAATACCTTATTGTATTCTCTTGCAATTTTAGGTAAAGAATGGGCATCTGAATTAGTTACAAAAGTTCTTGTTTCTAGTTCAGAAATATGGTCTGCTAATTCTGTATCAGAACTTAGTCCAAGTTCCACCGCAAAAATCCTATCAAATTTTTCTTTAAAAATTCTTTCTAATCTACTTGTACAATTTCCATAAAAACTTTTATGTGGCGTAAAACAATGAGCTGGAATTAAAATCCCATTGTATTTTTCTACAATATCTATTAGCTGATAGGCTGAAATACGAGCCCTTTGAGAACTTAAAGTAATGTTGTTAATATAATTACTCATCTCTTTTGAGAATGCTTTAATATCTGCAATAGTTGGAAAATAGCAAAGATTATGAGCACTACCTGTTTTACCATTTTCATTTACTTCTGCGGTTTCAATTTCACTACCTAATATAATACAAACCTTATCTTTATAGATAATTCCTCCATCTGCTATTTCATAAGCTTCTCCTGTTTTCAAAAATTCTTCTATGTCTTCTATGACATAAGGTGATGCACAATCAATAATTCCTGCTATTTGAATTCCTTTTCTATCTGCGCATTCTCTTGCAATATTAGCAAAATTTAAACTTCTTGCTGCCGTAATTTTAATTGGCTTTCCCTTTTCGCTTCTTCCTATGTGAATATGTAAATCTGCAAACATTTCTTGCATTTTGTTTTCCCTCCTTTTGTCACACTGGGGACGTTAGTTTGTGTGACATGTGTCCCTTAGTGCGACATTTTATGATTTATTTCTTCAAAATGTCGCACAAACTAACGTCCCCAGTGCGACATGTGTCCCCAAGTGTGACATGACAAAAGATTGGTTTTTTAAAACCAATCTTTTTAACTTTTCTTTTGTATCTTTTTATTCTTTTGTTTTCTCATGCTTTCGTTTTTTACTTCCCTTACTTCTTCTTTTGTAATCTTTTATCTTTTGTGTTTTGATTTTTCTCTTTTGTATTCCTCTTTTATTTTCTTTAGTATAAAGTATTTATGTAAGTCGCCATGTGCTTTTTATAGCATTTAGCGATACATCTCATCTTTAATATCTTGTGCTGTTACTACTGGTGTTTGTTCATTTTGATTTTGTCTTGCTTCTTTTGCCTCTCTATAATTTTCTCTTGCTTGCTGAACTTCTCTATATATTCTAGGAGTAGATTTAATACTTTCCATAAGGTCTCTAGTACTATTATACTTATTAAAAGCATATTGAATCATATTTTCACTTTTAGGTACACTAGCATCTCTTCGTCTTTCATCTAAATTACTCATACTAAAATCCCCTCCATCTCTGCTACAAACTCTTTGAACTTTTGTAAATAACGATTGTATTTATCCTTTAAGTTTCTGTATTCTAGAAGAACTAAAGCCTCATCTACTTTAAAAGCAATTCTTTCTGGTCTATCAAGTAGCATTCC
This sequence comes from uncultured Clostridium sp., assembly GCA_947388675.1. GTDB lineage: Bacteria > Bacillota > Clostridia > TANB77 > CAG-508 > CAG-273. Next base: position 54,874 of record CANDRW010000003.1, on the reverse strand, counting down.
ACCAAATTGATCTACCAACTCTAGTACATCACTTTCTTTTTCTCTTGGATAACTTCCACTATATCTATTTACTTCTTCACAAATTTTACAAAAACGTGGTGAAAAACCTAGTGCTGCTAAATATTCAGCTCCTTCTTTTGCATAAGATTTAATTTTAGACAAATCCTGTGGCTTGTTTATCTTTTTGCAATTGCACAATAAGCAAGCTGTTATCACTAAGTTTTCATCTAGCCCTAAATCAGTTTGTTCTAGGAATGTTTTAGCTAGAAAAGTTTTAGCAACAACAGAATTATCAAAGAAAATTCCTGTCTTTTTTTGTAAATAATACATTATTTCCATTTTTTTTATCCAGTCTTGTTCGGAAAGGATATAGTCTGCAAATGTTTCCATGCCTTCTTCTCTCCTTTACATGGATATTTTTCCTAAGTATTTTATCTAATTGATTAATTTTATTATATGTTAATTTGTTGTGTAATTCAACAATATTACACAAATGACATATAATTGTAAAGAGATTGTAATATTCTATTTTCATATACAAAAAACTGTATCTCACTAAGTCTCCTATTTCCAACTTAGTAATATACAGTTTCTATAATATCTTCTCTAAAATCTCTTTCACTTGATGTTCAATTTCATGAAATTCTCCATCATTTACAATAGTATACTGACTCTTACTTGTATAAAAATCATCTGGCATTTGTGCCTGTAAGCGTTTTGCTGCTTGCTCTCTTGTAATATAATCTCTTTGCACAATTCTGTCAATTTGTAATTCTTTATCTTTTGCAATAACCGCAATAACTAAATCACAAATATCCTCTAACTTTGCTTCAAATAACAATGGTGCATCAATGGCAATTGCTGCTTTTGCATTTTTGTTTAATATTTCTTGAATCTCTTTTTGTAAAGCTACATGAATGTGTTTAAAAGTACATTCATTTAATTGTTTTCTTTTACTTTCATCATTATAGATAATATTAGCAAGTTTTGGTCTATCTAATTCTCCATCTTCTTGTAAAATCTCTTGTCCAAATAATGTTACAATATCTGCTAGGTAAGTATTTCCTTTTTGCGATAGCTGCTTAGTCATTTTGTCTGCATTTAATACTTGAATCTCATATTCATCTTCTAGTATTTCACAAACTGTACTTTTTCCAGCTCCTGAACTTCCTGTAATCCCTATTATCATACTTTAACCGTCCCTTTCATGTCCTCCATAGTGATAACTTTATTTGTATAATCTAAATTAGCCCAAGAATCTTTTTCATATCCTAGTGTGTATATATTAGTTGCATAAATATCTGTCGCAAGCATTTCTTTTAGTACTTTATTTTTGCTTTCATCCATATATTTTTTTACAGATGTTACTACATTCAATTTTGGGTTTCTAGCTGTTGCTTCTGAAATTAATTTCCTACCATTTTCATTAAATCCAAGTACTCTCACATATGGTACTGTTTTTTTAGAAGCTTCCATCATTTTTTTGTTAATTCCTAGTAAGCAATAAATTAAAATTCTTTGTATTCTAGTTTGCGTGTAGCGCTTTGATTTAATAATATTTACTAAATCTATAATATTATTGCAAGAATCAGCAGCACTCTTAATTGCATTTTCTAGTCCTTCTGTCACATCTGGTATTTCTCTAATCTCTTCTACAGTCATGGTTCTTAATTTATATAAAATTTGAGTTTGGAATTTACTTAAATCTAGTACATAATGTCCACTTTGAAGTTCTTGCGCTAACAAAATGTAAGAAGAACGAGGCATTACCTTCATAATATCATTAAACTGTCTGCCTACTATCATTTTGCGAATTGCTGTTGCACTAGCAAAATCATCCACAATAAAATCATCATGATAAACTACTTTTTCCCTCTTTATACCTTCTGGTTTTAAATTACTTTTTAATTTTTTCATTGCCTTTAGGTATTCAACCCCTAAAATATTGTTAGAACCTGCTAGAACATTAGCATATCTTTTAATATCATTTAAATATAGCATTACTGCACTTTCACGTGCTTTTGGGAAAGAAGTACCTTTGCTGAGTTCATGGTTTAACATAGTAATATATTCTTTTGGCTCTTGATAAAGTACGTTTGCAATATTATTTAAAGTAGCTAGGTTATCTGTTTCCATTCCAAAAGAAATGCTATCTACTACTTGCAACGCATCTAAAACTTTGATAGCACCTTCTGCAAAGTTCTCTGCACTAGATGTACCATATATAGTTGGTAATTCTATAACCAAATCTGCCCCATTTGCCATTGCCATTTTGGTTTTTGTCCATTTATCTACAATAGAAGTATTGCCTCTTTGCACAAAGTTTCCAGTTACTACACAAACTACATAGTCTGCATTTGTTTGTTCAATTGACTGCTTGATATGATATAGATGTCCATTATGAAATGGATTGTATTCAGCTACAATGCCTAGCACTCTACTCAAGACACTTCCTCCTTTTTATTTCTCATAAAATTGGTATGTTTTATTGAAGAAATTTTAATTCATTGATATAATATCATAAATTATTAAAATTGACAATTAGAAAAGGAGAAAATTTATGGATAAAGTTATAATTTATACAGATGGCGCTTGTAGTGGCAATCCAGGTCCTGGTGGATGGGGTTCTATTTTAATGGCAGGCACTAATCAAAAGAAAATTTCTGGTGGTAAAAAAAATACTACCAATAATATTATGGAATTAACTGCTGTCATAGAAGCTTTAAAATTATTGAAGCGCCCTTGTGAAGTAGATTTATATAGTGACAGTGCTTACGTTGTGAATGCTTTTTTACAAGATTGGATTTCTAGTTGGATCAAAAATAATTGGAAAAACTCTAGCAAAGAGGAAGTAAAAAACAAAGAACTTTGGCAGGAGTTAATTTCATTAACCCAAACACATAAAGTGACCTTTCATAAAGTAAAAGGCCACAGTGATAATCAATATAATAACCGTTGTGATGAACTTGCTAGAAGTGCAATCAAAGACTTAGATTAGCCAAACTAATTGCTTCCTGTTTAAAATATGAAAAGAGACAGCTCTATCTTTCATTAGAACTGTCCTTTTTTTATTTATACCATTTCAAAATTTCATTTAATTCTTTTCTCGGTCTTTGATGTGGTTCTTGATTTGGATATCCAATAGAAATTGCAGAAATTAACTCTTTTTCTTCTCCTACTAATTTTGCAATTTCTTTTTGTGTATAAGCTGTGTCTCTAATCCAAAGTGAACCTAATCCCATATCTGTTGCTCTTAAGCAAATGTGTTCTACTGCTCCACCAATCGAAAGTGTATCACCTGTTGTCCAGTTTTCATCATATTCTTTAAAAACCAAAATAAGCACTGGAGCTTCTCTAATAACTCTAGCAGTTGTTGGTACGCTACTTTTCTTTTCTGCTAATTCCGTTTCTCTTGTTGCAAGTTCATCTTCTAACATAATATCTGCAATTTGATTTTTCGTTTCGCCTCTTACTATTAAAAACTCCCATGGTTGTCTATTTTTAGCTGACGGCGCTAATCTTGCACACTCTATTAAATCTTCTATCAAAACATCTGGTACATCTATTGCTTGATATTTTCTAATACTTCTTCTGTTTTCTATTGCTTCTTTTAACTCCATTTTTCACCTTTCTAGAAGTGACAACAATTCCTTTCTTAACAGTTCTTTTTACTTCATCTGCTCTTTGTGTTATCTCTTCTTTTACGCCATTTGCATAATCACTAATATCTTCTTTCATTTCATAAGCTCTACTACTAATTTCTTCTTTTACTTCATTTGTCTTTTTCTTAATTTTCTCTCCCTGCTCTTTCAAAATGGCTGTCCACTTTGGGAACGCATTGATTAATCTTCTATTTAAAATAGATTTTCCTTTTAAGAATTCTTTTACCTTTTGTGAAATTTCCTCTGTATTGTCCTGTGGATTTTCTTTATCAAATTTCTTCGTAGTAGAGCGAAAAATAGTTACTACTCTTAAAGAAACTATTAAGTCTGCTATAAATAATACTGCCATTGTAATTGCTATAAGATTCAACATATTTTCTGGCACTTTTGCTAGGTTATTAAAAATAAAAGGATTTACAATGTAGATGAGTAATACTCCTAAAATTCCAAATGGAATAATGGTTTCAATACATACTCTTCCATTAATATTAAATTTACATTCACTGTAATCCCACCATCTAGCATGAAATAGCTTTTCCATAATGTAACTAGTAGCATATTCTAATATACCACATACTAAAATTGCGGTACTAAAAAGCCCTACTGGATGTTCTTTTAAACCTGTTAAACAAAAAGTAATTAATAAGGCTCCACATCCATAAATTGGGCAATATGGTCCTATCAAAAATCCTCTATCTGCGAACTTATGCTTTTGTATTAACTGTAGTGTAATTTCCATCATCCAACCACAAATGGCAATAATGAGAAAGTACAAAAAATATATTGCTATATTATACTCCATTTTCCTAGTAGATGTTAGCTTTCAAAGCCAACCCCCTTCTCCTTTTCTCTTATTCTCCTTATTTAATTGTTCTAATTGCTTCATCTGTAATTTTATCTTTATCAAATTTTCTCATAATGATAACAACAATTGCCACAATAAAAAAAGTAACTCCATAAATTAATAAACTAGCCTGCCACTTTCCTTCTAATAGACTCGCTCCTGCCCATGTAGAAGAAATCACAGATGGAAATCTCGCTATTGTTGAAATAATGATAAATTCCATTGGTTTAATTGGCAATAGTGCTGCAATATATGTTAGCAAATCTTTTGGCGTTCCTGGAATAAAGAATAGAATAAAAATCAAAAAACGGATAGTCTTTGGATTTTGAAACACTTTATTATTCTCTATCTTCTCTATTTTCTCTTTAGATACAAAATCATATATAAACTTTCTTCCCAATTTGTGTACTAATAGATAAATAAAAGCTGAAATAATAGCTGCTGATATCATGATAAATACCGTTCCCCATATGCTTCCATAACAAACACCTGCTAAAATTTCAATTGGTTCACCTGGAATAATGAATAGAAAGATTTGTGCAAACTGCAAACCAAATAGCATTAACACTCCTAAAAATCCAGAATCATTAATCTTTGTTTGAAATGCTTGTTGACCTTCTGGTGTTCCTAATTCTTTAATCACAGGAATTAAATACGCTGTAACTGCTATTGCTATGGTAAGTACAATGCCTAATAAAACTAATTTAAATATTTTTGTTTTTTTACTCATTTTAGTATGTCCTTTACTTCTTTTCTAGTTAGCATTATACCCTAATTGTTTGTATAATAAAAGTTATTTGGGTTAATTTTAATATTTTCTTAAGTATTTAAGCTGTAATAGTATTTGTTTTCTTGTTTTCAAATGCCCGAGGCAGTCAGCTATTCATAGAAGAACATCAACTCGGTACCTTTCAAACTGCAAAAACAAATACTATTACAGCTTTATAATTTCTAATCTTGTTATAACACATACAACACAATACAAAGGAAATGTAACAAACTTCCAATACAAATACACACATGAAAAACTGAATGAATATAGCTATGTTTTTTGCCTAAACCATACAATATAGCACCAATGGTATACACAATTCCTCCAGCAAGTAATAGCCAAAATCCTGTCATACCTAATAAAGCTGGTAGAATATTAATTTTAACAATAATACACCATCCCATAACTAAGTAGCAAATCATAGAAAACACTTTATATTTCTTTAAGTCAATAGCAGTAAAAACAGTCCCTATAATCGCCATTGCCCAAATAATACCAAAAATTGTCCAACCTGTTGCTAAGTCATATTCACGCAAAGTGCATAAAGCAAAAGGTCCATAAGAACCTGCTATTAAGTAATAAATCGTGCAATGGTCTAATATTTGCATTACTTTTTTGCCTTTTACTTTTGGACTTAGTCCATGATAAACACTAGACATCGTATAAAGTACAATCATAGACACACCAAAAATTGCACCTGTTACAATTCCATATACATTGTGATGAATACTTGCTACTACTATACAAAGTACCAGTGCTACTATCCCTATTACACCACCAATAATGTGGGTAACCATATTGCAAATTTCTTCTCCTTTGGTATAGTTAGGAAGTATTCTATCAGCCAATTTCGTTCTTGTCATTGTTTAGTCCCTCCTGTTGTTATTTCTCTATTCTAATTTTTTCCAATTTATTCAATTCTATTCCTTTATTCACCAAACAGTGTATAGCAAATTAGAAAAAATATTTCTTATTCAAATTTTACTTATTCTATCATAAGACAAGAGAATAAAAAAGCCCCTTAAGAAAATCTAAATCTTCTTTGGGCTTTTCTTCTCTATTCCTCCTCTCCACCCTCTTGGAATTGTGAATTATATAAATTCGCATAAAATCCATTTTTCTCTAACAATTCTTCATGAGCTCCCTGTTCCACAATATCGCCTTCATTCATGACTAAAATCACATCTGCATTTTTAATAGTAGATAATCTATGTGCAATAATAAAGCTTGTTCTTCCTTTCATTAAGTTATCCATAGCAGCTTGAATTTGTTGTTCTGTTCTTGTGTCAATGGAGCTAGTTGCCTCATCTAATATCAAAATTTCAGGATTTGCCAAAATTACTCTAGCAATAGTTAATAGCTGTTTTTGTCCTTGTGAAATATTACTTGACTCTTCATCAATCACCATATCATATCCCTTAGGTAATGTTTGGATAAAATGGTGAACGTGTGCAGCTTTTGCTGCTTCAATCACTTCTTCATCTGTTGCATCAGGCTTTCCATACTTAATGTTTTCTTTAATCGTACCACCAAATAGCCATGTATCTTGTAATACCATACCAAACATCTTTCTAAGTTCTCCACGATTAAAGTCTTTCACATTATGTCCATCTACTAAAATAGCACCTTGGTTCACATCATAAAATCTCATAAGTAGTTTTACCATAGTTGTTTTACCTGCACCTGTTGGTCCAACAATTGCTACCTTTTGACCATCTTTAATTGTTTGATTAAAGTCATGAATAATCATCTTATCTTCGCTATATCCAAATTGTACATGATTAAAAGTAACATTTCCCTTTAGTCCTTCTGTTTTCACTGCCCCTTCTATTTCTTGCACTTCTTCTGGTTCTTCTAAAAACTCAAAAATTCTTTCAGAAGCTGCTACCATAGATTGTAACATACTAGAAATTTGTGCAATTTGGTTGATTGGCTGTGTAAACTGTTTGTTATATTGAATAAAAGATTGAATATTACCAACTGTAATTCTACCTTGTACTGCTAAATAGCCACCTAAAATAGCAACTCCTACATAGCCAACGTTACCTGTAAAATTCATAATAGGGTGCATTAAACCAGACATAAATTGTGATTTCCAACCAGAATGATATAACTCTTCATTCATTTTCGCAAATTCGTGAATAGCTTTTTCTTCCCCATTAAATACTTTTACAATATTATGCCCACCATATACTTCTTCTACCTGACCATTTACATGTCCTAAATAGTCTTGTTGTGCTTTAAAGTATTTTTGTGACTTCTTTACAATAACACTTACTGCAATTGCTGAAATTGGTAAAATGATAAGTGATACCAGTGTCATTGTCCAACTAATGGATAACATCATAATTAAAATACCAATAATCGTACAAACTGCTGTAATAATTTGTGTAATGCTTTGGTTCATATTTTGAGAAAATGTATCCACATCATTTGTAATAACTGATAGCACTTCTCCATTGGTTTTCTTATCAAAATATTTCATTGGCAATTTATTAATCTTCTTAGCAATATCATTTCTAAGTCGATAGGTTAAATTTTGTGATACACTTGTCATGGTAAAACTTTGAATAGCAGAGAATATCACACTAATTGTGTATAATCCTAATAGTGTTAATAAAATTCCTGCTACTTTTCCAAAATCAATTCCTGTTCCTCCTGAAATCTTACTAACAATTCCATTAAAAATTTCAGTAGTCGCATTTCCTAAAATCTTAGGACCTACAATTGTAAAAATGGTGCTTCCAATTGCAAAAATAAGTACAACAATTAATTTCCATTTATAGTCTTTTAAATAATTTCTCATTAATTTGCCAACTGTACCTTTTACATCTTTTGCTTTTTCTCCTGCACCCATACCTCCCATTGGTCCATGACCCATTCTCATTTTAGGAGGCTTTTGTACTTGTTTATTATTTTCTTCCATTTATTTCCTACCTTTCAAGTTTTCTATTTTTATATGATTATTACTATAATAGAAGGAATGTCCGCGTAAGGTTGCTGAAGCTGTTGGGGCTTTGCCGATTACAGCGTCAGTATGCGTAGCGTAGCGAAGAAGAAGCAAAGCGAACGCCTTCTGAGTCTTGTAAAGACTTAGACAACAAGGACAAACGTTATTATAGTAATAATCAGTAAAATTCAAACTTTAATTATTCCAATTCCTCCTTTGATAATTGTGATAACGCAATTTGCTGATAAACCTCATAATTTTTCATTAATTCTTGATGTGTTCCTATTCCTGCAATATTTCCATCATCCAATACAATAATCTTGTCTGCCTGTAAAATAGTATTAATTCTTTGTGCTACAATAATGACTGTTTTGTTTTGTGTCTTTTCTTTTAGTGCATCTCTTAATTTGCTATCAGTTCTGTAGTCTAATGCTGAAAAACTATCATCAAACACAAAGATTTCTGGATCTTTTGCTACTGCTCTTGCAATAGATAAACGTTGTTTTTGTCCACCTGATACGTTTGAACCGCCTTGTGCAATTTCTGAAGCATATTTTTCTTCTTTTTGTTCAATAAATTCTGTTGCTTGTGCAATTTCAGCAGCAAGTTTCATTTTTTCATCTGACATAGTTTCATCACTATATTTAATATTAGACTCTATCGTTCCAGAGAATAACACTCCCTTTTGTGGAACAAATCCAATAATATCTCTTAATTCTTTTTGAGTTACTTCTTTGACATTTACTCCATCAATTAACAACTCACCTTTGGTAACATCATAAAAACGAGGTATTAAGTTTACAATTGTAGACTTTCCGCTTCCTGTACTACCAATAATAGCTGTCGTTTGTCCTGGCTCTGCTGTAAAATTAATATTTGTTAATAAATCTTCATCTGCATCTGGATAGCGGAATGACACATTTTTAAATTCTACTAATCCCTTTTTCTTACTATCAAAATGTTTTGGTTCTTTTGGATCTTGAATACTATTTTTCTTTTCTAATACTTCATTAATACGTTTAGCAGATACTCCTGCTCTTGGTAGCATAATAGATATCATAGAAATCATTAAGAATGCCATGATAATTTGCATGGTATATTGTAAAAATGCCATAATATCTCCAACCTGCATAATACCAGCTTCTACATTATGTCCTCCTACCCAAATGGTAAGAAGTGAAATACAGTTCATAATTAGCATTAAAATAGGCATCATTAAGTTCATAGCATTATTAACAAATTTATAGGTTTTGGTTAAATCTTGGTTAGCACCATCAAAACGTTTTTCTTCCCTTTTTTCTGTATGGAAAGCTCTAATAACTGGAATACCTGTAAGCATTTCACGTGCTACTAAGTTTAGTCTATCAATCAAATCTTGTAATTTCTTGAATCTCGGCATTGCAATCGCAAATAGAATACCTACAATCAATAGAATGGATACAATTGCTACACCAATAATCCATGCCATAGAATTATCACTGTTGGCTAAAACCTTGAAAAATCCTCCAATACCGATAATAGGGGCATACACTACTACTCTAAATAGCATAGAAATCAACATTTGAATTTGTTGAATATCATTGGTACTACGAGTAATTAAAGAAGCTGTTGAAAACTCTTTGAATTCACTAGTAGAAAAACCTAATACTTTTTTGAAAATTTTATCTCTTAAAGTTCTTCCTAGTCTTGCTGCTACCCTAGAAGATAATAGCATAATAGTAATACCTGTTGCCATACTTGCAAAAGCAACTCCTAGCATTTGAATTCCTGCCCAAACAATATAACTATTTTGATAATTATCTGTATTAATTCCAATGGCTTGGTATTCTTCTTTAATTGTCTGAATTGCCGCTTGTTCAATAATACTTTCTGGAATTTGTTCCATTTGTTTTGTTGCTTGTTCTACCATTGGTCCCATTGGGTTTTCACTAGCGCTAGCTTGCCCTAAAATTTGCTCAATTTCTTGTTCATTAGTTGCTTTTTTATTTAGTACAGAGGTATCTGTTGGTACTAAGCTCATATTCAATTCTTTCATCACTTTTAGTAGTTCTAATACACTAGCATTTTGATATTGTGCTTGCATATTATCTGGCAAATTAGAGAGTATAGATTTCTTTAAGCCCTCTGCCATTTCGCCTTCTTCTAAGTTCTTTAAAATCATCAAAGGTTTTGCCATTTGGCTACTTAAAGCATCCATTTCTTCTTCTTGCAAATTTTTACGAAGATATAGTTCTTCTGTCTCTAATTTTGGATATTTTTTTACATATTTTTTATACTCTTTTTGCTCTAAGTTTTCTTTAGAAATTAAAGTATATCCTTCTAAAATTTCTTTATTATCCTCCGTAAATAACAATAGACTTTCCATTATAGATTTACGTATTACTTCTGGACTACTATTCTCAATTCCACCTTGTTGAATACCGAATATTTACTATTTTAGAAGTATAATCAGGCAATGCCAAATCAGCCATTGCTTGAAGTCCTAAAAATAGAACAATGATAATAACAGATATCCATGAAGCTTTTAAGTTTTTTAATACTTTAAACATTTCTTCCTCCCCTATTTGTTATTCTATATAAAAATAACCTTTTTTGTGTTTATTTTCTATCTAAATAAAACTGTCAAAACGACATAACCGGTATTATAACACAGTATGTCGTTTTTTGTTAACCTTTTTCACAGACTTTTCACATTTCTTCTTCTACATCTTGAATGTCTTGTTTTCTATATTCTTCTGGCTTTAGTCCGAATTTGTCTTTCATCCAATATAATACAATTGCTAAACTAGTTGTAAATCCTGATAAAATTGTTAAACTTGCTATAATAATCGCAAAAAACTGTGCAGGTATTTGTAAATCATCTAACAAACTTTCTCTTAGTGTATAAGAGGCATAAACTAATCCACTGAAAAAGAAGGTAAATACCATAATGGCTTGTAATCTTCTAGAATGAAAAATAAATTGAAAAGCTGTTTTAATATCTTGAAAATATCCTTGTATCCTTCCTTTTAAAGTTTGAGCTTTTTCTTCTTTGATTTCACATACTTCTTTAAAACAGGTTGACATTGCAATTGCTATTACTGTAAACATTACCTCTGCTGGGCTCATACCTTTGGTTTGTACTAAAAATACAAATGCAATGGCATAATAGAATAATAAGTCCCATGCACACATTTTATAAAATGGATATAAACGTGCATTGTATTTTCTTTCTTGAATGGTCACCTTTTTAACTGGTTTTACCTTATCTTCTACTTCTTTCACTTTTTATCCCTCATTTGTTTATAGATTTCATAAATTTGTATCCAAGAATATACTCTTTCTAACTCTGGCACTTCTACTCCTTGGTTCGCAATACTAGTATATAGTAATGACTTAATACCACCCAATTGTACATTTCTACAATGCTGAATACTGTCATCCATAAACAAATCTATTTTTTCATTTTGTGCTACTATTAGCTTATCCTTCGCATTTAACACAAAAGTATCATAAGGAATATCATTTTTAGCAAGCCACTCTTTTGACTTTGTTTCTATGGTATTGTCATTTGGTAATACCTCATATCTAGAAGTAATAATGACTATTTGGTTTCCTTCTTCTTTTAATCTATGGATAATCTCAGGAGCATATGGCTTTGGTCTTGCTTCTGTTACTGTTTGCATGAATATCTTTTCCCAAAATAAATTGGTTTGTTCTTCTGTCCAATGAGGATACATCTCTTCTATGTAGTTATGGTTTTCTTTTCTTCCATAAGTTTGTACTTTTCCACTATTTCCTAATTCTTCTATATCAAATTTTTGTGAAAATGGAAATACCAATTCAAATGATTCAGATAAGGTATCATCTATATCAATTCCTATTCTCATTCTTTCCTCCTTCGTTTTTGAACATTTTAACATAATGAAAAATACTTACAATTATTTTTTTGCTAGTCTTGTAATTTTATTTAATATTTCACTTAGTCTTTCATCCTGCTTCGTTAAATATAAATATCCTATTAATGCTTCAAATGCAGTTGAATACATATAATCTTGAACAGATGCATTTTTAGCAATATGATGTGTTTGTGTGTTTCTTCCTCTTCTTACAATATCTTTTTCTGCTTCTGTTAGTATTTCTTCTATCTTTTGTAAAATGTCTGCTTGAGCTTTTGCTTTTACATATTTAATAGCTTTTATATGTAATTCATGTGGCTTTAATCTTGTTGTATTCACTAAGTGTGTACGAATATATTGTTCATAAACACTATCTCCCACATATGCCCATGTTAGTGGTGACATTTGTCTTACTTCATCTATATCTCTTTTTCTTTCTATTAATTCCAACCTTTATTTCTCCTTTGGTGTCAGCTTAAGGACGTACCTTTAACCAACACTTTTCAAAAATTATTTTATAATATCATTATTTCTTCTAAAAGCGTCAGTTAAAGATACGTCCCTTCCCCAACACCCTCCAGTGTAATTCTTCCTAACTTTCCGCTTCTAAAATCGTCTAATATTATGCTAGCAACTCTTTCTAAATCTATTTCTCCTCCTGAAATAACAGCTCCACGTTTCCTACCAATTAGGTTCATTAGTTCTACTATTTTTTCATTTTCTTCTAAATCTCTATTTTGCAAAATATCTTCTATTTCATTTTCTTGCAATTTATATCTCTCTTGTAAATTGGATAAGTAGTTACTTTGTAGTACTTTTAATAATTCATATCCTATATCCAAAGTAGATAAAATGTCATCTTTAATAGTTCCTGTATAAGCCAAATTCAAAGCTACTTCTTGATTTCCTAACTTTGGCCATAATACACCTGGTGTATCTAATAATTCTATTTGGTCTGATACTTTTATCCATTGTTTTTGTCTAGTTATCCCTGGTTTATTTCCAACTTGTGCAGTATTTCTTTTTGCAATTCGATTAATGAAAGAAGATTTGCCCACATTTGGAATTCCTAATATCATTACTCGAATAGATTTGCCTATTCTTCCTTTGGTTTGATATTTTTCTTCATCATAAATTTCTACTATTTTTTGAAGAACCTCTTGAATTCCTTTTCCCGATACAGAATCTACTATTACCGCAGGAATTCCCTTATTTTTAAAATACTCTATCCATTTTCTATTTTCCTGCTCACAAGCCAAATCTGACTTATTTAAGATAATAAGTCTTTTTTTATCTTTGATAATTTCCTTAACATCTGGATTCTGGCTTGATATTGGAATACGACTGTCAATAATTTCTGCTACAATATCAATTAATTTTAAATCTTCTATAATTTGTCTTTTTGTTTTTGCCATATGTCCTGGGTACCAGTTAATATTCGTTTTATTTTCATTCATTTATAAGTTACTCCCTTTTATTTTACTATTGTATCATATAACCGAAAAAAAATCTATAGCCTCAAAATAAGGACTGCTCTTTTCTTAGCAATCCTTATTTAACTAACCTTAATTACTCAAGTAATTTTAATTTCATTTGAGCCATATCATTAATAGAAATTCTTCCATCTCCATCTATATCTCCTGCTTTTAATTGCTCACCTTCTAGAAGTTCTATATCAATTAAATGCAACTTTAATAATGCAATGTCATTAACCGTTAATCTTCCATCACCATCAATGTCACCTTTTACCTTTTCAACCTTAGTTGTATCTTCATATAGGTTTACCATTGCAAGTGATGCAAAAATTTCATAAGCTTCCATTTCTAGTTTGACATATTGAGCTTCCATGCTTTCTGCAAAGTCAATTCTCTTAAACTCTTCATTTTGTTCGCAATTTTCTTTTCTACCAATTTCTGTCCAATTTTCACCATCGCTGCTTACAGATACAATCATATTTTGAATAAGGCATGGATCATCCACTTTATATTTCTTTTGAACAAACTCCATAGCAGAAATATATTTTGGACTATCTAATTTGATAGTAACATAAGCTCTTTGTCCTGCAATAGATACTGCAAAATCTGTATGCCATAATGTATTTCTATTTCCATCAATTGCATTTGGTGCATAAAATGGTCTTTTACTGTCTTTTGATTGGCTTGAATATCCATGAATAGATAAATGTTTGATTGGTATATATTTTGCTGTTTCTGTATCAGTATCTGCTGTAAATTCATACTCTGTAACATCACTTGCTGCATAAATACCAGTTGCTTTTGTTCTAATAAGAAGTGTATTATCTCCTCTTACTACTGGTTCTTGTTCTTGATAAGAAGTCCAAGAATTGCTACTAGCTAATTTCCATTCTAATCTATCAATATTAGTCATTCCTATTAATCTATTTTCCCAATCATTTACATAAACATTTTGTTCTATGGCACTTCCCTTTTGAATGTTAATAGTATGCACAGCTTGATTTCCATCAAAACGAATCTTGATATTATCATTTTCATTAACTTGTTCTAACTCTTCTCTTGATAATTGATAACTTGCTCCATTTCCATTTTTCCAATTAGCTCCATCAATACAATATTGCCAATTTACATTTTGATATTCATCTGCTAATATAATTTTTCCTGCATTAGCACCATCAAATGAGAACATAGCTGATACTTCTGTACTTTCATAGAAGTTAAACATTCTAGCAGCAAACCAATTTCCATTTGTTCTATCTGCTACAATCTTAACATATTGTACTTTTCTTAAACTTTCTATTTCAAAAGGTTTGGTATTAGCTTTAGCTTGCTCATTTGTAGCAACATTTGAAGGATTGTATGTTAAATTCTTTTGGCTAGTTAACACTTCCCAGTTTTCGCCATCCATACTTCCCCAAATAGTTCCATCTACAATTTTACCATTTCCACCAGCTGCTGGAACATACTCTACTGCTGAAAGATAAACTGGTCTATCTATTTTTACAATAATATATCTTTGTGTATCGCTACCATTCCATGCTGAGTGATATCTTGTGTTCATGTTTCCATCAATGCTAAACCTTGCACTTCCACTTTGTGAAGCAGCTTCTGTTGAAAAACCATGAACAGATAAATGTTCAATTGGAATATATTTTCTAGCATTTTGCTCAATGTTTGTCGTAAATTCATAAGTTGTACTTGTTTTACTTTCCAAATATGTTCCCGTTCTTCCCATTCTAACAATAACTGTTTTATTGCCTGTTAAATCTGGTTCTTCATCTCTATAGAAAGTCCAGTCATCTTCCTCTCTATATTTCCATTGCATACTAGGTACTGATGCAATTAATTTATTTTCTAAATCATTTGCATATAAAGTACTTGGTAACCCTGCTGATTCAAAAATATCAATTTTGTATAAATTTTCCTCACTATAATTTGCACCAACAATATGAACATAAATATCATTTTCAGCTGTAATATCATTTAACTCTTTTGTTGTTAATTGCAACTTGTGTTCTTCTTGTGCATCAAAAGCAACTTCATTCCAAGTCTTTTTCCCATCTAAGCTGTAGTCCCAACGAACACCATTTCCATCAAAACGACTTGATAATACAATTTTTCCTGCATCTTCTCCATCAAATGAGAAATTTGCTAAACTAGTATCTATTTGACCTAATAAATGTGCTGCAAATCCTCTTGTTAAATTTGGTTGTAATACTGCTGAACCTTTATAATCTTTTGCTTCATTTAATATTTTTGCTTGTAATACTGTAAATTTGAAAGAATATTCAACACTTGTTATTTTTGTTTTAATATAGTTTGATAAATTATACATTGGGAATGGGAAATATTTTAAAGCTTCCATCATTTCCTTTTCTAAGTTGTAATAATCTTCTTCTGTTTTAGTTTCATCGTTTACATATAATTTAGCAAGTCCTGCCCATGCATCTAAGTTAATAGATTGAGCTTTAATTGCTTCTCTGTAAATTTGTTCTTGTTTTGCTTTGTCATTTTTATAAACATCTGCTAATTTTACAAGTTTTTCTGCTTTTTCAAGATTTTCATAATCATTTAACGCTTCTTGGGCTAATATAACATATGGCACATTGTAACCCCTTACATAAGTTCTATCATTTCCCCATCCTAAAGGCATTCTTTCACCTTTCTCTGAGTAGTTCCATCCAGATACATCATTATCAATTCCCCAATATCCTTTTCCTTCTGTATTTTGGGTATAGTAAAGAATTGCTGCGTGCCCTGGTTGACCAATAACTGCTGATGGTATTGCATGCACCCCACGGATACAATGTCCTGATTTTGATATACCACCACAAACTGCACCAGTACCAAATTTATTTCTAAAGTTCATCCATAATTTGTAAGTATATGGTGTACCATTTCTATAAGGTATATAATCAAATAAACCCTTTTTTGTAACTGTTCCATCTGCATTCTTCTTTTCTACTGCAAATAACTCGTTAAAGTAATCTTTGTTAGCCTCATCATAATAAACTGGATTTGAATAGTTAGGCCATACATAAGCCATATAAGAGTGTGGAGTTAATAATCCCCATGCACTTCCTGGATTTTTATCTATTTTTGATTGAGTATATTCATTTAACCATACAATTTCTTCATCATCAATACTTGTACCTAAAACCCATCTCATTTCTTCAATACTAAAAGTTTCAAACCATGGTGTTATATTTACTGCATCAGTAGCTTTGAATTGTCCATTATTATATAAATCTTTATAAATTTTATAACGATCTACTGCATCTGATAAATTGTGTTCTGAAGCTTGCATCCACAAGTTTACTCTTGCAGAGTGTGTTAATGAAAGTGTTATTGCCATTCTTTTATATAAACTTCCTTTAGTTGTATCCCAATTTAAACCTTTTTTCTCTAAAAGTTTGATACCTGCATCTGATATTGAAGTTTTATCATCAAAGTCACTTTTATATGCTTTCAATAGTCTAGTAAGTTGTGTTAAGGAATTAAAATAACTTGCTCCATTTGGTTCTCCACCTGATATATAAAGACGTAATGTATCTACATCATTCATTAACCATGAAAGTGTTTCTTGATTATCATCACTTTCTTTCAAATATCTTTTTAAAGCATATTCTCCTACTTTATTTACTAATTCTCTTTGTAATAATGTTAATTCATATTCTCCTGAGGTAATCTCAGCTAATTCTTTGCTTTTTAATATTTCATCATATTCTTCTACTGTTTTAATGTTAATATCACTACCTGCATCCTCTTTATAGTTCTCTGTAATAAGCATTGGCTCTACATATGCAATATGATCATTTCCATTACTTCCATTATCATATGCTTGAAGTCTTATATATTTTGCTCCTCTAATGTCTATTTTTTCAAATACTGCATTTTGTCCTGGCATAACTACCCTATCTGCTGTTTCGGTGTTTTTTAGTGTCCAGTTTTGTGCACCACTTGGATAAAATTGATCTTTATCAGATGTATAAATATATACTTTAACACCATTACCTGAACTTGAAGTTTGGTTCATACCTACATATAATGTTAAATATGGATATTTTTCGCTATATTCACTAACATCATAATATACTTCTGATGATGCATGTGCTAAAATACCATAATCAAATTGATAAAATGCATTCTCAATTTTTATTGCTAGCTTATTTCCATTAAGATCTTGATTTACTTTAATAGTTCCCCATCCTGCATGAGATTCCTTACGATATGGGATACTATCTTCTGATAGTTCGTCTGATAAACGTAAATATTCTCCTTTATTTGGATCTTCAGTAATTTTAGCTGTAGTTGCTAAAGTTCCATTTCCTTGAATTATGAAAAATAACATAAAAAATACGAAGAAGCATATCAATGTTTTTGCCAAAAACTTGATTGGACTTTTTTCGTTTTCTACATTTTTTCTTAACATAAATAATCCCTTTCTTTTCCTTTTTTATTTTTTCACCTATATAATACTATTATACCACTTTTTCTATTTTATGTAAACATTTTCCATAAAATTTTATCATTTCTTAGAAATATTATCTATAAAATTTCAAACACAAAAAATGGATAGCTTCCCTAACTATCCATTTTTCTCTATCTTTATTTTCTATTTAAATCACGCATTTTCACAAAACATACTACTGCAACAGTTAATGTTGCTACAATTCCAACTACTAAAATGATATTACTTACTCCTGTTTGTGGTAATTTTTTATCTGGAGCAATATCATTAGTTACTGTATTATTTGTATTAGGAATAACTGGTAAGGTATTTCCTTCATCATCTGGTGTTGGATTTGGAACTGGATTATCTGTTCCCTCTTGTATTGTAATATTTTTATATACTTTTTCTACACTTAATGGAGAAGTTCCATCTGCTAGTGTAATATTTCTTAATGTTATAAGAATATTTTTCTTAGCCCCTTCTTTTACTTTAAAAGTAATTTTAAATATAGTTTCATTATTATTTCCAAGTCCATTTCTAGTAATAGCAATTTTCCCATTAGCTTCATTATATGAAGAACCTACTGATGGACTTTCCCAACCGTTTTGTCCTTCCATTTTTACTAATGTCAAGCTATCTTTATCATATTCTAAAGTAGCCCCTAAAGAAATAACTCCTCTTTCAGATTGAATATCGGAAATATTAATATCTACTGTAAATTCGTCACCCTTCTTGAATTCTGTTTTCTCCATTTGCATACTAACTTTACAAGTAAATGCTGCATTTACAGTTCCCATAATACTCATCATCATTAAAAATAATAATACTAAACTTAATACTTTTTTCATTGTACTTCTCCTTTTAACTTTTTATCTTATTGTACTACATTTCTTATTTTATTTCAAATAAATTAATTAATACTAATTTAATTCTTGCCATATCATTTACACCAACTGGTTGATTATCTTCCATTTGTCCATCAACATCAGCTGCTTTTAAGTAAACACCTGTTAATGAAGTATCTGCAATATAGTGTAATTTTACTTTGGCTAAATCATTTACTGTGATTTGTCCATCACCATCAACATCTCCAAGTACAGATGCAGTAAATTCTAAAGTCTTTCCTACTTTTATTGTCATACCAGTTGCAATAACATCATTTTCATTTAAAGTGTTTCCTGCTTGGTCTATAAATATAATAGCATCATTGTCTACATTTTCTGTAGTTACATTTTTCATAAAATCTTTTACAGTTGTTCCTGGAATTATTTTGGCAATCATTCCATTTGCAATTTCATATTTTGTAGAAGTAATTGATTCTGGCAAATCTGGTTCTTCTGGAATTTCTACATTAATAGCTACAGTTGCATCATTTGATAAAATAAGTCCATCACCACCACTAGCTTCAATTCCTTTTAATTTAATTGTAGTTGATACCTCTTCTTCTACACTTGCTTTTACTCTAAAAGCCATTTTGAAAGCATCTCCTGCTGTTGTAACTGGTGAATTACTATCTACAATAAATTTACCATTTGCTTCATTGAAAGAATTGTCTTTTAATTCCCATCCATTTTGTGCTATAATTCCTGCATATTCTAAAATAGTTTTGTCATATTCTAATTGTGCTTGCATATAGCGTATTCCTTTTTCAATATTTTGGAAATTATCCATATGCACTACTAATTCAAAAGTTGCTCCCGGTGTTAATTGACTTAAATCTACAGCTTCATTTGCTGATTTTAATGTAACATCCATAGTACGTGTCGTATTTGCACTTACAAAACTAAATTGTAATAGCATCATCATCATTAGTAAAATAACTGTTACGGTTTTTTTGATTTTCATAAATTAAATCTCTCCCTTTTTTTTGGTATTTCTCTATATTCTAGTCAATTATACAAATTGTTTTAACAATTTGCATAATTGAGATAGAAGATAGTTATTGCGATTGTTACAAATTCTTAAAGCTACGCTTTTTAGAATTTGTTAACATCGCTTTTGTATAAACATAACAATTATTATTTTAGCACAAAAAATTTCCTCAGTCAACAGATTATGTAAAATATGTTTAATTTTATTTTACATTGTTCTATATTGATTTCTGTCTGCTCTTTCATCTACTTCTCTATCAAAATCTTTATTCTTATAAAACCAATCTGTTTGCTTATCAACAGGATGTGCTTTCCTATTTTTATCTAATAATACATCAAAGAATGCTGCAAGTGGTATGATAACCCCAACAACAGCTATTAAAAGAGATAAATAACTGTTCATTGTTCCACTGCCATCTATAATGCTCATAATATTTTGATATAAATAATATCCATAATACAAGCCATGTGCTACTAAATAAATGCACGCTGATACCAAGTTCCTTTTTGCAATAAAACAAATACATATAAATGTAACAAATAATAGCACTATTTCCATAGTCATATCCATTGGTACTGCTGCAAATTCCGAACCTAAAGAATACATAACTGTTGTCATAACTCTAAAGGCCCAAAACATAAAAGCAAACATGGCAATTAGCCAACTTGATAAATTTTTCATTTGTTTCCCTCCTTATTAGTCAACAAAATTAAATTCATCTTCAAATTTTTCTTTGAATATTTCAAATACTTTATTAAGCACTTCTTCATCTTCAACACTAACGTAAGATTCTTCTTCTTCTGATTCTGTGTCTTCTAATTTAAGAATAACTACTTCTCCTGGTTCTTCTGTTTCTTCCTCTTCTACTGGTAGAAGTACAACATATTCTTCTCCTTCATATTCAATTAAATCTAAAAATTCAAACTCAACTTCATTTCCGTTCTCATCATTAAGAACTAATACATTATCTAATTCCTCTCCTTGATTTTCTGGTGTGTTGTTTACATCTTCACTCATTTTTTATGTTCTCCTCTCGTTTTTTATTTTAATATATCTTTATTGTATCTCTACAATAGTAATAACAATATTATTATTTCAATTTTTTCTAAAACTATACTATCGTTTTTTCTCTTATTTATTTTTGTTTTTCTATATTCTAAGAAATTATTTGTTATTCTGCTTTCCCATATACGTTTCTAAAATATATACTGCAGATATCGTGTCTACAATTTCTTTTTTCTTATTTTTATTAATATTCAAATAATTCATTGTTTTATGAGCAGCTACAGTAGTAAGCCTTTCGTCAATTGTTTCTATTTGAATTTTAGAAAATCTACATTTTAATTTATGAATAAAATTATTTGTCACTTCTACTCTTTCTGTTTTTGTTCCATTCATATTAATTGGCATTCCTACTACAAAAGTATCAACAGTATATTGTTCTAATAGTTCTACCAATCTTTTTAATACAATTTTATCATTTCCTTTATGATGAATGGTTTCTAAGCCTTGCGCTGTAATTCCTAATTCATCAGTTATTGCTATTCCTACTCGACTATCTCCATAATCAATTCCTAATTTTCTCATCTTTACATCCAATTCTTAGTCATCTAATCCAATATAATTTTTTACCATTTTTTCTAATAGTTCATCTCTCTCTACTTGTCTAATCATATTTCTAGCATCATTATGACTAGTAATATAAGTTGGATCCCCTGATAAAATATATCCAACAATTTGATTAATTGGATTATATCCTTTTTCTTCTAAAGCTTTGTAAACTTCTTTCAAAATTTCTCTTGCTTTGATATTTTTGTCTTTTTCTACTTTAAAGCTAACAGTTTCATCAGATATCATAGTCTTACCTCCTACAAATAATTTATGGTATTTTCACTTTTTGGAGCATTATCTAAATATTCTTCCATTTTCTTTGTTAAGCCTTCTAGCGCTGTTCCTTTGTAATAAGTTGATAGCACTATATTAACTTTTGGTTGTACCTTGGTTATTTGCTCGCTACTTATTTCATTTTCTTCTAGCATTTGAGATGTTAATACTGTCTTCCCTACCATTTTTACTTGGATGCCTTCTAATTTTTGTTTCAAATCCTTCATAAAGTCTGCTACTGCATTCATATCAATTCCAGAAAATACAATTGCAAATTTAGGTCCCATATATCTTACAAAAATATATTCCGTTGCTAAATTTTGTTTTGCTACATAGCTTACTTCTGTAACAATATGATTTCCTGCTTCTCTACTATACTTTTGATTAATTTCTTCTAAGTTTACTATTCTAAATAAACATACTGTTGAAGTAGTATATTGATTAATCACCTTTTTGCCTTCTCCATATAAGTATTCAGCAGATTTCAAACTACTATACAAATCATCTCTAACAATATTTTCTATTACTTGTTGATTTTCTACTGTTTTTAAAACAGAAACAATATTATTTTTTACTACTTCTAATAGCGTAGTATCAATATTATCAAATTCATGTGGTCTACTACCTTCAATAATCCAGTAGCCAATATAAACATTTTCAATATATAGAGGATAGAACATGGCAGATTTTGCTCTACCAAATTCCATTTTTTGATATGGTAATCTTTCCCCTTCTCTTTCGATTGTTACATATTTTGGAGTTGCTGTCTGAATACTTTCTTGAAAAATCTCCTCATTGTGTAGATTGCATAAGGTATCCCAATGCTTTTGATCCACATTAGATGCTTTTACCACATATTCTGTTCCATTATAGATAACAATAGTCGAATATTTTATTTCATATCTTTCAATCAAAATATCATTAATTTTCTGAAATTTCTCATCTACAGAGGTAACTTCACTAACCGTATTCATAAAGTCCTGTAATACATTTAGACTGGTTATCTTTTGATTTAAATTATTAAAATTTTGTATTTTCTTATGTATGGACATATTATATACCATCAATAGTCCGATAATTAGTACTAATAATAGGATAACCGTGAGTATCAAAAAATCACCTCTTTTACTTTCTATATAATTAATAATTTTTCATTCTATTTAAAGTGTCATTCATACCATTAGAAAAATTGCTTGCTTGGTTATTGGTATAATTGTTATATCCTCCATAATTAGAAGGTTTTCCATTTCCAATTAAAGGATACACCATGTTAGCTAATTTTTCAAATGCTTGCATAAAGTTTTTAGAATATCCA
Source organism: uncultured Clostridium sp. (assembly GCA_947388675.1). Taxonomy (GTDB): domain Bacteria; phylum Bacillota; class Clostridia; order TANB77; family CAG-508; genus CAG-273. The sequence continues at coordinate 31,769 of CANDRW010000003.1, read as the reverse complement.
CTTAAGCTAATTTTACAATTAATAAGCCCTTCTAAATACCTTGAATATGCTTGTTCTTCAAATGGAATTGTACAATATGGTACAACATCTTTATTGAATAACTCTGTCATAAAAGACATTGCTGGGTCATTATAGTAAGCCATTCCACCAATAATAATTTTATCTGTAATACTTCTTACTTTTACTATTTTATTAAGCGCCACTCTAATTTTTTCTGGATTCAATACATTTTTTGCTTTTAAATCTCTTAAAAATGCTGTAAGTGGTTGTATTGTTAATACATCTAAGCTTTGTACCAAGTAAATTTCTTGTGCTTCTTTAAAATATCCATAATTAGTCTCAAAATCACAGTCTAGTAATACTAAGGAATTGTTTTTAATCAAAGTTTCAAGAATATTAGCATAATCATTAATATCTTCATTTTCACCTGGAAGAGTAGTATATACTGTTAAATTCTTGTTTACTTCAATTCCTCTTGGGTCGCCCCTTCTTAGGTTTGCCATAGTGTTATAAGCAATTTGTCTTAGATTCTCTTCATTTTCTGTATAAATATAATAAGCATTTTTATTTTGTGTTAAATCTAAAAGTGCTGTTTTTATACCTTTTTTAGATAACATCTCTGCTAAATTATTAACTAAGAATGAAGTTCCATTTTTAGAAGTTCCTACAAATGCAACTACTTTTTTATCTCTAGTTAACAAGCCACTTAAATCACTATTACTTAAATTATATTTTCCTGTGTTTTGTACTGCTTGTGTTGTAGCTGTGCCAAAATTTTGAATAGGACTTGGCTCTGTTTGTCCCATGATATTTTCTTGGCTAAATGTTTCTTGTAAAGGTTGTGTTGGTTGTTGTATTGTATTTTGTTGTACTGCTTGTTGCATATCTAATGTCGTATCAATTGGTTCGTTACTTGTTTGTGCTGGTACTGGCTCTGTTTGTGCATTTACACTTTCTTGTACCATATACATATTTTCATCATCTAGTCCTGGTAAAATCATATCTGAATATGCACCACTTGTATTACTTTGAGGTGCACTTTCTATGTTATCATCACCTAATTCAAACAAATTAACAGGTGCTTCTGGCACTGCATTCTCATTTGCTATGCTAGCTGTTTTCTCTTCTACTTCTGATTTTTTAGGTCTGCCTCTTCTCTTTTTAGGTTCTTCTACTACTGGTGCAGGAGCTTCTTGTCCCTTTTTAGGTCTGCCTCTCTTCTTTGGTTGGGCAGTTAGTACTTCTTGTGGTTCTTCTATTTCACCTTGTGGCATTACTGGTGCTGGATCGTCATCAAATCCTGCTATAATAGGTGCTTCTACTGGTTGTGGTGTGGCTGTTGGTGCTTTAATATCCCCTAAAATATCTTCAATACCTTGTGGTTCTTCTGGCATTGGTATCATAGGTTCTTCCATTTTTCTTACTTTAGATGAATTTACAGTTGATGGAATAACTACTGGTTCTGTAATTCTATTTTGGTTTAAATTCTTCTCTATAAATTCTAATTTTGGTTCGTCTTTCTTAGCTGGCGTATTTTTTGCTTTTTTATCAGATTTGCTATTTTTAGGCATATTTCTTTGGCTAGACTCTTTAGCTGAACTTTTAGATGCTGTTCCTGCTCCGAAAGAAACTGCCTCTTGATATCTTGGACTATTTGCTTCTAATACAGCTTTTACACCTAATGGTAAAAACTTTGCAATTAATCTTAATTGTGCATCTGTATATTGACTAGCAATATGTTCAAAACTTTCAACATATTTTTCCTCATTTTTCCCTAACTTTTTGTAATGATTTAAGATATTTTGAATTTCAGATTCACTAACATCTCCTTCATTTTCTACTTTGTAATCTACATCTTCTGCATCAATACGATAATATGACTTTGCTTCTTTCTTTCCACGAGGTCTATTTAATAATTCACATACAGTTGTAATGCTTCTATCTTTTCCAAGAAGTGCATTATATACACCAATACCGAATAGTTTTACAAGTAATGGCTCTGATTTTTCTCTTCTATCAGCACAAATTAAAATAATTGGAATATCATTTCCTGACTGATTTGTTGCTTCATCACTAATATTGTCCATTTTTTCAAAAATGAACTTATCAATAGCATCATAATTATTATTTGAAAATGGCTCTAAATCTTCACTTATGACGATTCTGTCATAAGTTTTATCCCTTTGTAACTCTTTCACAATTGCATTAAAATAATAGACATTTTTAGCTGAGATAATTTCTTTATAATCTTGTTGATATCTCTTGATGATTGACTCAGAAATGTTTTCATTATTGACTGCAAATAATACTTTCATTCGTTTTAACCCCTCCAACCTCTAACAACGATTGCAAAAATCAATGGCAATACTTGGCAAATCACCATTACTGTTATAATAGCAACAAGTGTTCCAAAACCTTTATCTTGAACATCTAATTTTCTTATACCAATGACATAACGATAAATAGCTGCCATTACGATTCCTACAAATCCGAAAGGAATACTATATATTCTTACGATATTTAAAAAATACGCTACCATTCCATAAGTGTCATTTCCATAAGCTGCTTGATAATCTTGCATAGACTTCCATGCTTTATCTTTTAATTCTACTAAATTACTGGTTGCTGTTTCTGCTGATAATGCATTATTATTTGTATTGGTAGCATAAACACTTACTGTTCCGAAAACTGCTAAGATAATAAATATGACTGCAATTACCTTTTTCATAAATCAATTGCCCCTTCCTTATTTTGTTCCATAATATTCCTATTTTTCTACTAGCATATATCATACAATAAACTGTTCAAAATAGCAAGAAGAAAACTACAATTTTTTATATAAATATTTCATCCATGTGTAAACTCCATTTGCCCAGTTCTTGTCACTAGCATATCTAACATTAACTCCTGATAAGGTCGGACCATTATAATAGGTACCTGCTGCTTTATTTCCATCATAAATTTTAGTTCCTGCTGGGTTTAAATAATATTTTGCAAACACTCTAGCTACTAAGTCAATTCCTTCCGAATAATCATTAAATTGGTAACTACTTTCATATGGATTTCTATCATAAGCTCCATAACCAAATAAGTTATTTTTGTTATTGGCTATACTCGAGCCACCCCATCCACTTTCATGAATTGCTACTGCTGCTAAGAATACTCCATTTACATTATATTGTTTTTCTGCATAGTAAAAATATTGTGCATTGTTTTTAAAAATACCTTTTGTATCTTTCGGTTCATTGTTAAATATCTTTTTAAACTGTTCTAAAGATAAACCACTTGGCTTATTTAGTGACATATTGAAGTTTAATCTATTTAATAATTGTTGTTTTGTATATTGGCTTGTCCCACTTGTTTCTTCTTTGTTACTATTTGGTTCTAAGTAAGTAAAGCATTCCGCTTTTGCCCAACCAATATAGCTTTGGTATTGTACTTGATACCACTCCTCTTGCTTTTGTAACAATTTTACTTGTGTGTCTCTATTTAATGAAATTAATTTGCTTGCTTTGTCATTTGCTTCAATTCTAACAGCAAGCAAACTAGAGGTAACATAAATGTTATCTCCTACTTTTACATTATAATTACTAGCATATGGTGCTGTTCCGATTGCCACCATTTTATTCACTGAAGATTTCGTTACTTTGCTTCCAATTTCTTCTTTTGAAATTAGTTTCTCACCTTCATAAATCTTTTTGGTATATATTTCTTGTTTTCCATCAATTCCTTCTTGCATGACTTGCATCATTCCTTTTGGAAGTTCTGGATTTTCTATGTATTTTGTGGTATATTCTAAATCCTTTTCTTTCGTAATAATTTCTTCTTTTTTAATACTTTGACTATTATTTGCAATGATTTTTTTGATATTTAACTCTTTTGGTTCTATATCTATTTGAGAATTCAGTTCCGTTTCTAATTCTTCTTCTAACTGTTTATCTAATTCTTTGTTTTGCTCTGTTTTTAAGTCCATTGCATAATTCACTTTAGGAATTAACATGATAAACATTATCATACCAAAAATAGCTAATATGGTTGCTTTATTTTTTCTCTTTTCTTTCGTTTGCTTTCTCATTTTTTCTCACCTAGTATTATTGTAATATTTCTGTCGTTTTTTGTCAATTTCATTTTTTGGTAATTTTTTCGGTTTAAAATAGGGTACCTGAGCAATGCTCAGACACCCTAGAGGTATTCACGAACCTTTGAGTTCGCGGATTATTTCAAAGTCCTCCTCGTAGTAGTTGTTGTACTTCCGCCAGTATTCTCTTATTTTGTCATCTGCATACCGACAGTCCGCTTCAAAGGGCCATTGCCTTATCCTCCATTTACCATCAATAAATGAGAGCAAATCAGCAAAATACCGTCCTGTATGTCTCGGAAAACGCCTTGAAAGCAAATAACAGCAAATAACAAAATGTGCACCACTTTTCTTATGCTTTACAAGGAAATAGCGGATACTGTCTTGTTTGATTTCATAGCGATACAGATTAGGGTCAAAGTCTACATAGGAAGGAAGGTCGGTGACAGCGGGAATATATGGCGTGCCATGAAAAATCCAGCATCTTTCCTTTTCCACTGCTTCACCGATATAGTACCCTTCCTGAAAAATCTTATCCCCTATCGTTATCTTTGCTTTCCAGCCTCTGTTGATATACCGTCCCTTGTCTCCTAGCATAAAGTAAACAATGTCTGCCATAGTGATACCTCCAACAAAATGATATAAGTCTATTTTAACACAATTTACATAAAATTGCAATTGATAAAAGAAAAAGGCAGTCGCTATAAACTGCCCTTGGTACCGATGGTGGGACTCGAACCCACATGGTTTCCCGCTGGATTTTGAATCCAGTGCGTCTGCCAGTTCCGCCACATCGGCATATTTTACTATATTAATTATTATCTTAGCTACACATACTGAGGCTGTAACTCGCTTTGCTTCGAACAGCCACAACAAGTTCCGCCACATCGGCATCTATAAGGATTACAATTTCACTTCGCTCAATTGCATAAGTTATCTGTAGCTTGCTATAGCCTCGCACGGCTTACTTAACACCAACCTATTGATATTCTATTCGTTAATTATAATATCATACCTTTTCTAATTTGTCTACTATTTTTTCGAATTCCATAGTGTCAATTTTTTTCGGGAAAATTTATTGTTTTCTAGTCTAGTGGTCTACTACTCAACCTTTCTGAATACAAGTGACTTACATGTCCTTCTGCTAATATTTCATAAACTATTTCTTTCTCTTATTTTCTCGCTTTATTCTTTCCTGAACTAAGGCATTTAATTTTTTAAGTACTCATTCTCCATTTTTAATCTTTGATTTTCTGTAATCAAATCTCCTTCTACTTCTTTTGATAATTTCTTCCTTCTTGGTTTAGAACTCATATTTTTTCTTAGTCCTCTTCGCTCTTCATAAAGTGCTTGAGGTCCTTCCTCTATATGAGGATTTAAATTGTTTTACTAATCCTTCAACACCATGTTCTTCATATTTTCTTATCCAATTGATAATCATAGAATGAGCTGGTATTGAAAATCGTTTAGCTGCATCTCTGGTACTATGATGTTCATCAAGGCAATACTTCACTACTTTTAACTTAAATTCATTTGAATATTTACTCATTAAAAATACACCTCCAAATGTTAGATATTTTGTCTAACTTTTGGGGTGCACTTCACTTCAAGATATTTTGGCACAGAAATGGCACAAAAAAATTTACTGTGCCACTTTTGTGCCAAATGATACTAAAAGGTACAAAAATTTATAAAAATACGCCCGAAGGAAAAATCTCTATAAACTAGTTATATCAGTGTTTTGCAGAATGACGCAAAAATTTACCAAAAGAAAGAAGTAGTTAAAAAACTACTTCTTTTGGAGCAGGTAGCGGGAATCGAACCCGCATAGCCAGCTTGGAAGGCTGGAATTCTACCATTGAACTACACCTGCATTTCGTTTGAACAAGTATTATTATAAATGTTATCTATTATTTTGTCAAGAACTTTTTTGAATTTTTTTAATTTTTTTTGCATACCTTTTATAAAACATAAAAGGTGGTTTTCTATGAAGTTTTTATTAGATTATTGTAAAGGTATATTAATTGGCAGTGGCGCTATTCTTCCACGGCATTAGTAGTGGTGTTTTTTGTGTTATTTTTGGCATTTATGAAAAATTAGTAAATAGTGTACTAAATTTATTCCAAGATTTTAAGAAAAACTTTATGTTTCTTCTCCCTATTGCTTTAGGAGGAGTAACTGGTGTATTTCTAGTAGGCAAAATTTTAAATTTTCTTTTTGCAAGTTTCCCTATGCCAACTAGTTTTTGTTTTATCGGATTAATTTGTGGCTCTCTCCCTATTCTTTTTAAACAAGCTAATCAAAAGAAAGGTTTTCGACTTCATTATAGTATTTTCTTACTTGCTGCTTTTGGTATTGGGCTTTTATCTATCCAATTAGAAACTATACTACCATCTCTTATTCAAGTGGATAGCAATAGCATCTCCTTTTTCTATTTTGTATTAGCTGGGTTTGCAATGTCTATTGGTATTGTTGTTCCTGGTGTAAGTAGTACTGTTATTTTAATGTGTTTAGGAGTATATTCACACTACTTAAATGCAGTTGCTACTGCTAACCTTGCTATCTTATTTCCCATGGGAATCGGAGTTTTACTAGGAAGTATTTTATTTTTGAAAATCATTCAATTCCTATTAGACAGGTATTACTCTCAAACTTTTTATGCGATTATCGGGTTTGTGTTAGGCTCTATTTTTGTACTCTATCCAGGCATAGAATTTACCATTCAAGGTATTTGGTCTGTTGTTCTTTTTGTGATTAGTTTTTGTATTGGTTTAGCTTTTGAAAAGTTAGACCACTCTCGCTAAATATTGCAATAATAAAAGGCGTGTGGCGAGATAAGAACTAATCTTGCCACACGCCTTTTAAATTTAAATGTCCCTTTATGCAGCTCCCTCCATCTTAACAAAGATGATATCTTCTGGCTCCTTCACATCTTCAGTAACATCAAATGCAATATCTCCTATTGAAGCATTGGTGAGAAAGTGCCAAACTGTTCCTTCAAAATTCTTAGAAACAATTCTAATTTCTGGTAGCATCTCTGTCGCTTCCCAAAAAAGAATTTGACCACTATTTGGAGCCTTTCCGATGATAACCTTTTCGTCAGTTGCCAGTTCATAAACAACACTTTATGTTAATTTGCAAATTCATGATAATTCTTATTCTGCCCTCAAAGCCTCCACTGGATCCTTCTTACTAGCTACTTTGGCAGGAATTAGACCTGCTATTATCGTTAATATTAAACTAATTAATACTAGCCCTACCATATGTGTTGCTTTCAAAGTTGTATGAATAGACACTTCTGTTGCAGCTAAAATAATGGAGTTAATTGGAATAGTCATAAGCATCGTAATTCCTACTCCCATAAGTCCTGCAATTAATCCAATAATAAAGGTTTCAGCATTAAACACTCTTGAAATATCTCTTTTAGAAGCCCCTATTGCTCTTAAAATTCCTATTTCCTTCGTTCTTTCTAATACTGAAATATAGGTGATAATACCAATCATAATAGAAGAAACTACCAAAGATATACTAACAAATCCAATGAGCGCAAAGCTAATCGCATCAATAATTTGCGTAATGGATTTCATCATAGTACCAACTAAATCTGTATAATTAATTACATTTTCATCTTTACCCTCATCTCTTTGTTTTTGATTATAGTCTTCTATTGCTTTGCTAATGGCCTCTTTACTCTCAAAATTCTTTGGATAAATGGAAATAGAAGTAGGTTTATCTAAATCAATAGCACCTAATGTTTTTAGGTTATTTTCATAGGTTGCATTTTGATTTTCTGTATAAGTTTGCATTATCTTTGCAATTTCTTCACTACTCATTTGACTAATTGCTAATTTTTGTTCATTGCTTAAATCATTAAAGTTAAACTCTTTCTTTTCTCCTTCTTTTGGAAATTTAAGACCAGTAAACACATTAACATCTTTTTTCTCTTTTTGTTCTTTTACGATTTTTGCTTCATTTGTTTTGTTAATGACATATTCCTTTAATTCTGTTATATAGCCAATTCCTGTATCCATTGCCATCGCTGTACTTTGCTTATTCTGTTTAATAATTCCAACTACTTTAATATTTTCACAGTCTTTCAATTTCTCTCTCATGTAATCTGTATCTTCACTTTTATCAATCCATAATCCCTTTTCTTTTTGATAATAGTCAGAATTTAAAACTAATTTGAAAGATAAATTTAATAAATCTTCGTAAGTATAAGAAAGTTCGGGTTCTTCTTCTATCTCTTCTCCTTTTTTTGCCTTTTCCCATCTATCTGTCAACTCTTCTTGACTTTTTAATCCTAAGGTATATAGCGTATAATCATCAATTTCATAATTACTATTAACAATTAATACTACCTCATTATATTTCTCTGGCCATTTTCCTTCTACCATATCATATTGTGATTGTAATAACTCCTTATTATCTAGCATTTCTGTCCATACATTGGTGTTCATAATGCTCATAGAACTTCCTCCCATCATTGCCATAGGAGAATTTTGCTGAGCCTCTTGCATTGCTCCCATTCCCATACTATCCATAACTGTACTAGGGTTCACACGCACAATACCATCTTTGGTGTCTTCTTTGTATAAATTCAAATCTAAGTTATAGTTGTATTTAATACTATTACTATTTTTTACAATCTCATTCTCTTCTTGTTCTAAAAACTTCTTTAACTCAGTCAAATTATTATTGTCCATCTTATTAGAAAGAGTTGTCATCATTTCAGACATAACATTACGAGAATAAATCTTTCCTTCTTCCCTCTGCTTTTCTTCAGCTTCCATTGACATCATTTTTTCTATCATACTAGAAGTATCAATCACAGCCTCCTCAATCGTAATTGGGTAAGAAGACAATGTATCTTCTTCTACTTTTGCAATATAGTTTCTCATTCCAGTAGAAATAGCAAGAATTAGGGCAATACCAATAATTCCAATACTGCCTGCAAAAGACGTAAGCAATGTCCTTCCTTTTTTTGTTAATAAGTTATTTAAACTTAAGTTCAAAGCCGTAAAAAATTTCATAGAAGTACGTCTTGTTTCTTTGTTGCTATTGATTTCTTGCTTTTCTTGAGTATATGGATTTGTATCATCTAGCATTGTTCCATCTGAAATTCTAATAATTCTAGTAGAATACTTCTCTGCCAACTCTGGATTATGGGTAACCATAATTACTAGCTTATTTTTTGCAATCTCTTTTAAAATCTCCATAACCTGCTTGCTTGTTTCTGTATCTAGCGCACCTGTTGGTTCATCTGCTAAAATAATTTCTGGGTTATTCACAATCGCTCTAGCAATTGCTACTCTTTGCATTTGACCACCAGACAATTGGTTCGGCTTTTTATATATTTGCTCCTTTAGTCCAACCTCTTCTAAAGCTTTAATTGCTCTTTCTCTTCTCTCTTTTTTGCTAACACCTGATAAAGTAAGAGCAAGTTCTACATTAGAAAGAATGGTTTGATGTGGAATTAAGTTATAATTTTGAAATACAAATCCAACAGAATAATTGCGATAAGCATCCCAATCTCTATCTTTAAATTCTTTGGTAGACTTGCCATTAATAATTAAATCTCCACTTGTATATCTATCTAGTCCACCAATAATGTTAAGCAAAGTTGTTTTTCCTCCACCACTTTGCCCTAGTATAGATACAAACTCACTTTTTCTAAACTCTACATTAATTCCTTTTAAGGCATGAACTACATTCTCGCCTGCTTGATAATCTTTTTTGATATCTTTTAAAGTTAACATTCTTTCTTCCTTTCTGTTGCACTTATACTTAATCACTTCTATATTACTGTTCTTGCTTCTCTCCACCATACAGTTATACACTTCATCTCTTAACTTTTGTTTTGCTTCTTTTGCTATTAAAGTTTCATCTGAAAAAAATGGTCCATCAATATAGCTGACAATTTGTACTCTATTTTGCTTTTTTCCATATTTTTGATAGGTATTAGTAAAGCAAAATACTGGTGTTTTTAACTTCACAGGGTATTCAAAAGAAACTGCTTTAAATGGTCTAATTTTTGTATAATATGGCCATATATGTGCCTCTGGATAAATAGTAACAGCATATCCTTGATGAATTCTCTTCTCAACCGCTTCTAAAAAGTTTTTCATAGCCTCTCTATTCCCTGGAACTGGTATTGCTCCTAACATCTCTACTAAGTGCTTCAGTCCCTTCATAGAAATATTTTCTGGATTGACAATGAAAAAATTTCTTTTTGGATACATTGCTACACTTGGAATAAATGTATCTGCAAAGTCTTGTGTATGATTTCCATAGATAAAATATCCTTGTTTTTTGTATGGTTTTAGCTTTTCTTTTCCTATATATTTCATATGCAATTTTAGTTTATTATATCCCACTTTAATAGGCATACTCAAAATATTTTGTACCACAAAAGAGCAAAAATTCCACAATGGATTTCGATGTAAATAACAATAATTTTCATCGATTATTCTAGGTGTTATTTTTGCTCTTGAAAATTCATCATTTAGTTTATCTTGATAGTATATTATTTTCTGTTCTTTCACTTTTTCCTATCTTTCTTTATATTTTATTAGTTCAATTCAATATATTACAAAAACGTTGTAATATATTGAACTTGAACATTTAAAAATTACTTTTTATAGCTCTATTTGTTTCTTCTCGGTAGTATACTCTAATGGAACTTTGTAAAACTCCTCATACACTCTTTTCCAAATTGCCGCATTTTGTTCTTTCATTTGTATCATATTTTCTTTATCTGACTGCTCACTATTTGGATAAATTGGCTTTTCAATATGAATAATATATTGTTGTACTGGGAAATCATCTTCTCCCATAATATCACTATCTTCCATGGTAATAAAAATTGGTACAATTGGTACATTATTTTTGCTTGCTAACTTAAATGCTCCATTTTTTAGTGGCTTTGGTTTACGATAGTTCCACCACATACTTTGCTCTGGATAAATCAAGATAAAGTCTTTTCTTTGCAAAATAGTATCTACTGCTTTTATAAATTCCATCATTGTTTCATTACTAGAACTTAATGGCAAAGTATCGCAATGTCTAAAAAAGAAGCCATATATTCCTGAAAAATTAGTATAATTTCCTTCACGAATAATTTTATATAATTTTCTTTTCTTTAACTGCCCTGCACGTCTGCATACTTCTTCAATAGCAAAGCTATCATAAGGATTAAAGTGATTACAAGTAAGAATTGCTCCTGTTTCAATATTTTGTATATTTTCTATTCCTTGTATATCTTTAATAATTAATTTCTTATTTTTTAGTAAGCTATCTAAAAAGTGCTCCCCTATTTTATTGGCAAATTTTGTTTTGATTTTGTTACTACTTTTTTTGTTTAAATAATCTACATTATCTGCTGTTAAAGTAACAGTTGGCGGATCTTCTTCTGCATCAATGTCAAAAATACCTTGTCTTTCCATGTCTTCAATTCTTTTTAGAACATTTAATCTTTCTTGATATTTTTCATTTACACCTTCTTCTCTATCTTCTAATATTGATTCTAATGTATTATTATCTCTTTTTAGTAAAGTCCTAAAAGTCCATCTTTTGGTATTTTCATTAACTTCATCCAATATCTTTTTAGGAATTCTATCGTCTCCTACACAGTCTGCTTCTTTTTTAGCTAATGCTTTTAAGTTTTCGTATTGCTGTCTGTCTACAAAGCGTTCTTCTTCTGAATAATTAGCTTTAATGTTTTTAATTTCTTCATAATATTCTGTTTTTTCAGCATATTGCCAAAAATATTCTTCATATAAAATACCATCATAATGCCATGGTTTATAATTTAAGTTATAATGGATTATATTCAACTTTTCTACCTTTGTTTTGTTATTGGGTACAGGCATTCTATTCCAGCCAGTGTTTAGTATTTTGGTTCTTCCCTTACATAATCTATTTAAGTAGTCTTGATCTTGCACAACTGCAAACTTTATTGTTTCTAGTAGATATAAAAATTTTTCCTGAAACTTGAACTTACGAAGTTCATCTAAGTTCATGACTAAAATACCTGCATTAAAGTATTTTCTATAATCGGCTATTCCAACTACCTTTTCTACATATTCTTGAAAAACCTCTTCATTTTGAATAATGTCGTTTGGTACAACAGCTACTAAATTGCTTCCCATATCTTGATGATATAACTTAGATATATCGCCTAATAGTACTGTATCACTATCTAAATAAATAACTTTATCATATTGTGGGTAAATATTAGGGATAAATAATCTAAAATATGTTGTTTTTGTATAATAATCACGTGTAAACAATTTATCTTTAATTTCTTCAATATAGTAATTTAAGTCTACAAATTCTATTTTGACGTTCTCTCTTTCATATTTTAGAATTTTCTTTTTATTTTCTTCACAAATGTTAGTGTATAATATTTTAATTGCATAATAGTACTCTTTTGAACTATTTTCTATTAATGAATGGATAGACACTGCTAAAAAAGGCACATATCCATCATCTACTGCGTAAAAAATCGGTATTACTTCTAAATTATTTTCCATTCTATTTTCTCCTTATTTGGCTATTAATTTCTTTTGTTCAAATTTCTTTTTTAATTCTAAATATTCTTCTAAATCGCTATCAAATACATGACATTTATATACACTGTGTACTTTATCAATATGCCATTGTTTGATATTTTCTGTATGTGGGTATGGTCTATACATCAATCTCTTACAGAAGTGACAAATCACAGTATCTTCTTTGTTAAATTTAGATTGTTCATTATAAATACGTGGAAGTAACTTTTTTTTCGTAGTAGACCTAAATATGGCATCTTGATCTGCAAATAGCATTTTTTTTGTTTTAATTTTTTCTCTTGCCTTTTCTAAAAGCCCTGTTTCTTTCATTTTCTTCATATTCATGAGTAGCATCCCAGCATTAATATAGTCTGGTCTTACAAACCAGCATCCGATATTTTTCTTTTACTGCTGCATACTCATAGTCTGAAACATCAATATCATATAATTTAGCTAAATCATCTGCTACCATCATATCAATATCTAAATACAATAACTTTTCTGGAACTTCTGCTATTTTATCTGCTAATAATCTTAATAAAGTGTATGGTGTACAATATGCTCCTTCATTTGGGCAATTTTTAAACTCTTGCTCATATAAATTAGTTACATCAATTTTGGTTACTTCATTTCTTTCATCTTTCGCTTTCATTACTTGATTTAAGAACTCAATTTGCTCATCACTAATAACAGTATATTCTGGTTTTATTCTTGTAGCATCCATTGTAAAAATATAGCAATGAACAGGCTCTTTTGTTCTATTCTTGATAGAAATTAGTTGTGTTAATGCTCCATCAAATACTTTTTCATTTCCACTTAATAATAGATTAATCATTTACTACCCCTTTTCTTATCTTTATATCATAAAATAGAAAAAAATACAACATACTTTTTAGTTCAAGTATGCTGTATGTTCTTTATTTTATCGTAATATTACCAATTCCGCCTTCTACTTTTATTGTATTTTCTCCTTTACCATAAGTTGCCCCATCTGATACTTCTTTGCCATCTACTGTAATAGAACCAATTCCCTTATTTGTTTTGATAGTGTACTTGTCAAGTCCATTTTTTAAGATAATTTCTAATTTTCCAACTCCTGCATCAATCTTGCTATCTCCTAATAAGCTGGATGCTAGTTTAAATGCTCCTACTCCCATATCTAAATCTAGGTTTGCAATTTCTCCTGATAAGATTTCTACTTTTCCTGCACCACCTTCAATTTTTGCTTTTTGTGTAACATTGATATCTTGAATCGTTGTTTTTCCAGCACCTATATCAAACACTAAGTTCTTACATTCTAACTTCTCTATATTAATTTCTCCAGCTCCTGCTTCTATTTTAATAGTATCTAAGATGACATTTCTTGGAACTGTAACAATAATTCTTCTTGGACTGCTTTGTGTGAATAAATTTACATTCTTTTCTCTAATTACTAACTTATCTTCTGTCTGCTTTGCTTCTATATTGCTTGTATTACCAGCAACCTTAAATTTATCCCCTAATTGTATTGTTAAAGTTGCATACTCTATATCTATATTTAATTTCGCAATTTGTGTACTGTCAAATTCCTTTTCTACTTTTTCGTCTTTGCCTACTTCTGTATTTATGATATTAGAAGTTTCTGTTTTTCTTTCTGTTCTTGCAAAGCCTAAAATTTCACTAAAAGTATTTAAGCCAAAAAGAATTGATGATGCAATACTAACTATAATGAAAATAGCAAAGGCAATTGCACAGTATTTAATAATTCTTTGTATAGTTGTCATTTTATTTCAACACCTCCAAATATGCAAGTAGCATTAATATATATAGTTGGTGCTTCTGTGCTTGTTGTGTGACTTGCCCTATCATTTACTCCACCAAAAATTGGAGTTGATTTGATTTTAACTTGTACATTAGCTGGTACAAAAATGTCAATTCCCCCAAAAGTACTACTAGCATTAATCACTTGGTCTGAGTTGATAATAGCATTTCTTAAATCACATTTTACTCCACCAAATACAGCGGTTAAGTCTGCTCCTTTAAATTCTTGTCTGTCAAAGTTTAAATTTTGTCCTGAGAAAGTAGCACAGTATTCATTCTTTTCTACTTTGTTTGCATTTAGATTTTTAATTTGTTGATTAATTTTTCCACCAAATGCTTCTCTAAAAATAAAACATAATCCAACAGTTACCAAAACAACTGGTACTAATAGTTTCCACATCAAGTCAAAGTTCAAAATTCCTTGGCAACATAGTAATAATGCTACACCAACCAAGCATCCAATTAAATTCCCTATTTTCTCTCTTTCTCTAAAAATTCCTATAAAGCAAGGAACAATAATAAATAATGTCCACCAGCCTCTAAAGAAAATATTAATCTCTGTTATTCCCATAGCATTTAGCCCTAGCACAAGTCCTAGTGCAATAAATACTCCCCCCCATAAAATATTTCCAAATTTTTTCATTCTTTCTTCCTTTCTTTGTGTTTTAGCACAAATTCATAATTTCATGCTTTCTTTATATCACAAATTTTGAAAAAATACAACTTTATTGAAGCTTATGCCCTGCATTTTAAGATTATCTTAAGGTTTTGAGGTCGCAATTTGCGACCTCAGGTTTATTTTTCACTTGCTATATCCTCTATGATTACTTTTCTATCTTTATTATTTTCCTTTATTTCTTTTGCTCTATAAGAACATATTTTGTATTGATGTTTATTGTCAAATCTGATAATTACAGCTTTTGTATAGTGCTTTTCTTTTGAGCTTGATAATTCTTTTATAATTAAACTCGCTTTTGTCTCACTTAAGGTTTCAAATGTTGTTATAAATCCTATCCCACCACCTCCTGTGTCTTTGTGAGTAGTAATTTGCTCTAATCCGAGTTTTAATAAAGTGTCTATTTCAAATTCTATTCCTGTATCATAAATACACAATTCATATTTTTTATCTTTAATTCCCAATATCACAAATATTTCTCTATCAGTTGCTTTACTAAAATTAATAGCAATAATGGCATCTCTAATGTGGTCACCTATCATTGTTGCAAGTTTATTCTTAGAAATAATATGATTTACTAAATAAAACATATCTCCAACTATCTTTAACCTAAATTCAATCTTATTTTTATCACATTCTGTTTGCATATATTTGAACATATCATCTATTTCAGGAATTTCTGTTAGGGGTAATGTCGGCAAACTTTTCATTGCCTCTAATTTTTGTGAATACTCTTTTGTTAAATCTTGTATTCTATCTAACGCTCCTAGTTCTTCTGCTGTTTCCATATTGCTTAGATTATCTTTTACAGACATCTCCAAGGCTTTTTGTCTGTTATAAAATTCATGTGTAATTTTGCTTATATTAAATTTCTCTGCTTTTAGTCTTTCTATTTCTTTATCTTTTTCTACTAGTTCCCTTTCGTAATCGTTCATTGTTTCTTTTAGTAGTTTTTGTTTATAGTACATGGTGAGAGTGCATTGGATGGTTATGACCATGGTGAATATCAACACTAAAAAAGAGATAAATAAATTTTTTCTAATTTCCTCATAATAGCTTCCATTTAAACAGTATAGTAAAATTATAATTGTACTAATGCTTGTCATGATAATATCTGCAAACTCATTGTTCAATTTGCTACTTAAAGAATTAAGTCCACTCTTAAATCTTTTTATTTTAAAAAATCCATGTATTAAAGCAAATTGAATTACTAATATTATTAACAGATTTACATAATCATTTTGTTCTAATGATATTATACTGAGTAATTTATAGGGCAAAAAACTTATAAATACACTAAGTCCAAAACAACACATACATATAGCATAAGAAATTATTCCTATAATTAATGAACACCCCAATTTCATTTTTGTGATTATTGCTAATAAAATATTATATAATATAACTAAAGCTAATATCGACAAAGAAAAGTCTATATTATTTTTGATATATATACTTATCAAACTTAATATAAAATTAAATACCAATATTGTTGCTATATTTTTCATACTGTCTTTTTTGATATTCATTATCCTTGCAAAACAGATATACATATACCAATTCATTGCCAGTAATTTAATATAATATACAATCACACTCATCTCCACGCCTAAATTCCTCCTCTTCTAAATGTAATTATATATATAAAAAATGCAATAATCAATATAACACTTTTTTAGTTGTGTTGTTTTGATTATTGCATAATATTTTATTTATGTCCGCCAAACCAGTATGTAATCCATTCCCAGAAACTCATACTATCACCTCCTCTGTGTGCTTATATTTACAATAAAAAAATACCATGTATACGTGATTGTATACATGATATTTTGAGGTGCTTTTCAGTTACATTCAATTACATTTCGCGACATTAAATGACAATTTTCTTACTTTTTTTCTAAAATATAACGCTAGGAGTAATTAGTTTTACAATTCTCTTTTTATTTTATCTGCATAATAATAAATTAATTCTGTAGGAGTTGGTACACCAGTTTCATAATTGATTCTTGCAGTATAATAAGTTGTCAAATCTTCTAATGATGATATTCTCCAAGCATGTAATATTGCATTTTGCATAGCTCTACTAATCGTACTATTTGACTTTTTGTATTTGCTTACTAGATGTTGTATAATTGATATTTTGCTATCTTTTGCGTCATTTTTAATAACAAAATGAATAGCATCACATAAATATTTCTTTCCTTGCAAATGCGAACTGATTCCAATTAGTTCTAGTTCTTTATTAATTCTATCCCTAATCTTGTCTTCCTCTACATTTTCATCCACTTCACATTCAACTATTTTCTCGTCATTATAGCCACTTAGTAAAAGTAATGTATTCAAAACTTTTTCTTGTGAATAATTCACTTGTTTCTTATAGAATATAAAGTCTATTTTATTTTTATGGCAAAAGTCATATACCAAATCCGAATATACATTAGTAGTCACAACAATATTAGGTCTTTTCGTTACACTTTGTTTCACTATATTTTCGATAAATTCAAATCCACTACCTTCACCTTTATTCAATTCTAAATCTAGAATTACAGCATCTGGTTTATAGTATTTTAAATATTCAATCGCTTTAGTGGATGAGTTTGTAATTGCTACTAAATTGATATCACTTCTTTTATCGCTAATAGTTTTGTATTTATTGCATTCATCTATATCATCTTCTACTAATAATACTTTTATTGGTACATTCGACATTTTTCTTCCTCCGTTAAAAATTTATGGTCATATAATATCATGATTTGTAATATTTTTCCACATCTTAATATTATTTATATTCATTTTTACATTTATATAATCACCTAAAATAACTTATATATAAAGATTTACGAAGAGAGGATTTGTTTATGAAAGAAGAAGTAGGAAAAAGAATTAGACAAATTAGAGAGGATATGGGAATGACAAAAGAAAAGTTTGCTAAATTGCTTGGAATTTCTGGTCAATATTTAGGCGTCGTTGAACATGGCAAAAGCTATTTATCTATAGAAAAATTAAAAATTCTTTGTGATTTAACTAATTTATCAGCTGATTACATCTTATTTGGCAAAGATAATCATATTATTAACAATACGAAAAAAATTTTATCAGAGTTTTCTAATGAACAAATAGAGGCTGGTTGCGAGGCGCTACAAAAGTTATCCTTATTTCTAAAATGTAAATAAAATTTGAATATATTTATTTGTTTTGAAATATCTATATTGACATTGTATGTATCTTTTAATAAAATATATTATACTATATTTTATTAAAGGATGTATACATATGACAAAAGAGTTTAAAAAAACATTTTCTTCGCGTTTAGAGGAATTAGAAGACACTTTATTGTTTAATATAAATTCATCTATTCGTATAGAAATGCCTGAAGAAGTTAAAATTTGGAAGCAAAAAGCAAGTAAGATACAATCTCACTTTGATTTTGCTATTCCTAATTATATATTAGACGAAATCATAGAACAAGAAAATAATACTTGTAAAGATAATTTGTATTATTTAATTAATTGTGCTGTTATGAATAATAGAATAACACTTGAAAACGCAAAAAAAATTCGAGAAGTATATTAATCTCGAATTTTTTATTTATATATTGTTCTACAAGTTGATATAATCTGGTGGAGATGACAACAGTCCGTCCTTGCAGTTCAACGCTTTCAACAATTTTGTGGACAGAAATGTTGATAAAATTGAAAAGTGGTACAAAAATTCACAAGAATTCTATCAATAGCTTATGCAAAGAATTTCTTTATGTTTTTTAAAGTATTCTCTAAATTTTGAGCAGTATGTACTACTGCAACTACAAGAATTTCATTTTTTCCAATACTATATAATATTCTATGTTGTTTATAAATTAGCTGATAAATTTTATTATTTTTAGATGTTGTTAAAACTTTTCCTAAAAAATGTTGTTCATCTAAATAACTAACATATTCTACTAAACTTGTCACATATTTAGCAGAATTTTTATCTGTCATTAAAGTTGTTTTAACAAAATCTTTTAAATTTGATTTTGCAAAATCAGACCATAAGACTACCATGTTTCAATCTCCTTTAATAATTCTTCGGTAGTAATCGTTTTTCCATCTTCAATGTCTTTTAGTCCTTTTTCAATGCATAATCTAACTAATACAGCATCAAATATTTCTTCAATAGTTGCTGTATCTGGTAAGTTATTAGTAACTTCCATAACTAGCTCTTTCATCATAGCGAATCACACTCCTTACTAAAAAAACATATGTATTTTTTCTGTTATATTTATTATAACATGATTTGAAACAATTTACTACTTAATATAAACAGAAAATTAGGAAAAATGAAAATAAATTACTAGAAATTTATAGAAATTAGAAAAAATTATTTACTAGAACACAGTTAATGGCTTTTGTGAGCTTTGTACTAACAAAGTTAGTGCAAGCTGACAAAAGCACCATAGAAAAATATGAGCCAAAGGCGAATATTTTTCTATCACGCGATAAATATTGAATTTGATTTTGCGTAGTAAAACGAAGCAAAATAAATTGAATATTGAGCGTGCCACAAAGGGGTTATTAGGGGAATATTTTTTCCCCTAATCATATCTAGAAACTCTGCTGAGTTTCTAGTATGTTAGAAACTCAAAAAAGTTTTATTTAAAGTAAATTCAAAGGAGTTGATGTATTTTAGTTTGAGCCTACGAAGGCTATCTTATAAAAAAAGGAAATAAAAAAATGAGCTATGCTATTATTCGAAACGCTAATTACAAAAAAGAAAATTTAGCTGGACTATATAAACATAACGAAAGAAAAAATACAAATTATTCAAATAAAGAAATTAATAAAAAGAATTTCACTAAAAACTATTCTATTAAAAATTGCAATACTACTTATACTAATGCTATTAAAATTTTGCAACAAGAAAATAACTTAAAAGGTAGAATAATCAAAACCACAAATGTAGCTTGCGAATTTATTATTACATCTGATAAAGAATTCTTTGAAGATATTGGAGAAGAAGAAACTAAAAGATACTTTGAAACAGCTTACAAATTTGTAGCAAATTATCAAAACTTAGGCGAAAAATATATTTTATCAGCCAAAGTACATATGGACGAAACTACTCCCCACCTTCACTTAGTTTTTGTTCCCGTGGTAAAATCAAAAGATAAAAACGGAAATGAAATAAATAAAATAGCCTGTAGTGAATATTGGAAAGGCAAAGATAGTTATGTAGGACTACAAAATAGCTTTTATTCGTATATGACAAAATCTGGCTTTGACCTAGAACGCGGAAGGGCAAAGGAAAATAATCATATTCCTATTGAAACTCTTAAAAGTGTTACAAATTATGAAAATATTAAGTTTGAATTAGAGCAAGAAGAAATACAGCCTTTAGAAACCAAAAATATGGCATTAATCGTTGCACAAAATAAAGAACTAATTCAGTATACAAAAAAATTAAAAATACAACTTGCTAAATCTTACACCGCTATTCAAAAAAATGAAGAACTCCAAAAGGAAAATATGGAATTAAAATACGAAAATCAAAAATTAAAACAAAAAATCTACCAATTAGAAAACTATATTGAAAAAACTTTTGAAGCCTTCAAAAATCTTTTCAGCTTTCCAGTTGATAGATTTAAAAAGTTAGTCGATAATTTTATTAAAAATTTTGAAAAGTAAAATTTATTATCTTGTTATATTATTTTGCAATAGTCTACTTCTATGTAATCGGCTTTCACTCTACCTTCCACTAAAATGTATTGTCCCTGATTGACTTTTTGGTATATAAAGTCTGCCATTTCGTTATATGCTTTCAGCCATATTTTCTGGTTATTTTCCAATTGTAATAATATCGGTACAATAGAGATATGTTTTTGGCTCAGACTTTTCTTTAATGGATTATATACAAACTTAAAGTCTATTTCATTTATGACTTTGCCACTTAAAATACACAAATTCATTTTTGCTTCTTCTCCTTTTTTATTTCGACTAAAAAACTATTCTTAGGAAGATATTTCTAAAAAACTATTTTAGAGTATCTTCCTAGAATAAGCATAAAATTTATATATTCTACTTCTATATTTTCTAACACTAAGATATAGAAAACACTTAGCCTACTAATATAAATTTTATTGATACCTGTTTACCTAAAAAACTTTTCAATTTTCTTTGGAAGGAATAAATCTCTTTAATACTAATACATATCACTGAGCATATTCCTTAAAATACACTATCTGGATTTCTTGTATTAGAGTGGACGAGAGCCAATATTGCTGTTGCTATTGTTAGGATTGTTGTTGCGGTTAGAAGCCGGATTGTTTGAAACTGCATTATTGTAATTGCCACCGACGATTCATACGATTGTTGGTGTTGTTGGCCTTTTTGATTTATCCCTAATCTTACAGTTATGATTCTATATAAAATAGTTTTTTACTTAGAGTATAAATGTTTGCATAATGAGCATATCCCATATGCCCAACCAAATATTGCTTTGATTTAGTCTTTCTTCTTTTGGGCAATTAGAATAAATAATTTCTTCTAGAAGCCACAATAACTTTCGATCTGTTACTTTTCTTTTTAAAATGTTTACGAGTATATCTTTATCAATATTGTCAAAGTACTTTCTTACATCCATTTTTAAGATATAATAATTATTCCAGATAATTTTACAATGTTTCATTGTTCTTTGAACTTCCATAGTTGCCTTATGCATCCCCCTATTTTTAATACAAGCATAAGTAGTCGTAATAAAGCTTTCTTCAAAATATTCTTTTAGGAAGTTATCTACTACAAATCTATGTACTATTCTATCTATATACTCTTCTACCTTTGGTATTAGTTTTAGTATTTCTTTCATTTCATTATTGTTTCTTCCCTTGGTATCTAAAATATTTTTCATCATTATTTTCCTTTTTCTTGTAACTTATTGATAATTTGTTGCATTGTTTCTTGGCTCTTCTGTGTTTTATTATCATATAAATTACAGATTCTAAATATTTCATTTTTTCGCCTTCTTTCTTTTATTTTTTCATTGTATCCCTTTCTATGCATCGCTCCTAACTCTTTTTATATTTGATTTTAGTAGTTTTAAAGGCAAAAAAAGAGATACCACGAAGTGGTATCTCTTTTCATCGCCTTTGTAGAAGCTATTCAATTAAATTTCACTATTATTGTTCTCATAATATCCTAATGATTCTCTCCTGCACCCCAAAGGGTGCATCCTTTCAGCGTTCAGGGTTACATAATTAAAAGTGGACGAGAGCCAATAATGCTGACGCGATTGGTAGGATCGTTGCTGTTGCGGAAAGAAGCTGGATAGAGTGAAACTGCACCATTGTAATAGCCACCGACGATCCATACGAGTGACGGTGTTGACGGCCTCGAGTGTCCAATCAAATACATTTCCGCCCATATCGTAAATATTATTGACCATATAATTAGTATTAGAGCCTGTTGGAATTGGTTTGTTTCCGCCTGTTTGCATTCCTGCATAATTTCCTTTTCCACTACTATCTGTTGGGAATTTTTTTACTTCGCTATCACTGGATTTTTGGAACCATCGCATAGTAGCATCCCATGTACATCCCCATATCATACTACTTGTCGCTTTTGTTCCATTTGCTATTGTTTTACATTTTTGATACTGAACATACCAATTTTGACTTGTTATATCACTGTTATTTCTCTTGGATACTGCCGTTGTTTTACTTAAATCTCCTGTCTCATATCTTCCTATATAAAATCCTTTATTACTTTCTACACTTGTTTTCATACTGTTAAATTCGTTTTGTAATTGTGCTTTAAACTGTGCTCCTGTCATAGTACTGCTAATTGCTGCTTTGAAATAGCTTGCATCGTTAGTAGCATCTTTTCCATCATAGTATGTTACAATATCTGGTTCCCTATAATTAGCTGTTGAATATACTCTTCTTGTTGAACTGGTTCCGCTAAAATTATATAAAATTCCTACATTTTGTCCATTCACTACCTCAAACATTTCACTTGGATTATCTACTGGCACCCATACAAACTGATTTCCTTTGTTATCTTGGATAACAAATCCATTTTCTATCTTACTAACATTTTCACTTGTACCTACTGCATATCCTCCTGGAACTTTAATTGTCTTATTTGCTCCTGTATAACTATTATCTGTATAATCTCTTGTGTTATTATCTACTGCTCCAAATATTTCTACGATAACATCACATTTGGCTGATAAATCACTTCCATCTTTGGTTGTGGCTGTAATCACAACATTTCCGCCTTGGCTTCCTTCTGCTGCTGTTATTTTTCCTTTGCTATCTACTGTCGCAATCTTCTCATTACTACTTTTCCATATTACTTCTTTTTCTGTCACATTTGCAGGCTCTAAAGTTGCTGTTAATTCTAAATCTTCTTTATATGATAATCCACCTGTTACGGTTCCATTTGGCTTATCTAATGTTATTTTAGTTGCTAATATTGGCTCTACTACTTTTATCTTACAAGTCTTAGCTTCTAAACTTCCAAATGTTACTGTTATAGTTGCTTCTCCTTCTGTTTCTGTTGATGTAATCACTATCGTATTATTACTTCCATCTTTTAATACTGCTGTGATGATATTTGAAGGTGTAGTAGTTATATTTAAACCTGCTAAGCTTCCTTCTCCACCTTCTGTTTCAAAATCTGCTTTTGTTAAGTTTGAAGCTTCTCTATCTATGGTAATAAATCCTTTAGTACTATGCATCCTATAATATTTTCCTTGTACTTCTACATAATAGATAAATGGGTCTTCTGCTCCTTCATAAGTTACTTGTATTTCTGCTGTTTTGTTTTTCCCCATTGTTAAGCTTTCTTTATTTAAACTAATTCCTGTAATATCTCCTTCTGCTACTGGTCTCTTTTCAATGGTATACCCTTCCGATTTTAGTTGTTCAATAATTGGGCTTGTTTCTACTTTGGTACTTAATGTACTACTTGCTGTTTCCATTAATTTTTCTGAATAAATAGTTTGTGCTCTTTCTTCTATTTTTGCTAATTCTGTTCGTATTTTTGCTTCTGACGCCTGATTAAATACACTATTATCTCCTAGCACATAGGTTAAAGTTATTCCTGCCAATATTAAAAGCACTACGATGGTTACCACGAGTGCTACAAGTGTGATGGCAGATTCTTTTTTTACTGGCGTTTTTTGTTTTCTAACTATACCGTGTGTGTGTGTGTGTGTGTGTGTGTGTGTGTGTGTGTGTGTGTGTGTGTGTGTGTACAGCCACAAGGTTTTGCTGTTCTCTATTTTCTATCATTTTTCTTCCCCCTACTCATTTGTTCTTCTTTTCTATCTTGAAATTACTCTCTAATTTCTTTTTTTATTTTCTTTTGCTATTATGAGCTTATTTTTACTTTTTTATACATAACTTATATGGTTTCTTTTCTTCTTGCCTGCAAAGTTTCTTCTTCCTATTCTTTTTTCAATGTCCTATAAGCTATGTATACTTACTTTTGCTCATTTCTTTTAGCTTTGAATATTTTTCTTTCTCATCTTAAAAATATTCATATTATTAATATATATTATATTTTTCCTTTTGTAAACATTTTGTTTTATTTTGTCATATAATTGTAATATTTATCATAACCACGCCTAAAAGACGTGGTATGACTTTGCCCTAGAAGGGCCTGTAACCTGCCGAGTCCTACGACTACGAAAACCTGACAGTTGCAACAAGCTCACAGGCTAGCCCTTAAAGGGCTTTTATTTTTGCCTTATTTTTCCTTGATACCCGTAAACGGGTCAACAAATTCTTTCATACTTATTTGATCATATATTTTGTCCTCTTGTAATTGATTTTGAATATATTCTTTTATTATTTTTTCATTTTTTCCTACTGTATCTACAAAATATCCTTTTGCCCAAAAATGTCTATTTCCAAATTTGTATTTCATGTTTGCATGTCTATCAAATATCATTAATGTTGATTTTGATTTCAAATATCCCATTATTTCTGACACTGAGTATTATAACCAAAAAAAATCAACCAGATTTTATTTTCTGATTGATTTCTGTATCAATTCTGTTCAATTTAGTTCGAACAGAAACGTCGTTGGTGGAGATGAGGGGAGTCGAACCCCTGTCCAACATCCTTTCCATACCAGTTTCTCCGAGTGCAGTTTGTTTTCAAAATTCCCTTCTACATAACCTAACAAACAAGCTTATCTAGAAAGTAGTTATTTAAAGTTACCTACTGTTTCCATAACTAAAAGCAGCTTCGTTTCCCACTAATCGTCGCCTTATCTAAAAGCGTGGGCACTTAAAGTAAGACGTCGCCGCAACTAGGCAGCGTATGCTAATTCTCTATTATCAGCGTTTAATTTTAATTTCTCACATGATTTAAGTGGCCAAGTGAGAATCCACTACTCGCTACTGATACTTCTAGGATACTGTCGAAACCAAATACATCCCCATATATACTGTATATTTAATTATATCTTATTTATAAAAAAATAACAAGTAAAATTGAAAAAAGCATTGCACATTTTATAAAACTATGCTAATATAATATATGTAGTTTTACTTAAACATTTAGGGGTATAGTGTTAATGGTAGCACATCGGTCTCCAAAACCGCCTGTGAGGGTTCGAATCCTTCTACCCCTGCCATTAATCACTAGTATTTAAAACTAGTGATTTTTTTATACCAATTTTTATATGGAGTATTTTATGGAAAAATTAAAAACACTTATTAAAAAAGTATGTAATAAAGAAGTAATCTCTTATCTTATTTTCGGGATACTAACTACTCTTGTTAATATCATCATTTCTTATCTATTAAAAGCATTTTGTCATATAGAGGGAAATATTGCTAGTACTATAGGTATTATCTGTTCTATTCTATTTGCATACTTCACTAATCGTAAATGGGTATTTCATTCTGAAGCACACACTGCTAAAGATAAATGGATTGAATTCGGCAAATTTATTTTAGGTAGAGCATTTACTATGGTAATAGAAATTGTAGGAGTATTTCTATTAAATGATGTTATTCACTCTTTCTATGGAATGTTTAATGATAACCTTGCTTATTTAATTAATAAAGTTCTAATTACTGTTATTGTAATTATTTTAAACTTCTTTATTAGTAAATTCTTTGCTTTTAAGGTAGCTGTTCGAACGGAGTGAGTTACAGATAGCTTATGCAATTTCTCGAAGAGAAATTGTAATCCTTAGAAAAAAAAATTTGAAAAATAACTATTTATATTCGGGGGCTAAAAAACGGAGGTATCACTATATGTCTAGTAGTTTTTTTAGACCCTTTTATTATTTCTCTTTTGCTCTCATATTTCTCGTTTTATTTATTTCTTGTTTCTTTGGTCCTACCATTCTTGGCGATTCTTCTCTTGATGAGCCATATTATTCACTTGACTTATCTCAAGAATATGTATGGCCTACTCCTCGGTTATACCTATATTACCTCTCCTTTCGGATATCGTGACCTTCCCACTAGCGGTGCCACTTCTTACCATGCAGGAGTAGATATTGGTGCACCAGAGGGCTCTAAATTTATTGCCATTTGTGATGGTAAAATTACTTTTACAGGTTTTTTAGGTGGTGGTGGCTATACCATTACACTTTCCGTAAATAATATGAAAATTACTTATTGTCATGTTTCTCCTACTTATATTGTAAAGAAAGGTGACATTGTAAAAAAAGGAGATGTTATTGGTTCTGTTGGACCTAAAAATATATATGGAGTTCCTCGGTAATCAATATTATGATGAAAATGGTAACCCCACAAATGGAGCTACCACTGGTCCTCATTTACATTTAGGAGTACGTATTGACGAAAAATATATTGACCCTATGAGTTTGTTTGAAAAATAAGAAGAAGATATTTTTACATATCTTCTTCATTATTATTTTCTTCATTTTGTTCTTCTTTTGGCATTATTTGTGTTTCTGGTTCTATTCCTAATTCTTCTGCCAATTCTGCACTGCAATCATGTTCACAGCCACAGCAGTTATGAGCACATTCTTCCTCTTCGTCACCATTCCAATCTAATTCTATCATGTTATGGCATTCTGGGCACTCCACTTCTGTATTTACTTCACTACTAATATCCGTCGTAAATTCATGATTACAATATGGACACATAATATCAAATTCATAAGATTCTTCATCTTCGTAAATGTCACTTTCAATACCATCTACTGCTTTTTGAATTTTTGACATTCTATCATCAATTTGTTTTTGTTGTTCTTCTACTTCTTTAATTCTTAAATCTGTTAAGTACGTTAAACGATCAATAACATCCATAAACATCATTGAAAGTTCTTGGAATTTACCGATTGCAAACTCTTTATCCTTTTCATCTTTGATATTAGCTTGTAAATCTTTCATAATTTGTTGATAACGATTGCTTAATTCTGACATTTTGTTTTTCTTCCCTTCCAAATTAAACTCTTTCCATATACTCTCCAGTTCTAGTATCAATACGAATAACATCTCCAATATTAACAAACATTGGAACTGAAATTTCATAACCATTTTCTAATGTAGCAGGTTTTCCTGATGTTGTAGTTGTGTTACCAGCAAATCCTGGTTCTGTATATGTAACTTCTAATTCAACAAACATTGGTGGTTCTACAGAGAACACATTTCCTTTATAGGAAAGAATTTTTACATTCATATTCTCTTTCAAGAATTTTAAACTATCACCAAGTTGGTCTTTATTTAATGGTAATTGTTCATATGTTTCATTGTCCATAAAGTAATAGATTCCGCCATCTTCATATAAATATTGCATTTCTTTCTTTTCAATTTCTGCTGCTAGATATTTATCAGATGGGTTAAAAGTTTTTTCTAAAACAGCTCCAGTAATAACATTTCTAATTTTTGTTCTTACAAATGCTGAACCCTTTCCTGGTTTTACGTGTTGGAATTCTACTACTTTGAATACATTTCCTTCCATTTCAAATGTTGTTCCATTTCTAAAATCTCCTGCCATATATACTTCTGCCATAATGTTTTCCCCTTTCAAATTTATTTATTTCTTAAAATCTTTACTATTATACACTATTTCTACCTAAAAATCAACATTCTTGTTTAATAATTAGTATTGTCAATTATCTACTATAATATAATTTTTATCCGATTTTGTTAAATTTATACAACCATTTTTTGTAATTAATACAGTATCTTCTATTCTAACTCCAAATTCCCCTGGTAAATAGATACCTGGTTCATCTGTTACTACCATATTTTCTTTTAAAATATTATCATTTTTTCCACTAATGTATGGAATTTCATGAATATCTAGTCCAACTCCATGTCCTAAGCTGTGTACCAAATTATGTCCATACAGTTTAAAATCATTTTCTACATTACGAGATAAGTTTCGAATGATTGCTCCTTCTTTCATATCTTCTAATGTTTGTAATTGATCTTTTAATACTAAATCATAAATCGGTTTCATTCTATCAGGTACATGTCCTGCAAATACGGTTCTTGTCATATCTGAACAATATCCTTGATATTTACAACCAAAGTCAATCGTAATTGGATCACCTTTTTCTATTTGTTTTTCAGTTGTAATAGCATGTGGTTTAGAAGAATTTTTGCCAGATGCTACAATTGTTTCAAAAGCAAGACCATCTGCTCCATTTCTCAAAAAATAGTTTTCTATTTCATAAGCAATTTCTTTTTCTGTCATACCTATTTTAATAAAATCTTGTAAATGTTTGAAGCAACTGTCTGTTAACTCACAGGCTTTTTGAATTTTTGCTATTTCTTCTTCATCTTTTATTATTCTTTGCTTTTCTATCATATTTTCAGTTTCTTCAAAATTATTTACTTTATATTTTTGCATATATTTTTTGTATTGCGCATAAGTAATGTAATTCTCTTCAAAGCCAACATTCTCGCAAAATGAAAAGAAATTCTCATAATCATATGGACTAATATCTGTAAAATTAGAAATAATAATTTCATCATCTATGGTGACTGTACTATGAACATCTTCTATATATCTACTGTCTGTGATATAGTGATTTTCTTTACGCGTAATTAATAATACCCCTTCGGCATTAATTCCTGTTAAATACCTAATATTGACAGGGTTTGAAACAATCATTCCTTGCAGGTCTAATCCACGCATTTTTTCTCTTAACCACTTAATCTTTGCATTCATAAAAATCACCACCTAAAATTTATCCTTGGTACATTCCCAAAGTAAATATTTTTAATAAAATTGTTAATAATAAATCATATGGTGTAAAAATAGCAATATAAGTTGCTATTACAATAAATGGTCCAAAAGGTATATAATCGTTTTTTCGTTTGATAATTAAAATTGGTAAACTAATAATGGCAGCGATTAAAAAGGAGAGTACAGAAACCATAAGAATAGCCTTCCAGCCTAGAATCAGTCCTAAAGCTCCCATTAATTTTACATCACCAAAGCCCATTGCCTCTTTCCCTGCAATCCATCCACCTATTAGAGTAATCAATAGGAAAATACCGCCTCCCACAGCTACACCTATTACGCTCTCTATAATAGTATTAATTCCTGAACTTACATTCATTGCAACATTTAAAAATGTGAATAATAAACCAACTTCTAAAATAGTTAGATTTAAACGGTTTGGAATAATCTGTAATTTATAATCAATACAAAATGCTGATAATAACATTGGAATTAAAGCTGCATATTTAAAGAATTCTATACTAATATTAAAAGTATACAATAAACCTAGGTACATTACTGCTGTAATTACCATTAATAAATAGTTTGGCTTAAAATGCCTTATATATTCTGTGAAAAATTCTTTGCTTAATATTTTCTTGTATTCTGGCAAACGTTTATTGCACCAGTCTACAAATTGACCTATTAGTAATCCTGCTACTCCTATAGCAACATAAATTAAAATATGGATATCATTTATGTACATTTTGGCTCCTCTGATATTTTTCAATTATTTTATTTTCGATTGGTCTTTTTATTTTTGTAATCCAAATATCTTTTTCATCAATTGGTTTGACTAAAATAGGGAACATCTTACTTCTATTGGCTCCTATAATGTCTGTCATAATTTGGTCTCCTACTACTCCTATTTGCTCATTTTCCAATTTTAAGATTTCTTTTGCTCTTTTAAATCCGCCTTTTAGTGGTTTTTTAGCAAAATAAATATATGGAATTTCTAGTTTTTTTGCTACTTGTTCTACTTTTTCTTTATGATTGGTATTAGATACAATACATAAAGAAATACCTTGTTTTTTTAAAGTTTCTATCCATTTTGGTATACCTTTTGGCATATTTTTGTTAATGTCAATTAAAGTGTTATCTACGTCTAAAATGAGACCTTTTAAATGATGTTTTTCTAGTATTTCTATACTAATTTCTGTTACACTATTTAAATATAGTTTGGGATATAAAAACATATTGCCTCCATTTCAGATTTAGACAATTTTTCTTTTTATAATCTTATCAATAGGATATGTTTTTGTCAAGAAAAAAATACACTTTCCTAGAACTCAAAAAAGCATAATCTATTGACTATGCTTTCCCATATTTATCTAATCCTTATTGGCAAGTTTTTAGCAAGTTTTGCAGTTTCTTCATTTAATAATAACTCTGGCGGGATATGAAATGACTTTGCTAAAAGACTAATATTTTTACAAGTCAAATTTACTTTTCCACTTTCTACAATACTTAAGTATGCTACTTTAAACTTTATTTTATTTGCATATTGTGCTTGTGTTAAACGATTTTGGTAACGATACCATTTTACATTTAATCCAATTATTTCTGGCAAAGTCATTTGCATTTTCCTCCTTTCTCTTTCTTGTTTTTAATCTTTTTGTTTTTAGTTTTGGAAAAGAGAACCGTCCCCTTTTCCATTTTCCACCTATTCTCCTACATTGTACTTCATTGCCCAGTAGCCCGTTAATTCCTTATTATTAAATCTAAATGCTTCTGGTATTTGATAGCCTGCTGCTGTTGTGGTTGATGTTCCATCTACAAATTTGACATCACTTCTTTGTGTTTGACTATTTAACTTAAATTGATATCTTGGTATCCAAGTGAAGTAGGTTTTTGTTCCGTTATTTTGTGTTACAATGTTTGCCCATTTTTGCTTTGAATAGTCATACCAATTATTTGGCATGTTACTTCCATCATTTGTTATCTTTTCTCCTATTGTTTCATTTCCTGAGTCGTCATATAGCACATAATAGGTGCAGTCTGGATTGAAGCCTGTTAAGTCTGGTTTATTTGGTACTGATATTTCTAATTGCTTGATAACACTTGTTACATAAGCATCACTTGTCGTTCTAATCTCTATTAAAATAGTATATTCTACTCCTGTTTGTAAGTTTTCAAATGTTACATGTTCTGATGCATTTGTTGTTGTCTTGTATGGCTTTGTATTCTTGTTTCTTTCTGTTGTATTAATATAGTAATTATATACCTGTCCTTCTGCCACTCCTGAACCTGTTACTCCTTGTACTGTGATACTTGAATTTGAACTTGCTACAGCGGTTGCATCAAATACTGCGGTATTGACATCTCCTAAGTTATATTTCATCGCCCAATAACCTGTTATTTCTTTTCCATTAAACTTAAATGCTTCTGGTACTTGATAACCTTGCGTTACTCCTGCTCTGTTGCTTCCTGTTCCGCCCCCTGTTCCTGTGATGAATTTTACTT
>CANDRW010000002.1 GCA_947388675.1 uncultured Clostridium sp. | reverse complement strand
GTTTTAGATAATATTTTCATAATCTACTTTTTCATAGATTACTTTACACTACCTAAAAGACAAGATATAATAGTTAAATTATATATGGTTATTGGAAAAAACAAACATGCACTATTGGATAGCAAAAATAAAATCTAAAGTACATATATATAACAAAATGTTATTGACTTTCTTAAAAG
Organism: uncultured Clostridium sp.; assembly: GCA_947388675.1. Taxonomy (GTDB): domain Bacteria; phylum Bacillota; class Clostridia; order TANB77; family CAG-508; genus CAG-273. Next base: position 84,262 of record CANDRW010000002.1, on the reverse strand, counting down.
TTATGCATATAATAAAAACATAATACTATTGGCATAAAAGTTACTTTTAGCACATTGAAAAGTAAATAAAAATATTCTTGCTATAAAAAAGAGAAAGAAGAAATGTGTATAAAAGTAGTTAAAATGTAAATACTAAAGAATAGGAATAAAGGAACATATTGATAAAAGGAGGACATAGAAATATGACACAAAAGAAAGATTTGAAAAATAAGCGGTATCACATTAGTAGCGTTAGTAGTAACAATAGTCGTGTTACTCATTTTAGCAGGAATCACAATTACTTATGTATTAGGTGATAATAGTGTATTTAAACAAGCATCTACAGCTAAAATTCAAACAGAACTAGCAAAGATAGAAGAAAGAGCGCAAATGATATATTCAGATAAGCTAATGGAAACTGCAAGTAGTACTTTGAGTACAAAAGTAGAAATAAGTGAAGTAATAGAGCAATTAAGAAATGAAGGATATACGATAGAACAAAGACCTGTATCAGAAGGTGATATCACAGGAATTAGTTTAGATAAAGAAAATATGACAATAGGGAAAAATAAGACAGCAGAAATTAAAGTAACTTATGAAGGTGTAGATGAACCATTTGTATATTATGTAGAAGTACAAGGAAAATATTATCAAATGCATAGTAATAAAGGGTTTATTACTATAGATAGAGAAGCATCCAATTTAACTAAAGCAGATTTTGAAAATAGCGGAGAAGGAAGTACAGCAAATTTAACAGTAACAAGTAGTAAACCAGGGGTTGCGACAGCAACTTTAAAAGAAGGAAGTAATAAAATTATAGAAATAGCATCAACCGAAATAGAAGGGGAAACAGTAGTAACAGTAACATATGGAAGTTATACAAAAACATGCAGAGTAAAAGTAATAGAGCCAATATTAGCAACAAATATTACTTTAGATAAACCAAATGGAACAGTGACAGGTGGATTATCCTATACAGAAGATTTGAAATTAACAGCGACTTTAGAGCCAGCAAATGTAACAGAGAAAGAAGTTACATGGACAAGTAGTAATCCAGAGTTAGCAACAGTGGATAGCAATGGAAATGTAACTGCAGGAGCAAAAGGAGGTAATGTTGTAATAACCGCATCTACAAAAGATGGAACAAACTTATCAGCAAAATGTGATGTAATAGTAGAAATATTTGGAGCAGTAGATAATAACACAAGAGATTATACAGATAATAGTTATACAGGAGCAAATAAGACAATTAAAGTTCCAGGAGGATATGCAGTAGGAACCAGTGATAATGTTAGTAAAATAGAAAATGGATTTGTTATTCAAGATAACAATGGAAATCAATTTGTATGGGTGCCAGTGGATAATCCAAATGAAATGTTTGAGACAGTAAATGGACAAAATGTAGGAATCTTATATAATTTTAGTGGGACTAGTTCAACAAGAAAACCATATTCCTCGAGTAATTATAGAGAACCAGATATTGTAAAAGATCATGATAATACAGCAAGTTATTATACAAATGCTGGAATAGCAGGAATTACAAATGCAACGCAATTTAAAACACAGTTACAAAATGAATTTAATAGAATGAAAACAAGTGTAGAAACGTATAAAGGATTTTATATTGGAAGATATGAGACAGGAGACTTAAGTAAAGCTACAGCAGTATCAAAGAGAAATAACAGTGATATTAATAGGCAAAATTGGTATGCACAATATCAAAAATGTAAAACAATAGCAAGCGGAACAAAAGCGACGAGTAGTATGATATGGGGATGTCAATGGGACGCAACAATGAGGTGGTTCCAAAAATCGAAAAATACAGAAGTTGCAAAATTTCCAACAGATAGCACTGGCAAAGGAAACTATAGCGGAACACAAGGAAGCACTAATAAATCTATTCCAACAGGTTCGAATACCAGTTATATGGTGAATAATATCTATGATATGGCTGGAAATGTGCATGACTGGACTCTTGAGGCCAACGGCACTGTCAGCACCGGCACGCGTGTGATTCGTCGGAAGCATTTACCTTTATTCACCTTCTAGTGGTCCAGCTTCTAGCCGCAATGGCAGCTATCCGAGCACTGCTAATGACGTCAATGGCTCCCGCCCACTTTTGATTATGTAAAGCTGCACGCTGGAGAGATGCACCCATAAGGGTGCAGAAGGAGGAGAACGTCAGAATTTTTGTGTAAACTAAAAAAGTAAAGATAAAATACCTTTTATGATATAATAAATAAAATATCAAGGAGGTATTTTTTTATGGAAGAAAATAAACTAAAAAATATTCGAAAACTATTGAATAAAGCATATTAGTTTGGGTAAAATAGATATATAGAACTAAATAGTAAAAAGCAACCAAAATAGTGAGCAAAGGAGATAAATATAATGAAACAAACTGTGGATGTGCTAAGCAAAATATATGATGCAAGACAAGAAGAACTACAAGAACAAGACAGTATGGATAGAAGTATATTAAGGAATGAATTAAATGGAATAGAATTAGAGAAAATAGAAGAAACCATAAAAAGTTTAAATGAGGATATTAAGGTAAAAGAAAAAGTAATGAAAGATATACAAAAATTAGTGGAAGATTATGCAATAAAGATTGCATATTATAGTGAAAAGAACTATAAAATAGGATTTAAAGACGCTTTTTCGTTATGCAAGCAATGTGAAAAGAATTAGAAATATTTTTCTAATTCTTCCCAAACTTTTTGGGTATAGACTCTTCTTTCACTAGAGAAAGGAAGAAAAGTCATATCCTTTAATGGATTTAATACTTCTTGTAAGTGTTGTACAGAGTTAGCTACTTTCGTAATAGCAATTTTATCAGCCTTGTTTGCAATTACCAAACAAGGCAAATTGGTTTTGAAAATATAGTCATACATAAGCTTATCATTTGTTGTTGGTTCATGACGAATATCAATCACAAAAACAATTAAAGCAATTTTTTTACTTTTTTGCAGATATTCTTCAATAAAACTACCAACTTTAGCTTGTTCTTGCTTAGACATTTTACTATAACCGGTAACCTGGCAAATCGACTAAATAAAATTGATTATCCATGTTATAGAAATTAATCTGTCTAGTTTTACCAGGTTCACTACTAGTTCTAGCTAATTTTTTACGGTTTACTAAAGTATTGATAAAAGATGATTTTCCCACATTGGATTTTCCTACTAATACAATTTCAGGTAAGTCATCTTGTGGGTATTGCTTAGGACTTACAGCAGAAACTGTTAAAACTGGATTTTTAACTATCATGAAATCTCCTTCTATATATTGACATTTTTACAATATTTTATTATAATAAAGAAAGTAAGAAGCCACAATGTGTGGTTGCCAAGTATGGTGAAAATTTAAACGCCTATCTCTAACTGGCAGGCAGAGATAGGTCTTTTCCTATTTGCTAATAATAATCACTAAAGCAATTATTAAGGCAATTGTAATGATAGTTACGCCAATCAAGGCATAAAAGATAAATAGATAATGACTAAAATATATTCTACCATATAACCACCTCCTTTATGTAGGTGGCAACCACACTCTGCTTTTTCTTACTTTCTTATACAATTATAAGTGAATGAAATGCATAAGTCAATATAAATAAAACAAATTTTCTTATTTATTAGGCACTAACACTTTTGTTCCGCCCATATATGGCCATAATACTTCAGGAATTGTAATACTTCCATCTTCTTGATAGTGATTTTCTAAAAATGCGATTAACATACGAGGAGGAGCAACTACAGTATTATTCAAAGTATGTGCATAGTAATTTCCTTTTTCACCTTTAATACGAATACCTAAACGTCTAGCTTGAGCATCTGTTAAATTAGAGCAGCTACCAACCTCGAAATATTTTTGCTGTCTTGGGCTCCAAGCCTCTACATCACAGCTTTTTGCTTTTAAATCAGCCAAATCTCCACTACAACATTCTAAAGTACGAACAGGAATATCCATGCTTCTAAATAACTCAACTGTATAAGACCATAATTTTTCATACCATTCCCAGCTATCTTCTGGCTCACAAACAACTATCATTTCTTGTTTTTCAAATTGATGAATACGATATACACCACGTTCTTCAATACCATGTGCACCTTTTTCTTTTCTAAAACAAGGAGAATAAGAAGTCATAGAATATGGTAGTTCACTTTTTTGAAGCAATTGCTCTTTAAATTTACCAATCATAGAATGCTCACTAGTACCAATTAAATACAAATCTTCTCCTTCAATTTTATACATCATAGCATCCATTTCTTCAAAACTCATAACACCAGTTACCACATTGCTACGAATCATAAAAGGTGGAACACAATAAGTAAACCCTTTATTAATCATGAAATCTCTTGCATATGAAATTACTGCTGAATGAAGTCTGGCAATATCACCCATTAAATAGTAAAAGCCATTTCCAGCAACTCTACGAGCGCTATCTAAGTCAATACCATGGAAAGACTCCATAATATCTGTATGATAAGGAATTTCATATGATGGCACAATAGGTTCTCCAAATTTTTCAATTTCCACATTCTCACTATCATCCTTTCCAATAGGAACAGACTTATGAATCATGTTAGGAATTTTCATCATTCTTTCTTTAATTTGAGTAGCTAAATCTTCTTCTAAAGCTTCATTTTTAACTAGGTTTTGGTTGATTTCTTGTACTTGAGCTTTAATTTTTTCAGCTTCTTCCTTTTGTCCTTGTTTCATCAGGTTACCTATTTCGCCACTCAAGGAATTTCTTTGGCTACGAAGTTCATCACCTTTTAAAGTAGCCTCACGTTTCTTCTGGTCTAACTCTAATACTTCATCAACAAGCACTAACTTATGCTCTTGAAATTTTTTCTTCATGTTCTCTTTTACCAATTCTGGATTTTCTCTTAACAATTTAATGTCAATCATCTTTTTACCACCTTATTCTTTACAAATTTATAAAACTATAATATTATGTTACTTATTCTAACACCGAATAGTCAAAAATACAAGATTAAAATAGCAAAAATAGGGTAAAATCAAAAAAGAAAAGGAGCAAAAGAAGAGTTATGGAAATGATATGGGAATTTATTAAATTTATGTTTTTCTCTGGACTAATTGTAATTATCTCAAAATATGCATTAGTTCCAGTATTAAGAAAACTAGCAGAAAGCTTAAATTTGAAGCCGAAAACAGTAGGCAATATTGCAGGAATTGCTACTTCTGTACCAGAGCTATTAACTGTTTCTTTTTCAGCAGTTACAGGGCTATCAGTAGCAAGTGCCTACAATATTATTAGTTCTAACATTATCAATAGTGTGCAATACCTGTTAGCCATTTTTATGAATAAAAATCAAAAACATTTGCAAAATAGAGCACTAAAAATAGACTTGATTTTAGTGTTATTAACCATTATCATTCCAATTGCAATGCTAGCTTTTCATATGGAATTTTCAATTGGCATAGTTCCTATTTTTATTCTCATATTTTTGTTATTCTATTTTATCAATCATAATGTTCATAAACTATACCTAAACAAGGTAACAGAGGAAGAGAGAAAGATTGAAGAAGAAGAAAAATGGGTAAGGGGTAAAAAAAAGATAATTATAAAATACACTGTTTTGCTTCTCATTATTAGTACTCTATTATATGTCATAGGAAATCTGCTAAGTGATACCTTAGAAAGTTTATGTGTACAATTTCAAATCCCACAATTAGTAATAGGAATTTTATTAGGCTTTATTACAAGTATTCCAGAATTAATTACCTTTTTTGAAGCGCAAAAACACCACAAAGAACAAGAAAATGGAGAAGATGGAGTTATTGAAGCAACTAGCAACTTATTAACTTCAAACATTTTAAATTTATTTGCTATCCAATCTATAGGAATCTTACTATTTAGTATTTTTAGTAGATAATATACTTAGTTTGAATAAAGATATATATATACTAATTTTGAATAAAAATAATAAAAATGCATAAAATTCTACTAATAATTTTTAGTAGAAAGGACGAAGGATATGGAAGGATACTCAAGGGAAGAAAAAATTTCTGACAAAACAGAAGAAGAAAAGAAAATTGAACTTATTATGAGTGTATTAAAAACAAAAGGAGAATTAGATTTAGCAATCAAGAATTTTGAAACAGCAGAAAAGGGATTAGTGGATTACTATACCTATCAAATCAAGGCAAGTAAAAGTAAATTAGACTATTTAGTAAATAAAGCAAGAGATAAAGGAATTTCGCTTAATATGATACAAGAATTATATTTTAGAAAAAATCAAGTAGGATAAGTTATATTTGTCCAAGTTTTATCATAACTATAAGTAAAAGGGTATGGTGATAAAACTTGGACATTTCTACTATTTTCATTATTTTAGGGTGTATTGTTGGATTATGGATTGTAGGAAAAATATTTTCAATTCCACTTAAAGCAGTTTTTAAATTAATTGCAAATTCTATTTTAGGTGGAATATTGATTTTTGTGATTAATTTAATTGGGGGAACTTTTGGATTTCACATAGGTTTAAATGTAGGCACTTCGATTTTAGTTGGAATTTTGGGAATACCACGGAGTAGTTTTATTAATAGTATTGAAAATATTTATGTAAAAGGAAGAATAAAAAGTAGATGGAGATATATGGAAAAAGACTAAATGCTATATGCACTTAGTCTTTTATACTATTCTACTGTAACAGATTTTGCCAGATTTCTTGGTTTATCCACATCTAAACCTTTTGCCTTAGAAATATAGTAAGCAAGTAATTGTAGAGGTACTACAGAAAGAATAGGAGAAATTAAACTATTCACTTCTGGAATGCGAATAACAAAATCAAAATTTACATTAGATAAATCTTGGTTAGTAACAACTAATGTTTTAGCACCTCTTGATACTACTTCTTGAATATTGCTAATTGATTTTGGCGTTAATTCAGGATTTGTCAAGATTCCAATAACAGTAATACCATTTTCAATTAAAGCAATTGTTCCATGCTTTAACTCACCAGCAGCATAAGCCTCAGAATGAATGTATGAAATTTCTTTTACTTTCAAAGAACCTTCCATAGCTACATGATAGTCTGTTCCTCTTCCTAAGAAATACATATCATGTTCTGTACAAACTTTTTCAGCAATATCTTTTAAAGTAGCTTGTTCCTCTAGCACTATTTCTAATTTTGTAGGTAAACCAGAAATTTCAGATTTTAATTCTTCCAATTTTGATTCTTCATAACTTTCTAAAAGTTCAGCAAAATGAATTGCTAGAACTGTTAATAATACTACTTGAGAAGTATATGCTTTTGTAGAAGCAACTGCAATTTCAGGTCCTGCATAAGTATAAGCTGTAAAGTCTGCCTCACGTGTAATAGAGCTTCCAATTACGTTAGTAACTGCCAATGTTTTAGCACCTTTACGTTTGGCTAGTTTTAATGCTGCTAAGGTATCAGCTGTTTCGCCAGATTGGCTAATATAGATACATAAAGTTTTTTCATTAATAATAGGGTCACGGTAACGAAATTCTGATGCAATATCTACTTCTACTGGAATTTTACAAAGTTTTTCAATAGCATCTTTTCCTACTAAACCAGCATGCATTGCTGTACCACAAGCTATAATATAGATTTTATTTAAGCTTTGTAAATATTCTTTAGTAATTGTTAAATCATCAAAAGAACATTTCTCACCTAAATTTAATCGGTTGGCAATTGTTTCACGAATTGCATTTGGTTGTTCATGAATTTCTTTCAACATAAAATCTTCATAACCATTCTTTTCAGCAGCAGTAGCATCCCATTTGATTACTTTTACTTCTTTTTCATGTTTTACTAAATTACTATCATAAAACTCAATATGGTCTTTATAAACAACAGCATATTCATTATCATCTAGTAAATAAAAATCTTTAGTATAGCCTAAAACAGCAGGAATATCAGAAGCTACATAATTTTCCTCTTTTCCTTTTCCAAGAACAAGAGGGCTATCTTTTCTAACAACAACTACTCTATCAGGGAATAAGTTTGAAATAACCTCTAAAGCATAACTTCCTTTTAAATCATTTACTGCAGCTTGAACAGCACCTAAAAGGGCATCTTCACAAGCTACACCTTTGGTATAATGATAATGAATTAAATTAGGGATTACTTCTGTATCTGTTTGAGATAAGAAATGATATCCTTTTTCTGTTAAAAATGCTCTTAACTCATTATAGTTTTCAATAATTCCATTATGAACAACTGCAAATTGATTGCTATTATCCATATGTGGATGAGAGTTTTCCATAGATGGTTTACCATGAGTTGCCCATCTTGTATGAGCAATACCAATAGAAGCAGTTAAGTCATTTATTCCAGCCACATTATCTAAATTGGTAACTCTACCTTTATCTTTCATCACAACAATTTTCTCATTTTCTAAAACAGCAATTCCTGCTGAGTCATATCCGCGATATTCTAAGCAATGTAAGCCGTTAATAAGTACTGGAACGCACTTTTTATTGCCTATATAACCTACGATTCCACACATATTTTTATTTCCTCCTTAATATCAAAGGAAAAATGCAAATCACATTACCCTATTAGATTTGTTATCATATTACTATGAACTTTTCTCTAATATTTCATGGCAGTAATGCATGCCATAGGACCATCCGCCGAGTCTTTCGATAAATCCCATCCTCGTCAACAAGAAAATTTTTCTTGTCCTGGCGCTATTTTATTAACAACTACCCTCCTTTTATCAAACTACTTATTTGCATTGTTTCCAATGTCATTATATTACTACAAAAGTGAAATCGTGTCAAATTATGCTTAATTTTCAGTAGTTTGAAATAAAGAATAATAATTGTAAAAAGTAGGCATATGTGGTAAAATGAGAAAAGTAAAAAATCGGAGGAAGTTATGTTTTGTATTGAAGAAGAACTAAAGAAGTTGCCAGATAAGCCAGGAGTATACATTATGAGAGATAAAGATAATCACATTATTTATGTGGGTAAGGCAATTTCTCTCAAAAATAGAGTAAGACAATATTTTAGAAAAAACAACAAAACCAAAAGAATTGAAAATATGGTAGCCTTAGTAGACCATTTTGAATATATTGTAACAGATAATGAATCTGAAGCTTTGATTTTAGAATGTAATCTTATTAAAAAGAATATGCCTAAATTCAATGTACTTCTCAAAGATGACAAAACATATCCATATATTAAAGTAACTGTAAAAGAAGATTTTCCAAGAGTTTTTACTACTAGAAAAGTATTAAATGATGGTGCAAGATATTTTGGACCATATGCTAGTAGTGGAGCAGCTAATGAAATGTTAGATTTTATTCGTACTAGATATCTGATTAGACAATGTAAAGTATTTAAAAGTAGAACTAGACCATGTTTAAATTATCAAATCAAGAAATGCTCAGCTCCTTGTAGTGGGAAAATTTCAAGAGAACAATATAGGGAAGAAATTAACCAGATTATTGGACTATTAGAAGGAAAAACAGCTAAAGTAGTGAAGCAGCTAGAAGAAGAAATACAAAAAGCGGCAGAAAAATTGGAGTTTGAAAAAGCAGCACAGCTAAGAGATAAAAAGTTTGCAATACAACGTATTACAGAAGAAAAACAAAAAGTATCTAATTTGTCAGAAAACAATATAGATGTCATTGGATTAGCAAGAAGTCCATTTCATATTTGCTTAGAATTGTTCTTAATTAGAAATAGTAAAATGGTAGAAAGACATCACTATTTTCTAGATGATTTACAAGATGAAACAGATAAAGAAATTCTATCTAACTTTTTAAAACAACACTATATGAATGAACTCATATTTCCTAATAAGATTATGATGAAAGAGGAAATTGACGATAAAGAATTATTGCAAGAATGGCTTTGCCAAATGGCAGGAAGAAAAGTAGAAATAAAAACACCACAAAAGGGTGAAAAACTAAGGCTAGTAGAAATGGCTGAAAACAATGCACAAATTACTTTAACAAATAAAGAAAAGGAAAAATATCAAGCAGTAAAAGAATTGCAGGAAATATTGCATTTGAAAAAAGTACCAAGAAAAATTGAAGGGTATGATATTTCAAATTTATCAGGTCAATTTATTGTAGCTTCTATGTGTGTGATGCAAGATGGAGAGGTAAAGAAATATTTATCCCGCAATTTCAAGATTAAGACAGTACTAGGACAAGATGACCCTAGATGTATGCATGAAGTAATTTTAAGAAGATTAAAACACTCCATTGGAAAAACAGACCAAGCCTTTGGAACTTTACCAGATGTCATTTTCGTAGATGGTGGAATTACACAAATTCATGCGGCAAAAGAGGCAATAGCAGAATTAAACCTAAAACTTCCAATCTATGGAATGGTAAAAGATGATAAGCACTCTACAAGAGCATTGATTGATGAAAATAGAGAAGAAATACCATTATCAGAAGAACTCATGAAACTTATTACCTATTTTCAAGACTGCATTCATGATAAAGCTATTAGCTATCATAGGTCTTTAAGAGATAAAGAAATCACAAGATCTGAATTGGATAAAATAGTAGGAATAGGGGAAGCTAAGAAAAATGTACTACTTAAAAAATTTGGTAGTGTAGCCAAAATAAAGGAAGCAAGTATTGAAGAAATAGCAGAGATTTCAGGAATTACGATGGAACTAGCACAAAAAGTGAAAGAAGAGTTAAATGTAGAAAATTGTTGATAAAAGTAGAAATGTTTGATATAATGCTATACATAAATCGACATCGATTTATACAAAAAATTTATAGGAGGAACTTGAAAGTGAAAAAAGAAGTCCGGAGATTAGCAGTATTGGCCTCTGGAAGCGGGACAACATTGCAAGCTATCATCGATGCGATTGTAGTCAGAACATTAGACATCAAAGTGGCTATTGTAGTGTCCGACAAATGGGATGCATATGTGTTGCGAAGGGCAGAAATAGCGGGCATGAAGAGCGATGTGTTGCAAGCGGACACAGTGGAGGAGCGCGACGAGGAGCTGACCGAGGTTCTAAAAAGGGCTGACGTTGATCTTGTTTTGTTGGCTGGCTACTTGAAGCCCATTGGGCCTAAGGTGCTGGACAATTTCACGGTAATCAATACGCACCCTTCGCTTCTGCCTAAGTATGGTGGAAAAGGTATGTATGGTATGCATGTACACCAGGCTGTTGTGGATAACCACGAGACAGAGTCTGGCGTTACCTTGCACTTTGTGAACAGCGAATATGACAGAGGGCCGGTGATATGGCAGACTCATGTGCCTGTGTATCCTGAGGATACTGCCGACGATGTTTCTACACGAGTCCAAGCAGCTGAAAAGACACAACTTGTGTCTATACTCAAGGCTTTTTCGGAAGGGAAGATTGATATTCCCTTAAATAAATGAAAGTTCTTCATAATGGGTGAATATTTACTGCCCAGAAGGTAATGCCGTTCTTCGGCATTGCCTTTTTAAAAATTTTTAAGAAAAATTGTAAATTTTATTCATAAAATCTAAAGTACAAGCATATATTTATAATAGAGAAATAGAAAGGGAGGATTTTATGGAGTATACAAAAGATATGATTTTAGGAAAACATTATAAAGAGGTACATAAAGTAGTTAGACCAAAATGGACAAGCTGGAAAGGTAAAATGCTAAAGATGATAAAAACACATAAAATTGCAACAACAGCAGTGATTTCCGCAATCATTTTTGTTAGTATTGATGTGGTACTAATTACTAATTTTATACATATTTTGAGTTTAGTATAGTTATATAATAATGGAAGGGATACAATAATGGAAGTAGCAAAGAATTGGAAAGATTACGAAATATTAGATATGGCAAATGGTGAAAAATTAGAAAGATGGGGAGATATTATTTTGGCTAGGCCAGATCCACAAATTATTTGGACTAGCCCTTCTTTCCCAGAAAAATGGAAAAATGCTCATGCAAGATATCAAAGAAGCAATACTGGCGGAGGAGCATGGAGCTATCAAAAGAAGGTTCCAGCAAGTTGGAAAGTACATTACAAAGACTTAACTTTTTTAATCAAGCCAATGGGGTTTAAACATACTGGCTTATTTCCAGAACAAGCTGTTAATTGGGACTGGATGATACAAAAAATTCAAAAGGCAGGAAGACCAATTCAAGTATTAAACTTATTTGCTTATACAGGAGGAGCTAGTGTAGCATGTAGTTACGCAGGTGCCTCTGTTTGTCATGTTGATAGTTCAAAAGGTATGGTAGCTTGGGCAAAAGAAAATATGGTTGCATCAGGGCTAGAGGATAGACCAGTGAGATATATTGTAGATGATGTAGTAAAGTTTGTAAATCGTGAAATTCGTAGAGGACATACTTATGATGCCATTATTATGGACCCACCATCTTATGGAAGAGGAGCTAATGGGGAAGTATGGAAATTTGAAGAAAATTTACCAGAATTAATAGAAGTGTGTAGCAAAGTACTTTCCAATAAACCGCTTTTCTTTTTAATCAATTCCTATACCACAGGAATTTCAAGTATGGTATTAGAAAACTTATTAAATTTAACAATTGCTAAAAAGCATGAAGGAAAGATATCTCATGGAGAAATAGGGTTACCTATGACAAATTCAAGTCTCATACTTCCTTGTGGAATTTATGGAAGATGGGAATGCTAGTGTCAGTTTTGGGACGTTAGTTTAACTGACATTTTTGAAAAAATAGAAATATGTCAGTTAAGGGATAGATGTCAGTTAAACTAACGTCCCCGAATTGACACAAAGGGAGCTAAAAAATGCAACAACTAAAAGTAATTTTTGAAGATAACCATATAATAGTAGTAGAAAAGCCAGTAAATATTCCTTCGCAAGGAGATAAAACAGGAGATATCGATTTACTTACCATGGTAAAACAATATATTAAAGAAAAATATCAAAAGCCAGGAAATGTGTATGTAGGCTTAGTACATAGATTAGATAGACCAGTAGGTGGAGTGATGGTGTTTGCGAAAACATCTAAAGCAGCAGGAAGGTTAAGTAATCAAGTAAGAGAAAAGCAATTTCAAAAGACTTATTTAACGATTGTAAATGGAAAGATGGAACAAGCGCAAGGAACCTTAGAAGATTATCTTTTGAAAGATGAAAGAAATAATAAAAGTAAGGTAGTAAAGGAAGAAACGAAAAACAGCAAGTTAGCAGTTCTGGATTATGAAGTATTAAAATATGATGAAGAATTAGAATTGTCTGTTTTGAAAATACATCTTCATACAGGGAGACATCATCAAATTAGAGTACAACTATCTTCAAGAAATCATAGTATTTATGGGGACCAAAAATATGGTGGAAGAGGACATGGGAAACAATTAACTCTTTGGGCATATGAACTAAAAATTAATCATCCAATTAGTAATCAAGAAATGACTTTTGACTCGTTACCAGAAAAAATAGGAAGTTGGAAAATATTAGAAGGCATAGTATAAAAATACTATGTTTTTTATTTGATTAAAATATAAAAGTAAATATATACCGAATTTTATGAAAATTCCTAAAAAAGATAGAAAAGAAGAAGTTACACTTTTTATATCATATTTTCTACATTTCTATTATGATGTCGAAAAAAGAAGAAAATCTAGTTTAAAATAAGTAAGACATCAAGAGAGAGGTAGAAGAAAATGATAGATAAATTTTGTAACTGGCTTACTGAGAAGATAAAAGGGAAAATGCCAGAAATAGATGAAGAAAAGGAATTGGTAATTAATTTTGGTGTAAGAATTTTGTTTGGTGAAGTACCAAAAATTTTGGCGCTATTTATATTAGGTTTTTTATTACAAATTGGTTGGTACTCACTTCTTATGTATTTTCTAATAGCTCCATATCGTACTTTCACAGGAGGATTTCATTTAAAAACACACTGGGGTTGTATGATTACTAGCATAGTATTGTACATAGTACCAATCTTAGTAGCAAAATATATTACAATACCACAAGAGTATCTTATGCACATAATAGCAGGAATAGTTGGAGTTCTTAGTATTATTTTTATTTTTAAATATGCTCCAGCAGATACAGAAAATATACCAATCTTAAGTAAAAAAGAAAGAAAAACAAAAAGAATAAAATCATATATTTCATTACTAATTTTATTAGCTATTATTCTTTTGATACCAGATAAAATAATCAGTTATATGTTGTTGTATGGAATATTCTTACAAAACTTAACTTTAACACCAATAGCATATAAATTAACAAAAAATAAGTACAGTTATGAAGTCTATACAGAAAAAACAGCTTAAATTTGGTAATATTGCATTAGCCGGCAATGCATTATTATATAAACTTATGAAAAGTAAGGAGGAATACAAATGTTAAAATTATTAGCTAAAGTAGCTGAAAGATATGCAAAAGCAAGTAATACAGCATGTTTTATATTTGGTGTTGTACATCAACCAAAGATGCCAGCATCACTAATTAAAAAAGATTAATTAATAATAATTTTAAGAATAGTTCAAATAATTCGCACACAAAAAAATAAAAGATAAATTAAAAATATAATATTTCCTTAAAACATAAAAATTGACAAATAAAAGTAGAGGTTGAACACTCTACTTTTATTTAACTTCATATTAATAATAAACTTCTAATTGTTGTCTAAAGTATTCAGCATCTTTTGTGGTAAATAAATTTAAGTTATTATTTCTTTTCAAAATTTGTCTTACTTCCCATAAACCAAGTCCACTATTCGTTTTCTTAGATTTAGTAGTTTCTCCTTTGTCAAAAATTTTTTCTACATCAATGTCTTTATTTAAGTAGGTATTTTCAATTACCATTAAGTAGCGATGTCTAGAGTCTTCTTTACGAAAAGTAACATGGATAATTTTATCTTTACATTCTATAGAAGCTTCAATAGCATTATCCATCAAGATTCCTAGGATTCTTGTAAATTCATAAATTTTCAAGTGATGTTCTAAATCATTCAAATCCATAAAAATGCCTAAATTAATTTGAATACCATTTTCATCAGCACGATGATATTTAGACGCCATAACATTATAAATAGCAGGGTTATTAATTACAGTAGGACTTAATGCAGTTAAGTTATTGACACGGTTACAATCTTGCAATAATTGGCGATAATATTTTTCAAGTCCAGCTAAATCTTTTTTGTCGATATAGCCACCAAGACCTTGAACAATATTGTGAAAATCATGTTTGAAACCTCTCATATTATCATGTAACAAAATTAAAGTCTTGTTATACAGTTGAGCTTCTTCTAAATTTTGAGAAGTAGTATTTAATTTGTCAGTATTAATCAAGCTATAAAAACTAATGAAAAAGTAGGCTAATAAGCTCAAAATACTAGTAATAACAACGCCTGTTGGCATAGTATCACTGTAAAATATAATTAAATAAAATTGAGTACAGATTGAAATTAGTCCAAGAATAGTATTTCCAATAAATAAAGCTCTATTTTTTCTAGTCATATTTTCTAAATTAATATGAAATTTACAATAACGAATAAGCCTATATAGTAAATACACACAACCATAAATACTTAGTGTAAAGACAATTCTATAAAAAGGAGCAGTCATTACTGATTCATATGAGACTTTAAATACAATGAGATAAAACCTTAACATAAATAGCTCAAATACACTAGAAATGCTAAGCGAAATAAATGCAACTAATAATGTTTTTAACCAAGAAATATTCAAAATAAATTTGCTAAGGAGAAGGATAGATGCTAAATTGAGTAAAACATTATATGGATCAGGAAGAAAGTTCCTTGAGACATAAGCAAAGAGCACTAATACAAATATATAAATAATTTTCCTTTTTCTAGTAGTTTTAATATCTAAAATTGTAGTAAATAATAGCATATTTACAATAGCTTCTACAAAATAAATAGGAAAAGAAAGAATAGTGGTTAAAATTTCATTAGGCGTTGTTAGTGTTGTCAAAATAGTTTGAAAGATTTCCATAATTTAATACCTCCATTAATTGATTTTTATACTTAGGACCAATATAACATTTCAAATCTTCATTATTATTCAAAAATATAGCGTTATTAATTACATCGATATCTGTTATTTTCTTAGTGTTAACAATATAGGACTTATGACATTGAATAAACTGATGAGGCAATTGAGGAAGGATTTTCTTAAAAGAGCTATAAGTTTCGTAATCTCTTGTGTCAGTATGAAATATAACCTTCATACCATCCTTCTGAATATATTGAATTCCGTCTTGCTTAATAATGGTCTTATTGTTATCCAATCTTACAAATTTTGTATCATCTCCAAACATATCATCAACTAAACGGTCTAGAGTATCTAATAATCTTTCTATCGTAACAGGTTTGGGTAAATAATCAAAAGTTTTATATTTGTAAGCAATTAAACCATACTCTAAATGACCAGTAGTAAATATGATATAAACATTCTTATCTTGTTTTCTAATTAAATTGGCTAAGTCCAATCCTGTAACTTTGGCTTTTAAATCAATATCTAAAATAACAACATTTACAGAATTGTGTTTGAGAAAGTTAATTAAATCGCCAGGTTCTGTAGTGCTTAACGCAATTTGAGCCTCCAAATTTCTTGTCATAAAGGCTGATTCTAAAAGCTTTTCTAATCTATTTAGAGCATTTGCATTATCATCACATATTACAAAATCTAACATTAATTTTATCCTCCGTATCAATTATGCAATTGAATATAATTTTTTATAAGAGAGTTCGACAAAAAGAAACTATATCGCCTAAAATTTTCCAATTGCATTATAACTATAATCTAAATGAAAAACAATGTCAAGATGTTTTGAAAAAAATATTTTTATGTCGAATATATAAAGAAATTAGGTAAAATATAAACTAATTTGGAAGTAAAAAAATGGTAATAAAATACAACTGTATAAACTTGAATATTAAGTCAAAAGTTAATAAATAAAACAAACTAAAAAGACTAGCAAAAATTTATATATGTTCTACGAATTATCTTTTTCTTTTCTGTAATAACTCCTAATTTATCCTCATAAAATAGAACAAAAACAAATAGAGAGGATGAGTTTATGAAAAAAATAATCCAAGACAATATAAAAATAGTTACAGCATTAGCTGTTACAGTAGGTCTACTTCTTTTTACCTTTATCGTTGCACAAACAAATCAGCAAAAAGAAACTGTTGCTACAAGTGGTACATCTACTTTAAGTAACAAAAAAATAGGGTGGGGTATTAAAAGAGAAGACAACCACAAACAACCTGATGTAGGAAGTCTTAATAAAAGAATTATTGAACAATATGATGGAATTTGTATGGGAAATCCAGAAATGCCATATGTGTATTTGACTTTTGATAATGGCTATGAAGCTGGATACACTGAGAAAATACTAGCAGTATTAAAAGAAAATCAAGTTCCAGCAGCTTTTTTCATTACAGGTCACTATGTGAACTCACAACCAGAATTAGTGAAAAAAATGATAGAGGAAGGTCATACAGTTGGAAACCATACAGTTAATCATAAAAGTATGCCAGATATTAGTGATGAACAAATTAAAACAGAAATGATGGATTTGCACAAATCTATTTATGAGAAATTTGGTTATGAAATGAAATATACAAGACCGCCCAAAGGAGAATATAGTGAAAGAACTATAGCTTGTACAAATTCACTAGGATATAAAACGGTTATGTGGTCTTTTGCTTATGATGACTGGGATGCAAACAAACAAGGAAGAGAAGATTATGGAAAAAAGAAAATTATAGATAATGTACATAATGGAGCAGTCCTTTTATTACATGGAACTTCAAAGGATAACAGCAATATTTTAGATGAATGTATTAAGGAAATTAAGAAAATGGGATACGAATTTAGAAGTTTAGACCAATTCCAAAGATAAGAGGAATATTAGAAAGGAAGAGAGCCATGCGAGAAAAAAGAACAAAAAGAATACCAAACAAAATTAATCGAATATTAGAAATACCACAAGAAGTATCTTCTCATATTCCAAAAATAACAGTGCTTGGTTTTGAGAAAATTATAATAGAAAACTACAAAGCCATTCTAGAGTATCAAGATTTCTATATTCGTCTTAGTACAGAAATAGGAATTTTGAATATTAATGGATTTAACCTAAATTTAAAAGAGATGACAACAGATGATTTACAAATTAGTGGCAAAATAGACAGCATTGATTTTGAAGCCACTGAAGATAATGAAGAAGATATATAAGTTAATATATTTATAATAACATTTGGTCTTGCGTTCGCTTTCTCTCATGTCAAAAGCTTGCTTTTGACAAAAAAAGTTGAAAGCTCAAGGCGCTCGTAAACTCGCCTTGCGCGACCTTTATTTAGATTATAAATACATTAACTTAAATATTTTACATTATGAAAATGAAAGGGAGAGCACAAATGTATTTTAAAATACTAATGGCATACATCTTAGGTTATGTCACAATAGAAATAGAAGGATATTATATAGAAAGGTTTATGAATATCTGTAATAATCAGAAAATTTTTCTATGGAATACCAAAAGACCCAAAACAGCTGTTATGAAGGTAAATATATCTATTCAAGACTTTAAAAAGATAAAATCAATTGCGAAGAAAACAAAATGCAAAATCAAGATAAATAGCAAAAAAGGAATGCCATTTTTCTTTCATCGCTATCAAAAAAGAAAGATATTTTTGCTTTTCTTTATATTAGTTATAATAGGAACATTTATCTTATCTAACTTTATTTGGAATATTGAGATTACAGGAACAGATAAGATAAATCCAGAAGAAATTAGACAATTGCTAGAAGAAAATGACTTCAAAGTGCGGAATAAGCAAAGCAAAATTAAATACTAAACAAGTCATTGACCAAATACGCTTGCAAAGAGCCGATATTGCATGGTTAGGAATTGAAATTAATGGAACAAATGCAAAAGTGCAAATTGTAGAATCAGATTTAAAACCAGATATCATTCCAGAAGATGAATATTGTAATTTAGTAGCTACAAAAGAAGGAATGATTACTAAAGTGTCAGCGCAAAATGGTACCCCCCTAGTAAAAGAAGGGGAGATTGTAAAAAAAGGAAGTGTCTTAGTTGGTGGTTGGTTAGAAGGGAAATATACAGGAACTCGTTATGTCCATGCAAATGGCGAGGTTCAGGCAAAGGTTTGGTATTCAGAGAAAATACAAATACCATTTAATCAAGAGAAAAAAGAACTCACAGGAAATGAGGAAAAGAAATATTCCGTAAAGATAAATAATTTTGAAATAAATTTTGCAAAAAAGCTTCCCAAATTTGAAAATTATGATACAATAGAGACGACTAAAAAATTAAGATTATTTTCCGATTTCTATTTGCCAATTGAAGTACATGAAAAAGTATATCAAGAGTACCAAAAACAGCCAGTTTCTTATTCTTTAGAAGAAGCTAAGAAAATGGGAGAAGAGGAACTGAGTAAAAGGTTAGAAGAGCAAATAGAAAATAAAGAAGCCATATTAGATAAGAAGGTAACAGAGGAGCATACAGAAGAATATGTGGAAGTGGAGGTAATCTACGAGGTACTTGAAAACATTGCGACAAAAGAAAAAATTGTGTTTTAAAAAGGAGAAATTCTATGGAAGAAAGAAGCTTGAGAGTATACCAAGAGAAAACCTTTTTCTCTAAAATTAGCAATACATTAACAAAATTATTAACTCCAACCAAAGTTGGAATTAATGGAGTATTAATTTCTATAAAAAGAAATAATGCTTTAAAGAATTTTGAACTATATAAAGAGAATGAAGATATAGAAGACCAAACAAAATTAGAAGCAATTACCAAAAAATATGAAGACATATATGCACTATACTTAGAATCTATTGATAAATACATCATGGACTCTATTTACAAAAAAGTAAAAAATGATACAGCATCTGATTTTGAAAAAAATGCTTTATCACAATATTATGCAATTGTACATTTAAAAGAAACAGAGTATTTAGAGTATAAATACAAAAAGCAAATGTATTTATTAAACTTAGATTATGAAACAGTAGATAATTTAAATAAACCAGCATTATCAGAAAGATATAAATTTTTATACAGTAGCCAAATGGAAAGCCTATATAAAGGATTATTAAAACATTACTCTATCAAGCTTGCAGACAACTTAACACCAGGTGCAAAAGATGAAGTGTTTAATAAAATCTTCTTTACTTTAGAAGAATACATCGAAAATATTTTACCACTAAAAATGGAACAAGAACCTGAAAATAAAGTATATAAAGAGATAGTAGATGAATATCAAAGTTTTGAAAAGTTCACAGTTGGTAAATTAGACCAAAATGATACTATTGAGAAAAACATGATATTATTAGGACTAAGTAGAAAATTATTTACTCATAGTTTACCATTAATTGTTGCAGAACAATGTTATGAAAAATTATTAAATGATGTCAGAAGCCTTATTGTAGATACAAAAGTAGCTCGTAAGCAAGAAAAAGCCTACACTTTATTAATTACATTAATAGAAGAATATAACGTAAAATTACTTGCCACTAAAATTTATTGGGATAAGCCAGCACTAAGAGAAGAATATAAGGCGTTTTGGAAGCAATATCAAGAAGTCAACAAGAAGAAAGATGTCAATTACATGGATTATCTTCAAGAAAAACAAGTACTATTCTTACGTAATGATTTAAAGAAACTACGTAGCAATGAAAATAAATACTATAAGATTATCCAATTCTATCAAGCAAAACTAGTAGCATTAGGTGCTATGAAAAATGTAAAAAATCATTGTATTTCTAATAGAAACTACAAGCGCCAATTAACAAATTCTAAAAGGCAAAGCCTTAAAGATTTCTTATCTGTAGCATTTTAATGCGTACAGATAAGTTATACATAGTATTTGTAAAATTTGCATAACTATCTTGTAAGGAGCTTTTCATTGCATGAGCAATGAAAATTCCTACAATATAGAAAAAAGCGGCAAATCAAGGAAAACATAGTTGTAAGAAGGTAGGCTAATATTTTGCTATTAAGTAGAAAGAGGAACAATAGTGGAAGAAGAAAACGATAAAATAAAGAATAATATGTCAATAGAAGAAATAGAACAAGAAATCAATAGATATAAAAAGAAAAATGAAAAGTTAACACAGATACTCATAATTATAGGGACAATAACGGTAATAATTTGGTTGGCATATATAATTCTAGGAGTTATGGTATTACATGAACCAGTAGCACTTAAGCCAATTATTTACATATATCCAGAACAAGAAACAAAAGTAACAGTTAATGTTAGCAATCCTGAAAATTTGACAACCACATATCCGAAATATGAAAATGGTTGGAAGGTTATAGCAAAGCCAAATGGAGATTTAACAGATATCAAAACTGGAAGAAAGCTATATTCTCTTTACTGGGAAGGAAAAAGAAAAGAGCAAGCAAACTTTGAAGAAGGATTTTGCATTAAAGGAAAAGAAACTGCCAGTTTCCTAGAAGAAAAATTAGCTATTTTAGGATTAAGCGAAAGAGAAGCACAAGAATTTATTATTTATTGGCTACCTAGAATGGAACATAACCAATATAATCTAATTCATTTTGAAACTCAAGAGGAAATAGAAAATAATATGGGACTTACTATCTCACCAAAACCAGATACATTAATTCGTGTTATGATGGCATTTAAGCCAAGTAATCAAGTACAAGAAATACCAGAACAAAAATTAGAACAGGTAGAACGAAAAGGATATACAGTTGTAGAGTGGGGGGGAACAGAAGTGAAATGATGGAAGATAAAATAAATGAGGTGGAAAAGTTAAAAAGAATTAATAAGAGAAGAAAAATATTTTTAATTATATTGATATTAATTTTAATATTGTCCGTTATACCTTTAGGAGTAATGATTAGAGAGGAGTTTGAGTTATCTAATTCTGCAAGCGAATGGATGGAGGAAAGGTGGAGGCAAGAAATTGAACAACTAAATTCTCGATTTGCACCTTATATAGGAAATGATAGATTGGGAGCAAAAACAAGAGAATTATGTGACAAAATAAGAATGTCAAATTGGGCGATAAACGAAAGCTGGGCAGTATATATAAGGTTTGGAGACATCACAGGACTAGATACAAGGGAAAAATGGAAAAATAGTGATGCTACATGTGACGATGATGAAATTCTTTCACTTATGCGCACTAAGATAAATGGAATGCTAAAATATGATATTAGTGCATCTTATGACGAGAATGGTAGGATAATGGGAGTAGGCATTATAGAAAGACCAAGTAGTAGCGAGAACACACAGAGTATAAGCAATACAAATAATATATAATAATATGAAAAAGTAGGAGAGTGATAATAGAAATGACTTATGAATTTGCTAAATATCCTGATGGTACATTAGGGGTATTTTCCAATATTGGAAAAAAAGAAACAGGTGAAGAATATATTCGTGTCACTTTTGAAAGACCAATGGAGTATGGATTTGATACCTATGTGATTGAGCTACCAAGTTATAATGTTGTTTTGGAAGATGGAAATTATTCAGAAGAGGAAAAGAAAACGTTTTTAGAAATTGTTAAAAATGGAGCATCTTTCTTTTTTAAATATGCACGTCTAGGAGGATTAGAAATTGCCTAGTATTTTTGAATTAAAACGGATATAAGATTTATTTTTGGACAAATGAAAATGATGAACCAATTCATGTTCATATTTCAAAAGGAAATCCAACTGCTAATAGCACTAAAGTTTGGATAACTCAATCAGGTGGTTGTATTCTTTGCCATAATAAAAGTAAAATTCCTGAGAAAGAATTAAATATTATTTGTGAAGATATTTCTTTGCATTATTTTCAGATTATTGAAAAATGGAAAGCGATTCATGCGGGTAATATCAAATTTTATTGCTAAAAGGATATAAAAGAGGGATAAGAAATGACTAATTGTACAGAAATCATATTTCAGGATATTCCAGAAAATAACGAATATCAAGAATTAGCAGAGAAAGTAATACAAAAATGCTTTGAGGTAGAGAACATAAACCCTACCTCTTTCTATATATGTATTACTTTAACAACACCAGAAAATATTAGACAAGCTAACAAGCAGTATCGTAACATAGATAAAGAAACTGATGTCTTATCCTTCCCAATGTTTGAAAAAGAAGAACTAGACAAAATGGTAGAAAGCCACACCATAGAAGAATGGAAACAAAATACAGAAAATGAAGCCTTGCAAGAAATTTTAGGAGACATTATCATTTCTATCGCAAGAGTAGAAGAACAAGCCAAAGAATATGGACATTCCTTTGAAAGAGAATTAGCGTATATGTTAGTACATGGCTTTTATCACTTAAGAGGTTATGACCATATGGAAGAAGAAGAAAAAAAGGTGATGAGAGAAAAAGAAGAAAATGTCTTGGCACAGCTAGACATTACAAGGTAAAGAAAGGAAAGAGCAATGAAAAAAGAAGAGGAAAATCAGCAAGAAAATCCTACAAAAGAAGAGAAAATTAAGAATAAGAATTTTGCAGATGCATGGAAAAATGCTTTTAATGGAATTATTTATGCAACTACCACACAAGGTAATATCAAGAAACAATTAATTATTGCAGTTGTTGTAGTTATCATAAGTTTGTTTTTCAATCTTAGTAAAGCAGAATTTCTATGCTTTTTATTTACCATAGTCTTAATACTCTTTGTAGAAATGGTAAACACAGCAATTGAAACCGTTGTCGACTTATATGTAGATGTCTACCATCCAAAAGCGAAAATAGCAAAAGATGTAGCAGCAGGAGGAGTAGTTATTACAACGATTAATGCTGTTATTGTTGCCTATTTCTTATTCTTTGACAAAATATCAGACATAGGTTTAAACTTTATCTCCAATGTTACGAATTCGCCTGTGCACTTAGCATTTTCAGTTATGATTGTAGTCATTATTGCAGTATTAGCATTAATTGCCTATGCAAAAACAAATAAACATAAAGGTTTAAATGCAAAATTTGTACCAAGTGGACATACCACAATTGCATTTGCAGCAACTACTATTATATGGCTTATAACAGACAATATTGTCATTTTAATGCTAGCATTAGTCATGGCAATATTAATAGCAGAAAGCAGAGTGGTAGCAAAAGAACATAAATTATCAGAAATCATTTTTAGTGGATGTTTTGGAACAGCTATGACATTAATCTTATATGGACTTGCTTATACAGTGATTCAGTTGCTATAATATTATGTCAGTTTTGGGGACGTTCTTTAAAACTGACAAAAGTGTCAGTTTAACCTACGTCCCTTAACTGACAAAAGTGTCACTTTTGGGGACACACCTTTGGTGATACTAGATAAATATAGGAGGAAAAGAAATGGGAGATGCTAGAAGAATGCAAAAGAAAAAGAAAAGTGGAACAAAAATCTTAGTTATCATTTTAATACTTCTCATTATCATAGCAGGTGCTTTATTAGCAATGAAAACCATGCAGAATAAAGAAAACGAAGAACAAATAGGTGCAATAAATACTAACAAAAATGAAATACAAGAGCCAAAGCAAGAAGAAAAGAAAGAGCCAAAAACATTTGCAGGAAATGATAGACCTATTGCTTTTATGATTGATAATAATATTAATGCAATGCCACAGGCAGGCTTAGAACAAGCAGACCTAATCTATGAAATTATTGTAGAAGGTGGCGAAACTAGATTAATGATGGTTATGAAAAATCAAAACTTAAAAAAGATTGGACCTATTAGAAGTTCTAGGCACTATTTCATAGACTATGCAATGGAGAATGATGCTATCTATATCCATTATGGACATAGTCCGCAAGCAGGTTCGGATTTTACCAAGTTTGGGATAGACCATATAGAAGGTGTGTATGACAATGGAAACAATTTTTGGAGAGACACAACTCGTTATGCACCACATAATGCTGTTATTTCTACAACTAACTTAGAGAAAGTTTTGAAAAGTAAAGGCTTTAGAAGAACTACAACAAAAGGAAATGTATTGAATTATGTAGCAGAGGAAGTTGAATTAGAAGATAAAAAAGAAGTAGTTAAAACCAATGATACCAACACAACAAGTGAGCCAGTAGAAAAAGTAACGAATCTAGCAAATAGCATAACAATTCCATATTCTGCTTATAACACAGTAAAATATACCTATAACAAAGATACCAAAACTTATACTAGATATTCTAGAGATACTGTTCAAAAAGATTGGAATACGAATAAAGCAATACAAGTGAAGAATATTATTATTACCAAATGTGAGAATTCTACGATTGACAGTTATGGTAGACAAACAATTAATAATGTTAAAACTTTAGATGGATACTATATTACAAATGGCAAATATATTCCAATTAAATGTGAAAAAACATCAAGAACAGGGAAGACAAAATATAAGGACTTAAAGGGCAATGAAATAGAAGTAAATGATGGAAAGACATTTATTCAAATTTGCCCAATCAATAGTAAGATTAGTTTTAAATAAAATAAGTACGAGATAGCATTTACGATGAATGCTATTTCTTTTTATTTATGCGAAAATAATAAAATAATCTGCCGATTTTTGTTGTGTAAAAACAATCCGTTTGATATAATAAACCTAAGTTAAAACCAATACAATATATTAAATATTGGGAGGAAGAATATGAACGAAAACGAAGAAAAAAATTGTAATTGTATGGAAGAAAAATTAAAACAAGAATTGCAGGACATTATGCAACCATACACACAAGTAAAAGACAATTTAATTCCTATTTTAAATGAAGTGCAAATGAAGTATGGATATATTCCACAAACTGCACAAAAAGAAATTTCTGAATATCTAAATATTCCAATGGCTGAAATCTATGGAGTCATTACTTTTTATTCTCGATTTACCCTAAAACCAAAAGGAAAATATGCAATATCAGTATGCTTAGGAACAGCATGCTTTGTAAAAGGTTCTGAAAAACTAATGGAACGTTTGAAACAGAGATTAAAAATAGAAGAGGGAGAAACAACTCCAGATGGTAAATTTTCTATTGATAGTACTAGATGTGTAGGAGCCTGTGGAATAGCGCCAGTATTTACAATAAATGGAGAAGTATATGGTAGGGCGACAGTGAAAAAGTTAGATGAGGTACTTGATAAATTGATGAAATAGTGTTGGTTTAGGGACGTATCTTTAACTGACGCTTTGAAAAAAGCCAGATAATTGTACAAATAATAACAAAGTGTTGGTTAAAGGTACGTCCTTAAACTGACACTGGCTTGGGAGGTAATATGGAAACCTTAGAAAAGATTAGAAAAATAAGAGAAGAAAAAAGAAAAGAGTTAGACCTTCGTGTAAATAGCAGTTTTGGAACAAAAGAAAAACATATTTTAGTATGTCATGGAACAGGTTGCACTTCTTCAAAATCTCCACAAATTATCCAAAACTTCCGCGAAATTATAGAAGAGAAGAAAATAGAAAATGTACGTGTTATTCAAACAGGATGTTTTGGTCTATGTGCCAAAGGTCCCATTGTAATTATTCGTCCAGAAAATACTTTTTATGCAGGGGTATCGCCAAAGGATTGTAAAGAAATTATTGAGACACATATAGTAGAAGGAAAAACAGTAGAACGTTTACTTTGTCAAGATATTGATGGGAGTAAAGCACAAAAATTAGATGATCTTACATTCTATAAAAAGCAAAAAAGAATTGCACTTCAAAACTGTGGAAGAATTGACCCAGAGCAAATTGATGAATACATAGCTTTTGATGGATATAAAGCACTAGAAAAAGTACTGTTAGAAATGACACCAGAAGAAGTCATTGATACAATTGAAAAATCAGGTTTAAGAGGTAGAGGAGGAGCAGGATTTCCAACAGGAAAAAAGTGGGCGCTTACTAAAGCTGCAAATGGAAAACAAAAATATGTAGTATGTAATGCAGATGAAGGTGATCCAGGAGCTTTTATGGATAGAAGTATCTTAGAAGGTGATCCACACTCTGTATTAGAAGCCATGATGATAGCAGGATATGCTATTGGAGCGAACCAAGGATACATTTATGTAAGAGCAGAATATCCAATTGCAGTAGAAAGATTTCAGGTAGCGATAAACCAAGCCAAAGAATATGGAATACTTGGAAAAAATATCTTTGGTACAGATTTTGAATTTAATGTGGATATTAGATTAGGTGCTGGAGCATTTGTCTGTGGAGAAGAAACAGCGCTCTTAGAATCAATTGAAGGAAAAAGAGGTCAACCAAGAGTAAAACCACCATATCCAGCAAATCAGGGGTTATGGTTCAAGCCAACTTTAATTAATAATGTAGAAACTTTTGCAAATGTGACTAGAATTATTTTAAATGGAGCAGACTGGTATAACAGTATTGGTACAGAATATTCTAAAGGAACAAAAGTATTTGCTTTAGGTGGAAATGTAGTCAATGTTGGATTAGTAGAAGTACCAATGGGAACTACTTTGCGTGAAATTGTGTATGACATTGGCGGTGGAATTCCAAATGGTAGAGATTTCAAGGCTGCACAAACAGGTGGACCTTCCGGAGGATGTATTCCAAAAGAACATTTAGATACTCCAATTGATTATGAGTCATTAAAAGAAATTGGTTCTATGATGGGATCAGGTGGTCTAATTGTTATGGATGATACCAAGTGCATGGTGAACTTAGCAAAATTCTATTTAAGCTTTACTGTAGATGAGTCTTGTGGCAAGTGTACACCTTGTAGAATTGGAACAAAGAGAATGTTAGAATTATTAGAAAAAATGACAACAGGAGAAGCTGAACCTGACGACTTAAACAAATTAGAAGAATTAGCAGTGAATATTCCAAAAACAGCAATTTGTGGTTTAGGGCAATCTGCCCCAAACCCAGTACTTTCTACTTTGAAATATTTTAGAGAAGAATATTTAGAGCATGTGAAATACAAAGAATGTAAAACGGGAGAGTGTAAAGCTTTAGCAAAGATACAAATAGACAGTGAAAAATGTAAAGGCTGCGGAATGTGTAAGAGAAACTGCCCAGTAAATGCAATTGAAGGAGAACCGGGAAAAACACACAAGATAGATGAATCTACTTGCATCAAGTGTGGAACTTGTATAGCAGTTTGCCCATTCCACGCTATTGGATAAAATAAGTTTATGAGTGAGGAAACGAAGGAGTAATATGAAATTTGAAAATATAAAAACAGGTGATGAGATTTTTTTGAATATGAATGGAGAAAAGGTAAGATGTACTTATGTTGGGAGATTTGATTTTCTATATTTATTTAGTACGCAGTTTAAAACTTTGCCAAAAGTTGCAAAAGTACAAAATCATAGTATAGCAATTGTTAATCAAGAGTTGTTAAGCCAATATGGCATAACAAATGAAGAAGCAAAAGCAATTTTATATCACGAAGTAGGTCATATGATAAGTCCAAATCAAGCTAGATTATCTGGAATAGATGCTGAATGTGATGCAGATGATTATGCAATTTCTAGGATAGGAAAAGAAGTTGTTTTATCAGCATTAGAAAAAACGAAAAGCATATTTGAAGGCGAAGCTAGTTCAGAAGAAAAAAGGCAAAAAGGGTTAGAAGAGATAGAAAAAAGATATTATAGAGCAAAAGCAAAGAGAGAAAGAAAGTCTGAGCAAGAGGAGAGGTAATAGTGTAGGCTTTGAAAGGAGTTTGAATATGAAATATTTTAAAAAGTTAATAGGAGATAGAATATATTTATCACCAAGAAATAGTCAAGATGTAGAGATATTTACCAAATGGCTAAATGATTTTCAAGTGACAGACTATACAGGAAGAAGCGGAATGATTACAACATTAGAAGGAGAAAAACAATACTTAGAACAAACAGAAAGTGAAGAAAAAAGGCAATTTGTAATTGTGACTTTAGATAAAGATGAAATGATAGGAACAGTTGGATTAGAAAGAATAAATTATATCAATAGACATGCTACATTGGGAGTATTTATTGGAGAAGAAGCTTATCGAAACGGTGGATATGGTACAGAAGCAATTAATATGATTTTGGATTATGGTTTTAATTACCTAAATTTAAATTCTATCCAATTAGATGTATTTGCTTTTAATGAAAGGGCAATTGCATGTTACAAAAAATGTGGTTTCAAAGAAATGGGAAGAAGAAGACAAGCCACTTTTGTAAATGGAAAATATTATGATACGATTCAAATGGATATTTTGAAAGAAGAATTTAAGCAAGCAGGCAAAGAATATATACGTAATAAAAATGTATAAAGAAAATTAATTTGGAAAGGAAGAGGTAGAATGGCAGAATTACCAAAAGTGCACTTAACCATTGATAATAAAGAAGTAGAAGTTCCAAAAGGAACCACCATCTTACAAGCTGCAAGACAAGCCAATATTGACATTCCTACACTTTGCTATTTAAAAGAAATCAATGCAATTGGTGATTGCAGAATGTGTATCACAGAAGTAGAAGGAAGAAAAGGTTTTGCTACTTCTTGTATTCAGCAAGTAGAAGAAGGAATGGTAGTACATACGCACTCGCCAGCAGTAATTGAAGCAAGAAAAATGATATTAGATTTGATTTTATCTAATCACCATCGTGATTGTCTAACTTGCACACGAAATGGAAATTGTGAATTACAAGCCCTAGCAGTAAAATTCAATGTACAAAGTGTACGTTATGAAGGGGCTAAGAATGAACACAAAATAGATGACAGTTCACCATCTATTGTACGTGATTTCAATAAATGTATTTTATGTAGAAGATGTGTATCAGCTTGTAAAAAAGTTCAAAAAGTAGGTGCTATAGATGCCGTAAATAGAGGATTTACCTCTTGTATTTCAACAGTAGGTGACCATAGCTTAAATGATGTCAATTGTACTTTTTGTGGTCAATGCATTCAAGCATGTCCAACAGGAGCACTACATGAAAAAGATTCTACAGAATTAGTATGGGAAAAACTAAGAGATTCAGAAACGTATGTCATAGTACAAACGGCACCAGCAGTAAGAGTTGCCTTAGGAGAAGAATTTGGTATGCCAATTGGTACCAATGTGACTGGTAAAATGGTAGCAGCTCTTCAAAGATTAGGCTTTGATAAAGTATTTGATACCAATACTGGTGCAGATTTTACCATTATGGAAGAAGGAACTGAATTTATCAAGCGTTTGCAGGAAAATGACCATCTTCCAATGATAACCTCTTGTAGCCCAGGTTGGGTAAGATATATTGAAATGAACTATCCAGAAAATTTACCACATCTATCTAGTTGTAAGTCACCACATGAAATGTTTGGAGCACTTTTGAAGACATATTATGCAAGCAAACAAAAAATCAATCCAGAAAAAATCTTTGTTGTTTCAGTCATGCCTTGCATTGCGAAAAAATTTGAAAGACAAAGAGAAGAAATGAAAGACAATGGGTTATATGATGTAGATGCAGTATTAACCACAAGAGAACTTGCAAGAATGATTAAACAAGCCAATATTGAATTTGTAGAATTAGAGGACGAAGAATTCGATGACCCAATGGGAGAAGCAACAGGTGCAGCAGCTATCTTTGGAGTAACCGGTGGCGTTATGGAAGCGGCTTTAAGAAGTGTATCAGAAATAGTTACTGGAAAGCCATTAGAAAAAATTGAGTTTGAGGAAGTAAGAGGACAACAAGGAATAAAAAGAGCAACGATAAAGATAGGAGATAAGAAAGTAAAAGCAGTTATAGCAAGTGGACTAGGAAATGCTCAAACGATTATGGAAGAAATAAAAGCAGGAAAAGCAGATTATCAATTTGTAGAAATTATGGCATGTCCTGGTGGATGCATTATGGGTGGAGGTCAGCCTATTAAGAGTAGTAAAATTAGGGAAACAGTAAATGTGGCTAAAAAGCGTTCAGAGGCCATGTATAGCATTGACGAAAGAAGTACGATAAGACTTTCTCATAAAAACCCAGTGTTGCAAAAAATCTATCAGGAGTTCTTAGGAGAACCAGGAGGGCATTTAGCACACGAATTATTACATACTCATTATGAAAAAAGAGAGAAATATAGGATTTAGAACTAGGAAAGGAGGTTCATATGGAAAATTTTAAATCAGGCTTTGTAGCAATTGTAGGAAGAACTAATGTTGGAAAATCCAGTATCTTAAATGACATGGTAGGGCAAAAGGTGGCAAGCGTAGCCAATAAGCCACAGACAACAAGGAATGCCATTAAGGCGATTGTTAATCGTGAACATTCACAAATCATTTTTACAGATACACCAGGAATTCACAAGCCAAAATCAAAATTAGGTGACACCATGGTAGAAACAGCATGGGGAAGCATTCCTGATAGTGATGTAGTACTATTTGTTGTAGAAGCTACTTCTGATGGAATCGGCAAAGGCGACCAAATGATTTTAGATAAAATCAAAGAAGCAAAAGCCAAAACAATTTTGGTAATTAATAAAATTGATTTGGTAAGCAAAGAGCAAATTTTTAAAATGATTGAGGCTTTCAAAGATGAATATCATTTTAAAGCCATCATTCCAATTTCAGCCTTAAAAGCATCTGATGTAGAAATCATTTTAGAAGAAATTGAGAAGAACTTAAAAGAAGGTCCTGCATATTATGATATAGAGGAGTATACAGACCAAACCTTAAGAGATTTAGCAGCAGAAACAATACGAGAAAAAGCACTAAAACTCTTGAAA
Organism: uncultured Clostridium sp.; assembly: GCA_947388675.1. Classification (GTDB taxonomy): domain Bacteria; phylum Bacillota; class Clostridia; order TANB77; family CAG-508; genus CAG-273. The sequence goes on along the minus strand of CANDRW010000002.1, from coordinate 52,697 downwards.
GATGAAGTGCCACATGGTATATTAATTGAAATAGAGAAAATGAAAAAAGGAAGAACAAGGGAAGAAAAACCAATATTTAATATAGAAGCTACCATTTATTGCCTAAGAGAATCACATAAAGGAATTATCATTGGTAAAGGTGGAACAATGCTTAAAAGAATTGGTACATATGCTAGGGCAGACTTAGAAAAAATGTTAGAGACACAAGTGAATTTGAAATTGTGGGTAAAAGTAAGGGAAGATTGGGTTAATGATGAGCGTTTTGTGAAATTATTTAAGGCTAGTGATTGATTAGTAATATTTATCTAAAAAATAATCAATATAAATTGAAAAAAATTCCAACCATAAAATCGAATAAAAAATGGAAAAAAAGATCATCATAAATACAGAAGCATAAATAAAGAGGAGTTGAGGCACATATGATACAAAAACAGATAAAAGACTTAGCATGGAATACATTTAAACAAACTGGAGATATCAATACCTTTATGGAATTCATGCAAGTAGAAAATATGCAAAATAATGGAATATTTAAACCACAAGAAAATGCACAAGGAATGGAAAAACAAAATAGCTAAGATAGAGGACTAACAATATGGGAATTATTAAAACAAAAGGAATTATTCTTTCAGAAAGTAATATGAATGATTTTGACAAAATGCTAACTGTACTTACTCCCAATGGGAAGATAGGGTGTGCTGCAAAAGGGGCTAGGAAACCAAAAAGCCTCTTAATGGCAGGCACTCAATTTTTGTGTTTTGGTGAATACATGATGTATCAAGGAACAAGCAGTTACCATATCAATTCTTGTGATACCATTGAACTTTTTTATCCTATCCGAACAGATTTAGATAAGTTGAAATATGCAGCACATGTTACCAAAATTATTAATGATGTAACAGATGAAAACCAAAATACATATCGCATTTTACAACTCTTTTTAAATACTTTATACATGATATCAGAAACAGATAAAGATTTAGACTTTATTCTTTCTGTATTCAAACTAAGACTATTATGTTTGCTTGGATTTACTCCACAAATTAAAGCATGTACAAATTGCAAAATTGGGGAAAATATGACGCATTTTAGTATAAGGGATAATGGTTTTAAATGTGAGGCTTGTAGCAAAATTGATAAAGGAGCAATTAGAATATCCGATTCTACAAAAACTGCTATGCAATATATTGTATTAGCAGATCCTAAAAAAATATTCTCCTTTCAAATTTCTGAGGAAAATCTACAAGAGTTAAATCTAGTAAGTAATCTGTATTTTAATGAGAAGTTGGAGAAAGAGTATAAGGTGGAGAATTTATTTTAAAAAAGTATAAATAATTGGTTTAAATACAATAAAAAGCACTATAATAAGTACTTTTGCCTTTGATAATTACTTGCTTTACTAGCAGGTCCTTCAATTATATTAAAATCTTTACCATCTAAGATGTGTTCAAACAAAGCATAGAGATTATTAGTAGCAACTTCTGCAGACCAATCTTTGGTAATAGTATGATAAGCATTTTGGGATAACGTATTTCTCAAATCCTTACTATTGATAACAAGCTTTACATTATTTTCTAATTGTTGATAAGAAGAATACATCAAACCATTTTCTTTGTGTTTAATTAAGAAGGGAACTGAGCCCATTTTTTGATTTGCAATTACAGTACAACCTGCATTCATGGCTTCATTCACAACAACCCCCCAACCTTCTCTACTATCACTTGTTCCAATAAAAATATTGGCATCTTCCATATAATAGTGAACTTGGTCACTAGGAACTTGTCCTACCACTTCAACAACATCTTCTAAATTTTCCTTTTTCACTTTTTCACGTATACTACTTTCTAGTTTTCCAGTGCCTAACATTTTAATATGAAAATTGTATCCTTGTCTTTTTAAATTTTGGGCTAATTTTAAAACAACTTCTGGGTGCTTCCAATTGATAAATCTAGCAACCCATACAATTTCTGTTTTCTCATTAGCTTCCTTCTTTTGCAATAATTGCTCTATATCATAATGGGTAGTTTCTAAAAAATACCCCCATTTATATATTTTATTAGGATACAAACCAAAAAAATTGAAATCGTTTGCACCATATCCATTACAAGTTAACAAATATAAGTTTTTGTTCTTTCTATAACGAATGTGTCTGTTATAAAACAACTGCATTTTCTCTTTGTCAAAGATTGTTTTGAAAAATCCGTCAGGAAAAATGAAAATTCTTGCGCGATAACGAAAAGTAATTTTATCTTGTTTTAACCTTTCTTGTATTAAGTCATCTGTAGTAGAGCCAATAATAACAATATCACTTTCTAATGCTAACTTTTTAGCTTCTAAGTAGCTTTCCTCGTTCTCATATGCTCTTACTACAAAATCATATTCTTGGTCTAAGTCTTTAAAACCCATATCCAAACGCCATTGAAATATTTTCATAGTAGAAACAAATTTAAAGTCAGAGCCTAATTTCTTTTGCATTTCTAAACAAAATGGAACTTGATGATGTGTTAAAAAATTTGAAATAAATGTTACTTTCATAGAATTTTCATTCCTTTCAATCAATTCTCCTTTATTATACCATAAATAGACAACAAGTGACAAGTAAGCACCAGAAAATGCTAGCATGGTGTGATTAAAATTGACAGTGAAAAAATAGGTGTGATATAATGCACTTGGAAAAATGAGAAAGATACTAGGAGGAGAGTATGGATAAGATTTCTATTATAGTACCTGCGTATAATGCAGAAAAGCATTTAAGTCAATGTGTAGAAAGCATACTAACACAGACCTATTCTAATTTAGAAATTATTTTGATAGATGATGGCTCAAAAGATAGTACAGGTGAAATATTTGACCAATATCAAAAGAAAGACGAAAGAATTAAAGTGATACACCAACCAAATGCAGGAGTTTCTAAAGCAAGAAATGCAGGACTAGATATTGCTACAGGAAAATATGTGATGTTCATAGACGCAGATGATTTTTATGAGAAAAATGCATGTGAAGTATTATATAATGAAATTAGCCAAAAACAAGCAGATTATGTAGTTGGAAATTATATTCATACAAATGCAAATGGAGAAAAATGGGAACAACCTTTATTTGATCAAACACAATATGGTAATTTTGAATTATCTATGAAAGACTATAAGAAATCAATTTTTGTTATGAACTCTGTTGTATGGAACAAGATATTTAGTAGAGAATTTATAGAAAGATATCAGTTGAGATTTATAGAAGGAGCACTTGCAGAAGATGCAATCTTTTCTATTTATTGTTATACACATGCACAAAAAGGATATTATATTAGTGATGTAGTGTATAATTATCGTCAAAATGAAAATAACTCTTCTATTTCTACTAACTGTTCTAGGGAGTACTTTTCAAGAATAAATGCTTCTTATAAAATGTTATATGATATTTTTAAAGAGACAGATGAATTAGGGTTTTTTAGGTATTTCTATGCAAGAATTACACCTTATCTATTGTGCAAAATAGTTGATACAGACCAATTAGAAAAAGAAGATGAAATGATACAAACTTTGCAGGAACTTAGATGGTATTTTGGTTTGAAAAAGCAACATAGAGTGGTTATTTTAAATCCTTACTTAAATGCTATTATAGATGATATTATGGAAGAGCAATATACAAATGCTATTAAAGATATAAAGGAAACAAAGGCATACCGTGATACACTAACAGACTTACAAAAGGAAAGAATGTATAGTCCAAGTGAAGAACTGTATGCAAAGATGTCTGAAATAGAAGAATGATAAATATTAAGAAAAAATTAAGCCTGTATTTCTTTTGGGAGAAGGAGTACAGGTTGTTTTGATGTTTGACATAAATATTTAACTATGGTATAATTCGAGAAAGGGAGAAACATAGATGGAGATATATGTAGTGAGACATGGACAGACAGAATACAATGTGAAAAATATTTTTCAAGGACATACTGATATTCCTCTGAATAATGTAGGAATTCAACAGGCAGAAGAAACTGCTCAAAAATTTAAAAATATGAAACCAGATGCAATATTAGTATCTCCATTACAAAGGGCTATAGAAACAGCAGAATGTATTAGTAAAGTAACCAGAACACCAATTTTTATTGAACCACGTTTAATAGAAAGAAGTTTTGGCGAGATGGAAGGAAAGCCAGGTAGACAAGATTGGAACATTCAAATGATGTTAGATTATGAAAAAAACTATACCAAAGAACATATAGAACCAATTCAAGAGTTATTTAAAAGAGTATATCAATTTTTAGATGAAATCACAAAGAAATATAAAGAAGAGCAAGTTATATTAGTAACACATGGGGGGATTTCGCAACCAATAGAATGTTATTTTAATGGAGAACCAGAAGTTTTAGATTTCCAACATTTAGAAAAGCTTACATTAAAAAATTGTGAAGTACGCAAATACACACAAAGACTAATAAAAAAGGATAGAAATGAAAATGAAAGGTAAAAGGAGTAATGCAGAGTGAAGAAAAGAATACTTTTTTATTATAGATTATTTTTTTCAGGAGGAACAGAACATAGTATATTAAAATTGATAAAGAAACTATATAATGATTTTGATATTATAGTTGCTTATGACAAAGAAGAGTCAACAAATGAAGTTTTAGGAGAAATTGTTCAATATGCTGAGGTGATTAACTTAAATAAAGTAGATACTATTACAGTGGATACTTGTATTTGGTGTTCGTATCGTGAAAGTCCTAATTTTAATCAATTTACACAAAAAGTAAAAGCAAAACATTATTACTATTGGGGGCATATTTTATTATTTGCTACTTATCCAGAACTAGAATTTTATGAAGAATTTAGAGAAAACATAGAAAAATTTATTTGTGTAAGTGAGACTGTAAAAAAGGATATTGTTACAAAATATCCTCAATTGGAAATAAAATGCCTTGTATTAGATAATTATTTAAATGTGAATGAGATTTTGCAAAAGTCCGAAGAGCCAATAGAATTAAAGGTAAATCCAGAAAATTTGAATATTGTTAGTATTTCACGTATTGCAAAAGCGAAGCGGATTTAATAGGATGAAGCAATTATGTGATATTTTAGATGCTAAAAATATTCAGTATAACTGGTATGTAATAGGAAATGCATTTACGCAAGAAGTATATGATGACATTTATGGTTTATTTAAGGAAAATCCAAAAGTGCATTTTTTAGGTTATAAGCAGAATGTATATCCATATATTAAACAAATGAATTATGTAGCATTATTGACAGATAGAGAAGCATGTAATCTTGTATTGACAGAGGCCCTTATACTAGGAATTCCATCTATTGTTACAAACTTCGAGGGAGTAGAAAAACAGATTAGGGATAAAGAAAATGGTATTGTTTTAGAAATGACAAATGACAATAAAAATTATGAAAGAAGAGTAAATGACATTTTATCATTACACAGTAAACTTAAAGAAAATATTATGCAAAAAGATTACAGTAAAGAAGATATCATTCTTATATGGAAAGAATGGTTAAATACATAAATAAGCTTAAGGGAGAGAGAAATGAAACATGTAAGTGTTATTATACCAGCATATAATGAAGAAAAAACAATAGAGCAAGTTATTAATAAAGTAAAAGAAAGTAAAATCAAATCAGAAATCATTGTTGTAGATAATTGTTCAACAGATAGAACAGAAGAAATTGCAAAAGAAAATGGAGTACAGGTAGTATATTGTGAACAACAAGGTAAAGGGTATGCTATGGAAGCAGGTTTACTACATGCAACTGGCGAAATTATATTATTTATTGATGGAGACTTGGGAATATACGTACAAGATGTAGTACAACTTATGGTACAACCAATCATTGATGGACAAGCCAGATTTACTAAGTCAGCTTTTACAAGAGAAGGTGGGAGAGTAACAGAATTAGTAGCAAAACCTTTAATTGAACTATTATTTGAAGAGGTAAAGAGTTTTGAACAACCATTAAGTGGTATTATAGCAGGAGAAAAGGATGTATTTGCAAGAATTGAGTTAGAAAAAGACTATGGAGTAGACATTGGTATTTTATTAGATATGATAATTAACAAAGTTCCAGTAGAAGAGGTTCATATTGGTAGAATTGATAATAATTCACAATCATGGAAGTCATTATCTAAAATGGCAAAAGAGGTGGCAAAGGCTATATTAAAAAGAGCTGATATCAATAAAATAAAAGATTAGTCTATATGGTTAATCTTTTTTCAAGGATAAAATAAGAAAAGGGATAGATAAAATGTACTTAATAGTAGGATTAGGAAACCCGGAACCAGAATATAGCCATACAAGGCATAATATGGGGTTTGATGTAATAAATGAAATAGCCAAAAGACAAGAAATAGAGTTGTCTAGAACAAAATTTAATGGGATTTATGGCAGTGGGATTATAGAAGAAGAAAAAGTGATTTTCTTAAAACCACAAACCTATATGAATTTAAGTGGTCAATGTGTCAAACCATTTATGGATTTTTATAAAATTCCAATAGAAAATGTAATAGTTATTTATGACGATATGGATGTAGAAGCAGGTTCTATCAAATTACGTAAAAAAGGAGGACCACGGGACTCACAATGGGGCTAAGTCAGTGGTACATGAATTAGTATCAGAAGACTTTCCAAGAATTCGTGTAGGAATTGGAAAGCCAATAGATGAATATGACGCCATTGATTATGTGATAGGACAATTAAAAGAAGAAACTTATGAAAAATTGAAAGAAGGAATTGATAAAGCAGCAGATGCAATAGAGGAATTCTTAAAAAATGGAATAGATAGTGCAATGAATAAGTTTAACTAAGAAGGAGCAACAATGCAAGAGATTATAATCAGTCAAGACAATAAAAGTAATAAAATAGTAGTTATTTGCGAAAATGGAAAGCTTGTAGAAAAGTATGAAGAAAAAATAGGACAAGAGAGATTAGAGGGCAATATCTATTTAGGAAAAGTAGAGAATGTCCTTTTGGGTATGCAAGCAGCTTTTGTAGATATTGGAACAGAGAAAAATACTTTTATTCATATTAAAGATGTTATTCCAAAAGTAAGTAATGAAACAGGTAATAAAAATGAAACTTTGAGTAAATATGATATTAAAAACTATATCCGTTCAGGAATGCCAATTTTGGTGCAAGTAAAAAGAGATAGTACAAATAAAAAGGGAGCAAGAGTATCTACCCATATTAGTTTAACAGGAAGATTTATTGTATTAATGCCAGATACAGAATTTATTACTATTTCTAAGAAAATTGAAAAAGAAGCAGAAAAGAAAAGACTTTTAGAAATTGTAAAAAATAGCTTACCAAAAGGATATGGGGTAATCGTAAGGACTTCTGCACAAGGAAGACAAAAGGAATTGATAGAACAAGATATACAAAAAGTAATTAAGGAATATGAAGAAATCCAAAAAAATGCGCAAGAACTAGCAAAGAAAGAAAAATTTGAACCAACTTTGCTTTATGCTAATGATGGAATTGTTGGAAAAATCTTAACAGACTTAGTAGACCAAGATTTAACTAGAATTATAACAAATCATGCAGAAATAGCCAAAGAAGTAACACAGTTTTTAAAGGATACAGGACTTCAAAGTAAGATAAAATTAGAATTAAAACAAGATGAAAATGTATTGAGAATGTATGAGGTTGAAGACCAAATAGAAAAAACAAATAACCGTAAAATTTGGTTAAAATGTGGAGGTTTTATTACAATTGATAAAACAGAAGCACTAACAGCTATTGATGTTAATTCAGGAAAGTATATAGGCAACAAAGATTTAGAGCAAACTGTATATACAGTTAATAAAGAAGCAAGTATAGAAATAGCAAAACAGTTACGTTTACGTGATATTGGCGGAATTATTATTATTGACTATATTGATATGGAAAAAGCAGAAACAAAACAAAAGGTCCTAGAAACATTGGAAGAAGTGCTAAAAAAAGACCGCTCAAAAACACAAATTATAGGGTTTACACCATTAGATTTATTAGAAATGACAAGAAAACATATGTGTAGTAATGATTAAGAATGAAAAGTAAACTCACCTCTAAAATAAAGAGGTGGGTTTTACAAATAGGGAAAAATATGGTATAATAAAGAGATACAAATTTTGTTGAAGAATTCTAATATACTAAATAGTAGTAGAAGGGAGATTGCTATAATGGAAAACATCTTAGGAATAGACATTGGTGGTCAAGGAATTAAATTAAGGTATGAAAATCAACAAGGTCAAATTTTTACCAGAATTGAACGGCAGGGGAAGTATACTATCAAGAAACTGCAAGCAAGTATTTGCGAGTTTATAAGTTCTAATACCATTAGGGTAAATTGCATTGGAATTTCTCAGACAGGTGTTGTTGCTAACAATGAAGTGATAAACTCTGTGCATCAGCCAGAACTAAATGGAATGAATAAGGGAAGTTTTGAAAATATTGGCATAGAAGATACATTTATCTTGAATGATGGAAAAGCAATGGTATATGCAGCTAGCAAAAGATATTATGCAAAGAATATATTCGCTATTGCGGCAGGAACAGGAATTGCTTGTGGAATCATGAGCAATGGAAAAACAATACTAGGTGCCAATAGAAAGTCAGGTGAGATTCATGCTATACCTGTGATGACAGAAGATGGAATGGTTAGTTTAGGTGCACTTTGTTCAGGAAGAGCAGTTGTAGAAAAATTTGGATTAGATTATATGAAGCAACATGCCGAAAGTCCTGAAGTGCAAGAAGAGATAAGAAAAGCAGGAAAGTATATGGGACTATATATCATTATGGCTAAACGTTTTCTGGACCCAGATGTCATTTATATTACTGGTGGAGCAACGACTTTTCATGGCTACTTTGAGGCAGCAATGGACTATGTGAGAGAGAATATGCCGACAATTGATAAGGAAAAGACAATTATCACTAAATCAACAGATGCATTCTTTGATGGATGTATAGGTGTGCAATGGTATGCGCACTTACAAAAGCAATCTATTTTATAGGATTTGTTATCTTATAAGCAGCTTCTTTTATAGAAGCTGTTTTTTATAGAGAAAATCAAATAATTTTATTGATATTATGATAAAATAAATATAAAATTATAACGAAAGGAAGAAAAATATGATAAATATTAGACCTGTATCAGATTTGAGAAATAAATATCCAGAGATAGAAAAGACTGTTTTAAAAGACAATGAAGAAGTATATTTAACTAAAAATGGATATGGAACAATGGTAATTATGAGCATTCAAAAGTATGAAAAACTAATGACTGAAGCGGAATATAACCAATATATAGAAAATGCATTAGACGAAGCTGAAAAAGAAGCAGAAACAACCGAGGTTAGATATACGCATGAAGAAGTGTTTGGTGAAATGAGGAAAATGATAAAAAAGGAAAAATAAAAAACCAACCCCTAAAGGTTGGCATATCAAAACAATTAATTTCCTAGAATTCTTTTTAACTCCTCATGTCTTTTAATTTTTTGAGTAGTCGTTTTAATCAAAGGTTCCTCAGTTACAATAATTTCACGAATTGCTTTATAAGCAGGCATAGAATGATTAATTTTTTCTTTCACATCTTTCCAAATAATATCTTTGTAATTAGTATCATTAGGGTACAATTCTTTCATGACTTCAAGCTGATACACAATTTTACTACATATCATTAAATCATTATCTTTAGCAGGCTTACCATAAATTATACTTTCAGATACATATGGTAAACTATTAATCAAAATTTCTAATTCTTCAGGAAAAATATTCTTCCCATTTTTCAAAACAATGACATCTTTTTTTCTACCAGTAATAAAAAGAAATCCGTCTTTATCAAATTTACCTAAATCACCAGTATAAAACCAACCATCTTTTAAAACCTCTTTAGTTGCCTCTTCATTATCAATATATCCCTTCATAACAGTAGGGCCTTTTACCATGATTTCGCCAATACCATCTTGATTTGGATTATCAATTTGTACAGTGATACCAGGAAGAGGAAAACCTACACTACCAGCACGTTTGTATTTATCATTTTCACCAGCAACAACAGGTGATGTTTCAGTCAAACCATAGCCTTGCAATAAGTTAATACCTAAGTCTACAAAACCTTGTACAGTTTCTTTATTCATAGGTGCACCGACCTGCAATTAAAGTATGGAGTTTACCACCAAATTGATTTAAAATCTCTTTAAATACTTTACTTCTAATATCAATACCAAACTTTAACAAGAAATTGCAAACTTTTCTCATTGTTTTTACTAAATTAGTTTTACCTTTTTCTGCTACTCCCTTTTCAATCTTTTTGTACATAACTTCAAGCATTAAAGGTACACCTACAAAGCCAGTAATTTGAAATTCTATTAAGTTCTTTTGAACATATTTTAAACCATCACAAAAAGCAATTGTAATACCACATGAAGTACCATATAGAAAAGTACAAGTAGATTCAAAGGTATGATGTAAAGGGAGGAAAGAAAGAAAAACATCTTCTTTTTGGATATCAGTCATTTGTGATAATGCATAAATATCACTACAAATGTTAGCTTGAGATAGTCCTACACATTTAGAAATAGCAGTGGTACCAGATGTGAAAAGCAAAATAGAAGCCTTATCAGGGTCTAATCTAATATCTTCATAACACATATTGCCAGATAGATAAAGCTTTCTACCTCTTTCTACAAGAGAAGGATAGATAGAAAAACTATTAGAAGCGATATTAGTATTTGGAATATTATCAATACAAATATATTGTGTTAAAGAAGAATTATTTTCAGTATAGATTTCTTCAAAGATAGGAAGATATTTATTATCAAAAATAACGGCGTCAGCCTTACTTCTAATAATTAAATTCTTAATCTCATTATCAGGCAAAGATTTATCTAATGGAATAATAGAAATATTAGCTGTTGTCACAGCCAAATAACTAACACACCATTCATAGCGATTAGGAGCAATTAAAGCTATTTTCTTATTTTCTAATCCCATGTTTAATAGACTGGTAGCTAAACTCTTAATATCCTGTACAAATTGGCTATATAAAATAGAAACATGTTCAGTAGCCTTAGGAGTTGTTTTATAAACAAAAGCAGGCTTGTTATAATAACGGCTTTCATATCGTGCTACTAACTCTCTAAAATCTCGCAGAGTTTCTCCTTCGTATAGCTTATCTTTGTATTCGCTCATGTATAATCTCCTTTGCCATATTTTTCACTCTTATTGTATACCAAAAATTGCTTAATATCAATGATTAATAGAAAAACTATATAAAAGAGGTGAAAAAAAGTAAATTTCACTTCTTCTTTCTCTTTATGCTAGAATAATTTGAAAAGTGAAATTTTACAAAAACTCTTGCCTTTTAGTGATAATTTGTGATATAATCACTACTGTTGAAAAATACACACACATTGTGAGCCAAAGAAAAGTGCTTATCACAAAATAAGTTTTCTAAGGCGTTTGAGCAATCGTGGAGGAACAAACTAAAAGGAGGAAAAGAATTATGGCAGTAGTTGCAATGAAACAATTACTAGAAGCTGGTGTTCACTTTGGACATCAAACCAGAAGATGGGACCCTAAAATGGCTGAATATATTTTCCAAGCCAGAAATGGTATCCACATCATCGACCTACAAAAGACATCTAAAAAATTAGACGAAGCATATGCTTTCTTAAAAGAACAAGCAGAAGCAGGAAAAACAGTTCTATTTGTAGGAACAAAAAAACAAGCACAAGATTGTATGAAAGAAGCTGCTGAAAAGTGTGGTATGTACTATGTCAATCAAAGATGGTTAGGTGGTACGTTAACAAACTTCGCAACAATTAGAAGAAGAATCGGAAGATTAATCGAATTAGAAACAATGCAAGAAGATGGTACTTTCGATGTATTACCTAAAAAAGAGGTTATTCTTTTAAAGAAAGAAATGGAAAAATTAGAGAAGAACCTTGGTGGAATTAAAGAAATGACTGAAATTCCAGGAGTTATGTTTATTGTAGATCCTAAAAAAGAAAGAATTGGAATCTTAGAAGCTAGAAAATTAGGAATTCCAGTAATTGGTTTAGTAGATACAAACTGTAACCCAGAAGATGTTGACTATGCTATTCCAGGAAACGACGATGCTATTCGTGCAGTTAAATTAATTGCAGACAGTATGGCAAACGCTGTTATCGAAGGAAGACAAGGTGAATCTATGGAAATGGTAGAAGAAGCTATGGAAAATGAAGAAGTAGCTGAAGAACCAACAGACATGGAAGAAGTCGTAGCTGAAGAAGCTACAGAAGAAACAGCTGAATAATATACAAGGATGTGTCTTGTCCTGATATACAAGGAGAAAAGGTACATCCTTTTTATAAATTAAGTTCTAGCACTTTCCTAGAACTAAGAAAAAGAGGAGGATTTTAAAATGATTACTGCTGAATTAGTAAAACAATTAAGAGAAAAAACAGGTGCAGGAATGATGGACTGCAAAAAAGTGTTAACAGAAACTAATGGAGATGAGGAAAAAGCAATTGAACTTTTACGTGAAAGAGGAATTGCAAAAGCTGCTAAAAAATCAGACAGAATTGCAGCAGAAGGATTAGTTACAACTTATGTAACAGCTGACCAAAAAGTAGGAGCAGTAGTAGAAGTTAATGCAGAAACAGACTTCGTTGCTAAAAATGAAGAATTTAGAAACTTTGTAGCAGACATTGCAAAACAAGTTGCAGAAAAAAATCCAGCAACAGTAGAAGATTTATTAGCACAAACATCTATGGCTGAAACAGATAAAACAGTACAAGATGTATTAACGAACAAAATTGCTACAATTGGTGAAAATATGTCAATTCGTAGATTTGAAAGATTTGAGAGCAATGGTTTAGTAGAAAGCTATATCCATGGAGATGGAAAAATTGGTGTTTTGGTAGAAATGGAAAACGGAAACATAGATTTAGCAAAAGATGTTTGTATGCAAATTGCAGCAGCTAGACCTGAATACTTAGATAGAGATTCTGTTCCAGCTGACAGAGTAGCACATGAAATGGAAATCTTAAAAGCACAAGCAGTGAATGAAGGAAAGCCAGAAGCTGTTGCTGAAAAAATTGTACAAGGTAGAATTAATAAATTTTATGGTGAAATTTGCTTAGTAGAGCAAGACTTTGTAAAAGATCCAGACCAAACAGTTGGAAAATTAGTAGAATCTAAAGGAGCAAAAATTGTTAGATTTGCAAGATTTGAAAAAGGCGAAGGATTACAAAAAAGAGAAGAAAATTTTGCAGAAGAAGTAGCAAAACAAATCAATGGATAATTACAATTTGAAAGGGATACAAAAAATGTATCTCTTTTTTCTTTGCAAAAATTTCAAAAATCTATTGACAAAAAACAAAAATAAGCATATTATGAATATATGAACAAATAATCATATATAATAAAATAGAGGAGGAAGAAAATGCAAGAAGAATTTGTATGTCAAGAAAACTGTCCACATTTAGCTAAAATTCATGAGGTAGAAATCAATAAAATTCCAAGAGAAGAAATGCTAACTTTATCAGAAATGTTTAAGTTATTTAGTGATGAAACAAGACTTAGAATTATTTGTAGCCTTTTAAATACAGAACTTTGTGTATGTGACTTATGCGAATTATTAAACTTAAATCAATCAGCAGTATCACATCAGTTACAGCTATTAAGAGGAAGTAAGTTAGTAAAATACAGAAAAGAAGGAAAGCAAGTATTCTATAGCTTAGAGGATAATCATATAGAAAGTATTATCAAAATTGCACTAGCACATATGAGAGAAGAAAAATAGAAGAGGAGATAAGTAATGGCTTGTAATCATGAACATTGTACAGGGCACCATCATACTAAGGACGAAATTGAAGAGAGAGAAGAAAAGGAAGATAAGAAAAAAGAAGTTATTCTTTATGTGATAGCAGTTGTTATCTTTTTGGTAACTTTCATTCCCATTATTCCAGAAGGTGTTAAAATAGCCTTTTATGTTCTTACTCTTGTAATATCGGGTTATGAACTATTCTTAGAAGGTATAAAAAACATCTTTCATTTTAAATTTGAAGAAGACACATTAATGACAATTGCAGTCATTGCAGCGTGCTGTTTAGGTGATTTTAGAGAAGCATGTTTAGTAGTATTGCTATTTTCTTTAGGTGAGTTTATCGAGGATATGGCAGTAGAAAAATCTAACCAGCATATTGAAAAAATAGTAGATATGAAAACAGATACAGCAAATCGTTATCAAGGAAATGAAATCCAAGTAGTACCAGTGGAGGAATTAAAAGTAGGAGATAAAATTTTAATTAAGCCAGGTGAAATGGTACCAGTAGATAGCAAAGTTTTATCAGGAAAATCTACTTTAGATACTTCAAGACTAACTGGAGAAAGTGAACCAACAGCTGTGACAGAAGGGCAAGAAATTTTATCAGGAAATAGTAATCTAAATGGAAGTTTAACAGCAGAGGTTTTAAGAGAATACAAGGATTCTACAGCATCACAAATTATAGATTTGGTATATGAAGCAACGAATAATAAAGGAAAAACAGAAAAGTTTATTACAAAGTTTTCTAGGATTTATACACCAACTGTTATGATTTTAGCTTTAGCTATTAGCATTATTCCAATTTTATTAGGACTAGATGCTAAAACTTGGATAACAAGAGCATTAGTATTTTTAGTAGCTTCTTGTCCATGTAGTATTGTGATTTCTATTCCACTAGCATTTTTCTCTTGTGTAGGAGTATTATCAAAGAAGGGACTATTGGTAAAAGGAACAAAGCATATAGAAGGTTTAGCAAAAGCAAAAACAATATGCTTTGATAAGACAGGAACTATTACAACAGGAAAAATGGTAATTGACGAAGTATCAGAAAATGAAAAAACAAAAGAGTTCTTTTCTTATCTATATAGCTTAGAGCATTTATCTAATCATCCAATTGCTACCAGTATAGAAAATGAAGTACAAAAACAAGGTTGGAGAAAAGAAGAACTATTGCAAGAAGTTTTAGAACAAGAAGAAATTGCTGGATATGGTATCAAAGGAAAGATACAAGGCAAACAAGTTCTTTTTGGCAATCAAAAATTATTAGACAAATATCATATTTCTTATGAAAAAGAGTTGAATAACAGAGGTATTTATCTAGCAGTGGATGGAAGCTTGTATGGCTATATTACTCTCAAAGAAGAAATTAGAAAAGGAACAGAAAATTTAAAAACGAGTTTAGAAAAAATAGGCATTCATAAAATTGTGATGTTAACAGGGGATGGATTAGAAAAAGCAAAAGAAATATCACAAAAGATTGGAAATATAGAAGTATATGCAAGTCTACTTCCAAAAGAAAAGTTAGAAAAAGTAGAAGAATTTAAAGAACAAGATAAAGTTATTTTTGTAGGCGATGGTATTAATGATAGTCCAGTTCTAGCAACAGCAGATTTTAGTATTTCTATGGGAGAAGGTACACAAATTGCAAGTAATACAGCAGATAGTATATTAATTTCTAATCAAATTGCAACACTTCCTAATATCATTAAAACAGCAAAATCTAGTATGAGAATCATCTATTTTAATATGATATTCTCTCTTCTTACAAAATTAGTAGTACTTATTTTAGGAGTTGCAGGATATGCGCCAATTTGGCTCGCCGTTTTTGCAGATGTTGGAGTGACATTAATTACTGTATTAAATAGTATTAGAATTTATAGGAAATAGATTTATAACGATAAATAAAAGATGAATTTAAGTGGAATAACTAGCAATTATTCCTCAAAATGTTGAAAAAAGCCATTTTTATGGTATAATAGTATTGCTAATGCTAAGTGCATTGCAAATAAATTGGGCATATATGCCTGAAAGGAGTAAGGTTATGAAAGAGGTTAAACATCCACATCGGAAATTGACCAAGGAACAGAGATGGAGAGAGAGGGGACGTCCTCGTGCAACTATCAAAGCATGTGATAAAACATGGAAATGCTATGAATGTCCTTTTGATGGACGTATTTGCGATGAAGAAGGACACAAGCGTGCTTTCCACAAGTTCTAATTTCACAACCATTTGCCAAGCTACGTTTTGTAGCTTGGCATTTTTTGTGGACATTTCTTTCCTATTTGAAGAATCAATCGTAAACTTATTTTCCCATTGTTATTTTTATAATAGTTCCTTCTTCCACAGAAGTGTCAGGAAGTGGGTCCTGGCTAACTACAATGCCAGAGCCAGTAACGTTTAAGTTTAAATTTCTCTTTTTTAACTCCTCTTTTACTTGGGAGAGATTTTTATTCATTAAGTCTGGTACTTTTTTAGAAACACGAGTATTTTCTGTTTCAGTATATAGCTTTACAATAGAACCTTTGGTTAATTGAGAACCTTTTACAGGGAACTGTTCAGTTACTAATTCATCAGATTTAGCAGAAGTACTACAAGTAAAACCTGCATTTTTTAGTATTTTCTCTGCTTCAGCAACGGTTTTATTTGTTACATTTGGTAAGGTGGTTGCATTTCTAGAAGTATTATTAGTAGAGTCTACTGGAATTTGCATGTATGGCAATATTTCCTTTAACATCTGTTGTGATGCAATAGCTGCAATAGGAGTACCTACTGAATTAGCATTTCCTTTGGTAGGGTTGTATAGAGTAACAAGCATTACGATTTCTGGATTTTCTACAGGAGAAACAGAGACAAAGGAGAAAGTAAGTCCCTCATCAGGATTTCCAGGGTCAGGTTCTGATGTACCAGTTTTACCTCCAATAGAATATCCTTTAATTTGTGAATATCTACCTGTACCACTCGTTACAACGGTTTCCATCATAGACAAGACTTCTTCAGCAGTTTCCTTAGAAATAACTTGTCTTACCTGTACAGGGTCAATGGTAGTAACAGCTCCATTATCTGTATTTTTCATTTCACTTACAATTCTAGGTTTCATAAGCATACCATTATTTGCTACAGAAGATATTGCTGTAATCATTTGAAGTGGTGTAATTTTAAATCTTTGACCAAATGACATAGTGGCAAGTTCAATAGGTCCTACTTTATCAACATTCCAAAAGATAGGGGAACCATTTTCTTCAGCAGTTTCAATTCCTGTTTTTTGGAATAGTCCAAAAGCATCATAATATTTATAAAAAGTGTTAGCGCCTACTTTTTGTCCTAATTGAATGAAAGCAGGATTACAAGAATGAGCTAAGGCATCTCTTAAAGTTTGATATCCATGTTTGATACGGTGTGCACAGTCTATATCAATTCCAGATACTGTTTCATAACTTTTGCAATAATAAGCCTTGGCTTTATCAGTACTTGCTTTATCTTCTTCTAAAGCAATAGCAGCAGAGATAACTTTGAATACAGATCCTGGTTCGTAAGTATCTGATACTGCACGATTACGGTAAACAGAATAAAGAGTTTTGGTTTGTTCTTCAGATGACATCTTTTTCCAGTCTTTTTCTTTTAGATAGCTTGGCATTTCAAAAGGAGTGTTTAGGTTATAATCAGGATAAGTTGCCATTGCTAAAATATCACCAGTTTTAGGATCCATTGCAATTACATTACCACCACGTTCACAACCATTTTCAATACAAGCCTTTTTCAAATATTTCTCTACAATTGCTTGAATATTAGCATCAATTGTTAAAGTAAGGTCATAGCCATTTTCAGCAGGGATATAGGTTTGATTTTCATCTGGTATAAAGTCTTGGAAAGCATCTTGAGAAGTAACTACTTTACCAGGTGTGCCAGTTAAAATATTATCCCAATAAAGTTCTAATCCATATAAACCTTGGTTATCGTTTCCACAAAAACCAATCAAAGAAGAAGCTAAATTTTCATAAGGATAGGATCTTTTGGTATCTTCTTCAATATTAATTCCACTAGAACATTCTTCTTCTTTCATCCAAGCTTTTAAGGTATCTACTTTATCTTTATCTACTTTTCTAATAATCGTTTCATAGGAGTTTTCACTAGATACTTTCTTTAAAGTTGCTTCATAATCTAACTCAAAAATATCTGAAAAGGCTTTGGCTACTTTTTCTTTTAAAGTTTTTGTTGCCTCCTCATCTAATTTTCCGCCTTTTAAGACTACGATACTTTTAGGATTAATCGTAATAGTATCTACAGGTGCACTAACAGCAAGTGTCTTTCCATTAACATCATAGATAGTACCTCTACTAGGGTCAACCAATCGACTAGTAATTAATTGATTATACATTTTTTCTTTTAGTTCAGCGCCCTGTACAAATTGAATAAAGCCTAGACGAATGATTAATAAAATTAATAAAACAAAAAATGCTAGCATAATAATAGTTAACTTTTTGGAAGTAGTATATAATTTTTTTACTCTACTCATTGTACCTCCTTGTACCATAAGCAAAAATACTCATGATAAATCTTTTGTTTACACTCTAAGTTTTTTGATGATTTTGATTTCATCATATAATTGTTTTATAACATCTTGTCTAATAACCAAAGCATTCTTATATTCTTCTAAAATTTGTGAATAATTTTCCATGGTTTCTCCATCTTGCAATAATAAATGGATACCTTCTAGGTAGTATTCTTTGGTTTTTTCTTTATTAGAAGTTTCTGCCTTTTTTTGATAACTTTGCATTAATTCCAAACGTTTAATTTGTTGTTTTAAATATTCCACATAGTCCATAACACCACTAATTTCATATAAAGTGTCATCAATGACAACTTTAAAAAGTTTTTTTAGGATAAGACCATTTATTTTGCCATCTTTTTCTTTTGAGGCTAATTGATCTAAAGCAACAAATTTAGGGTCTGGTTGTGTATCTTTAATTAGCTCTTTTAAGGTTTCAGAAATGTTAACATGGGTTTTGTATTGCCTTTTGGTAACTAAAGCGTCGTACTCATCTGCTACACGTACAATTTGGGCTTCATAAGGGATATCTTTTTTCTTAATACCACTTGGATATCCTGAGCCATCTAATGCTTCATGATGGTCTAAAGCAGCTAAAGCATAAGGACGTAATTTTGGCTCTTGCATGCATATTTTATAACCTAAAGTGGTATGTTGTTTCATGATTTCATATTCTTCTTGAGTTAACTTATCAGGCTTGTTTAAAATTTTTGTAGGAATTTGCATTTTTCCAACATCATGTAAATAACCACAGATTGTACAATGTACAGTAAAGGATTTTCTACAATGTAAATATTCACAAATTCTACAACATAAATTTGCTACATTTTCACTATGTTTTCTAGTAAAAAGGTCAAGCCTCTCTAAAATATCTAATTGATAACGTATGGTTTGCTCTAAGTTATAGGTTTTCAAGTCTATAGGACTATAAAAGTCAATTTTTTCACTTTTCATATTTTCACCTTTAATTTCTTTTGTAATTTATTGATGTAATCATACTACAAAAGCGGAAAATTGGCAAGTAAAAAAATTTTGAGAAAGATTTGAATAATAGATTCATAATTTGATAAATGTTCTATTGAAACATGAAATAAATTAATATATAATACCTATATACTTCCTTTTATTTGAAGTGTCATTTTGATATCATATTTCCATAAAAAGAGGAAACAATAGGTAATAGCGACAATTTTGAACGTTGAAAGAGGGAATATTATAAAAATGAGAAAGCAAAAGGAAATTATGATAGGCGAAAAGCTAAAAGCACTTAGGAAAAGTTATGGATATACACAAGAAAAATTATCAGAGTCAATTGAATGTTCAACAAGATATATTGGTAATATTGAGCAAGATAAGTCAAAGCCATCTTATGAAGTTTTAGTGAAAATTTGCAATTTGTTTCATATTGGTACAGATACTATATTTGGTGAATACTTAGACAAAACAAGTAAGAAGTCTCAAGACTTAGGATTAGCAGGTTTTGAAAAATTAAAACCAGAAAATCAAGAAATGATTTTACATTTAATTGAATATTTTAATAGGAATAATGAAGAGTAATTTAAATGAACTAAAAAAGGGAGAAATAGAAAGGTAGGGTGTCATGAAAGTGACATCATATTTTTCTATTTTTGCATTTTATTTTGAATAGGAAGAAAGATATCCAAAGGTTCTTTTAGTAAATAAAGGGAAGTCTAGCCAATTTTAACTCTAGTGAATTGGGGATGGAAAAACTAATTTTTAGAGAATAAAAAAAAGAAAAAGGGGGGAAAGTAGTAATAAGGAGAGGAGGAAGCCTTAACTAAAGGCGAAGTACGTATGGAAGATAAAAAGAAAAAAATTGATGAATTAATTGAAAAACTAGACAAAATGCTAAAAGCGGGAGAACCAAAAGAGGAAATTAAAAAAATAGTGGATGAAATAGAGAAGCTATTAAGAGAATATTTAGAAGAATAAGATTTTACTTGAATAATACAAAAAAATTCAATATAATAAAGGTATAACGAGGAGAAAAATGGAGAATAAAAGATGCAAGATTTATTAATAAAAAATGGAAAAGTACTATTATTCAAAGATAATGATATTAACATTGAGAAGAAAGATATTTTAGTAGAGAATGGAAAAATAGTTCAAATAGAAGGGAAAATAGAAGAAAAAAGAGATATAAAAGTAATAGATGCAATAGATCATATTGTTATGCCAGGTCTTATTAATACTCACGCTCATATTCCAATGAGCATTTTTAGAGAGACAACGGAAGGCTGTAAGCTCTATGAATGGCTAAATGAAAAGATTTGGCCAAGAGAGGATAAACTAACAAAAGAAGATGTTTATTTTGCAAGTATGTTGTCATATTATGAAATGATTGCAACTGGAACAACAACCATTAATGATCAATATTTTATGTCAGAGGAAATTAGAAGAGCAGCTGTAGACTGTAAAGTAAGGGCAGTTATTACCAGAACGATTATGGATGCAGATGGAAGTTTTGAAAAAAGAGTGCAAGAATTTAAAGCGTTCTATAATTCTAGAGATAAAAACAATGATTTAATTACTTATTGCGTTGCACCACATAGCTTGTATACTTGTTCAAATGAGTGTTTACAAGTTACAGCAGATTTAGCAAAAGAGTATCATTTACCAATCCATGTGCACTTTTTAGAGAGTATTGATGAAATTCAAGATATTCAAAAACAACATGGAAAGAAAGCGATAAAAGTGTTAAAAGAGTATTTTGATGGTATTCATACTATTTTAGCACATGGTGTACATTTAGATAATGAGGATATTGAAATATTAAAAACAATGGACTGTGGAATTGCGCATAATCCAATTTCAAATCTAAGATTAGGTTGTACAATAGCTGATACTACAAGATATTTGCAAGAAGGAATTAATGTTGCACTTGGAACAGATGGGCAAGGTTCAGGAAGTAATTTAGACATGTTTGAGGCAATGAGAATAGCATGTTTAATACAAGGTGGTATTCACGAAAATGAAGAAAGGCTAAATGCGAAAGATGCACTTCGTATGGCTACTATTAATGGAGCTAAATTATTAGGCTTAGAAGAAAAAGTGGGTAGTATAGAAGTAGGAAAAGATGCAGATTTAATCTTAGTAAATGTAGAAGAAAGTTTAGAGAATATTACGATGTTACCGAACCTAAATGAAATAGCCAACTTAGTATATAACACGAGTGGCAGAAATATAGAAACAACTATTGTAAAAGGTGAAGTATTAATGGAAAATAGGCATATGAAAATTGGTGATGTCCAAGAGGTAATTGATAAGTGTAAGGGGATAGCAAGGCGAATTGCAAAATAGAGTTGTGTTATAGATTTATGAAGAGTCTAGGAGGTGTGTAAAAATACTTTCTAGGCTCTTATTATAAGGCTAAAAAGCATAGTAGAAAATTGGTAATAGACCTAGTTCCCTAATGAAATGTGACAAATAGTTACAAAAATATGATAAAACTGATAAGTAATTGTAATAGTGTAATAATATATAATTTCCGTAAAGGAAAAACAGATATATTAAAGTTTGAAAATGTTTCAAACATTGAAAAAAGAGAAGAGTAGTCATATAATTAGTGCTATATAAAAAGCGGAAGAATGTATATGGGAGAAAGGTAGTATGAAGAAACAAAGAAGAATCGGAATAAAAATAATTTCTGGAGTGCTAATTTCTGGAATTTTACTTGCGATGGGAGTAAATATAATTCAGACAGAAAATGGAATACAAACGAATACAGAAAAAGGTCAAGCTATAATAGATATTGTTAAAACAAGAAGTCTATATAGTAAAGTATTTACCGCTACAAATGAAATAGAAGGACCAGAAATTTCTTTTGAGCCAAATGGAAGCACTGTATATAAACTTGAGCAAAGTTCAAAGGTTACAGTAACAAGCGGAAATGAAGTTAATGAATCTACACTAAGATATGTATGGTCACAGAATCCAGAACAACCACTTAGAACTGAGTTTAAGTCATCTTTTACAAACGAAGAGAAAATTAGTAATAATACAGATACAGGAAATAATTGGTATCTTTGGGTAAGAGCAAAAGATATGCTAGGAAATGAAAGTTATGCAAGAAGTGAAGCATTTTATTTAGATAATACACCACCAACAACTCCAGTAATCACATCAAATGTAGTAAATAGCAAATATACAAATAGAGATGTTAATGTTTCTATTGGAGGAAGTACAGCCTTAAGTGGAATTACAAAATATGAATATACACTAAATGATGGTCGAACATGGTCAAGTATTAATGATAGATTAACTATTACAGAAGATGGAATTTATAAGATAAAAGCGAGAGCAACAAGTGGAACAGGTCTAATAAGTGAGTTAAGTGAAGAGTATATTATTAAAATAGATAAAACTCCGCCTACTGTAAAGGGTGTGGAAGAAGGAAAAAAATACAACTTAGTAATTCCAGAAATTACAGATCAAAGCAAGCTAACCGCTGTTTTAAATAAAGATGGAGAAGAAATGGCATATACAATAGATAGCGAGAATAGAGGAGATGCCATTAATGAAACAGGAAATTACACCTTAACTGTAATAGATGAAGCTGGAAACCAAAGTATTATACACTTTGCTATAGATGCAGATTCACCAGTAATTACAATTACTCCAAATGGAAATACTAATTATCAAACAAGTCAATCTACTACTATCCATATAACAGATGCAAATAACATTGATTCTACTTCTTTAAAATATATTTGGGCACAAGATGTAGATTATGTAACAGAGCATATGTTTGAAGAGGGAGCAACAGAATTTTCAAACGGAGATACTATTACTAAAAATAGTGGCAGTGGAAAATATAACCTACTAATCATAGCAAAAGATGAATTTGGCAATGTTGCTTTATTTAAGAGTGAGCCATTTTACATGGACAATGAAAACCCAACACCACCTATTATACATAGTAATGTAGGAAATGGAGGAATTACTAATAAAGTAGTAAAAGTTACAATTGATGGAAGTACCAGTCAAAGCGGTATAAAAAAATATCAATATAGTTTAGATAATGGAGCAAATTGGAATGATATTGCAGAAGGAGAAGAAATTCTCTTTACAGAATCAAAAGAATATCATCTTATTGCTAGAGCTGTAAACAATTTAGAGATTATAGGAGATACTTCGGAGGAGTATATAGTAACAATTAATACATCAGTTCCCAATATCACTTTTGCACCAAATGGAAGTCAAGACTACCAAAAACAGCATGCTACACAAATTTTGATAAGTCATACAAGTGAAGTAGATCAAGAAAGTTTTAGATATGTGTGGAGTCAAAATGAGGCTGTACCAGAAGATTCTGAATTTGTAGAACAATTTTATATATTAAGTGACGTAGAAAAAAATACAGGTAGCGGTATTTGGTATGTATGGGCAAAAGCAACTGATAGATTGGGTAATACAGCAGTTACTAGAAGTGCAGCATTCTATTTTGACAATGAAAAGCCAACTGCACCAACAATTAATAGTAATGCACCAAATGAGCAATTTTGGGGAGAAACCGCACAGGTGAGTTTTTCAGGAAGTGGGTCTCCAAGTGGAATTAGAAATTACAAATATAGTATAGATAATAAAGTAACATGGATAGATAAAAATGAAGTTTCTTTTGAACAAGATGGAACTTATACTATTTATGCATGTGCTGTAAATAATGTAGGGGCAACAGGAGAAATTGCAGAACCATATGTAATTAAAATAGATAAAACAGCTCCAAAAGTTACACAAGTAGAAGAAAATGGAGTTTATAGTGAAGTCTTACCAGTTATTGAAGATGATAGTTCAGTAAACATCATTTTAATAAAAGATGGACAAGAAATTCCCTATGAAGAAGGAACTAAAATTACAGAAAATGGAGAATATACTTTAAAAGTAACAGATGAATTAGGACATGAAACAATTGTTAACTTTATTGTTGATGTAGCAGGTCCAACAATTACTTTTAGTCCAAATGGTAATACAACATGGGAAAAGGCACAAAGTACAAAAGTAACAATTACCGACATTAGTGGAGTTGATGAAAGTACAGTTAGATATAAATGGACACAAAGTATACAAGAACTAACAGAAGAAACTTTTATGCCAGATTCAATTCCATTTACTAGTGAAGATACAATTACCAAAAAAACAGATTCAGGAGATAACTGGTATTTATGGGTATTAGCAAAAGATCTAAGGGGAAATATGAATTTAGTAAGAACAGCAAATTTCTGTTTAGATAATGAAACTCCAGAAGCTCCAACTATTACTGCAACTGTACCAAGTGGAGAATATAGCAGAGAAGATGTTACAATTAGTATTTCAGGAAGTGAGTCTCCAAGTGGAATAGCTAAATATCAATATAGTCTAGATAATGGATTAAATTGGGTTGACCTAAAAGTAACAGACAAATTACTTGCTAACAAAACTGGAACATACAACATAAAGGCAAGAGCAGTAAATAATGTAGGTACAATAGGAAAGCAAACTGAAGAAGCATATATACTACAAATAGATAAAGACGGACCAATTGTTACATTTACCCCAAATGGAAATGCAACTTATGCAAAGAAACAAGCAACAACAGTAAATGTAAATAGTGTAGGAACATTAAGTACTTTAAAATATTTATGGTCTACAAAAGCACAAGACTTACAAGAAGCAGAGTTTCAGTCAAGCTTTAACAATAAACAGACAATAGAAAAAGATACAGAAAGTGGAGTTTGGTATTTATGGGTATTAGCAAAAGATAGTTATAACAGTCAAACAATAACAAGAAGTGAGGCATTTTTACTAGATAATGAAATACCAACAGCTCCTAATTTAAAAGTTAATGCAGAAGATGGAAGTTCAATAAATCATAGTTTAGAAATAGAAATTAGTGGAAGTAGCAGTCCAAGTGGAATAGCTAAATATCAATATAGTTTAAATAATGGAGCAGATTGGATAGACATTCCAGTAGGACAAAAAGTAACAGCTGACATAGCAGGATATTATCAAATTAAAGCAAGAGCAGTAAACAATGTCGGAACACTAGGTACACAGACAGAAAGTTACGAAGTAACGATTGCAAAATCAGCACTTACAGTTGCACTTGTACCAAAAGAAAATCAAACCTATCAAAGACAACATTCAACACAAGTAATTGTAGGTGGAAGTAGTCAATTAACAACATTAAAATATTTATGGACCACAAAAGAAGAAAATGTTCAAGAAAGTGAAATTACACAGAATTTTACCAATAAACAAACTATTATAAAAAACACAGAAAGTGGAACTTGGTATTTATGGATATTAGTACAAGATAATGTAGGGAATAAAGTGATAGAGAAGAGTGGGAAATTTAATTTAGACAATGGAATACCAACAGCGCCAATTATCAATAAGCAAATACAAGACGGAGGAGAAGAAGTAACTATAGAAATTTCTGGTTCTACAGCGCTTAGTGGGATAGCAAAATATCAATATAGTTTAAATAATGGAACTACATGGGAAGATTTAGAAGTAGGAGAAAAGCTAGTGCTAAATCAACAAGGAGAATATCAATTAAAAGCAAGAGCAATTAGCGGAGTAGGAACACCTGGTACTCAAACAGAAACACAAGAAATTTCAATAAAAACTAGAATTCCATCCATCATATTTAAGCCAAATGGAAATAGTAATTATCAAAATACACAAAGTACAATAATAGAAGTAAGTAGTAATTTTGATATAAAGCCAGAAACGCAAAAATACATTTGGTCTACACAGGCAGAAGGTATTACAAAAGACAACTTTATAATCCAAGTTCGTAATAATCCAGAAGAAAAATATACTTATACGGATCAACAAACATTAACCAAAAATACAGAAAGTGGTATTTGGTATATTTGGGCATATGCAGAAAATATAAATGGAGATTCGAAAGTGCAAAGAAGTGATGCTTTCTATTTAGATAATGATAATCCTATTATCACAGGAGTAGAAAACGAAAAAATCTATTATAAAGGTGTAACTCCAGTTATAACAGATAATACAAGTAATGTTACAACAGTCGTAATGAAAGATGGTATGGCATATTCATATACCAAAGGTGATAGGATAGAACAAGATGGTGTTTACCAAATAACGGCAGTAGATGAAGCTGGAAATATGAGTAATGTGACATTCGTAATGCAATATAAAGAAGATGACACAACAGGTCCAATGGTAAACTTTGAACCAAATGAGAATAAAAAATATGCAACTGAGCAAAGTACAAAAGTAACTGTAACAGATCCATCTGGAGTAAGAGAAGAAAGTCTAAAATATTTATGGTCAAAAGAAACAGAAAAACCAAAAGAAGAAGACTTTAGCAAAAACTTTAAAAATGGAGATATAATTACAAACAAGGAAGACACAGGAAAATTATATTTATGGATTTATGCAGAAGACAATGAAGGAAATAAGAGCATATTAAGAAGTAATGAGTTTTATTTAGACAACACAAGACCAAATAAACCTAGTATTTCTGCTAATATTAAAGATGGAGAAACAACAGATAAAGAAGTCATCATTACAATTGAAAGCGAAAGAAAAGAAAGTGAAATACATTATGAATACAGCACAGATGGTGGAAAGACTTGGAAAAAAGTAAATGGCAATACCATCAAAATCACAGAAGAAGGAACTAAAAATTTATTAATAATAGCAGTTAATGAAACAGGATTAAGAAGTGAAACTGTATCGTTTAATTGCACAATTAAAAAGACGACTAGCAAGCCAGTAGACAATACAATTGCACCAGGTAAAATACCACAAACAGGTATATATACAATTGTAGTTATTGCTACTGTAGTACTTGCTGGAACAGCAATCATTTTATTTATCAAAATTCGCAATTTAGCAGAAAGGAAAGGTTAGAAATGCGAAAAATTAGTTACTTATTGCTAATTATATTAATTATCTTTTCCATAAGTAATATAGTTCTTGCCGCAGATATACAAGAACAAGCTTTAGTAACCAGTATAACAAGTAATAGTTATATTATTTCAAAAGAGAAAAAATTAATTAGTAGAATTTTGCCGAAAACAACAATTGAGGCTATAAAACAAGAATTTAATGTAAAAAATTCTACTGTACATATTTGGGACAGCAATGGAAAAGAAGAGATAAAACAAGGGTATATTGGAACAGGAATGCAAATTAAATTTGATAACCATGAAACAACTTATATAGCTAGCATAATCGGAGACACCAATGGTGATGGAGAAATAGGACAGTTTGAAGTAAGTAAAGCTATTAAACATGTTATTGGACTTGAAAAGCATCAGCTAACAGGTGTTAATGCAGTATCAATTGATGTAAACGGAGATGGAGTAATTAACCAGAAAGATGTTAGCATTTTAATTAAATATGTAGTATATGGAAAACTAGATATAGGAGAGTTAACTAAACCGTCAGCACCTATTATTAGCTTTGTTAGTGGTGAAGAAGGAGAAAATGGTTGGTACACATCTAATGTAGTACTAAAAGTAACGAAGCCAGAAAATAGCCCAATTCCCATTACAGATATGATATGCAGTATTACAGGAACAAATAATCAAGAAGAACAAATAATTCGTGATGGAGAAAATATTACAATTGAGCTAGAAGGAATATATGAAATTAATTGTTATTCCTTAACACAAATGGGTGTAAAGTCAACAGTAGCTACTAGAACAGTTAAAATAGACAAAACAGCCCCAATATCAGCTAATTTAATGGCAACTTTAAAGGATGGTAATGGAGCGCCATACCAATTTGGAACACCAATTAACCAAAATGTTTATTTACAAACCACTGGGGGAGAAGATAACATAAGTGGCATAAAGGAAGTTACCATAGAAGCAACAGGAGCAACAAAGTTGCCAAAGGGAACAAAGGCACCTGTTACTATTGAAAATAATGGAACTACTAATATAGTGGTTACTACTAAAAATAATGCAGGTTTCACAAGTCAAAAGAATTATACAATTATTATAGATAAGGTAGTTAAAGATCCAGGAACAGTTATTACAAAATTAAATGACCAAAATGGAGAACTTTATGAAGAAAATACATGGACAAATCAAGATGTTTATGTAGAAGTACAAAATGGAGGGGAAAACATTACTACTACTTATCAAGTAGAAGGTGCTAATACTATTAGTAAGACATCAGAGCCAACTACATTAACAAAAGAAGGCATTAGTACTATTACTATTATCAATGAAGATGATGGCGGTAATGTCAGTAAAAGAAATATTACAGTAAAAATAGATAAACAAGCGCCTCAGAAGCCTGTTTTAAAAGTAACAGGTAAAAAGATTTTAGAAGATAGTAGTTGGTATACTTCGGATGTCCATACAAAAATGACTGCTATTGAAAAAAGTGAATATGCTAAAATAAAACACATTGAATATCAATTAAAAGAAATGACATATGATGTAACTAAAACTGATATAATTCAAAATCAAGAGACTTTGACGATTACAGAAGAGGGAATATATGAGTTAACAGCATGGGCAGTAGATGAGGCAGGAAACAGATCAGAAGGTACAACAGTAGAAATTAAGCTGGATACTACAAATCCAGTAGCAGGAACTTTAAGTATGTATACCAATAATCAAGATGGACAAGTATATGTAAATAATACTTGGACAAATCAAAGTATCTATGTAGAATTAGTAGAAGGAACAGATGAATTAAGCGGTCATTCTAATACAGTATATTCAGTAATTGGAGCAGAGCAAAGGGAAAACCTAAAAGATGCAATTACAATAACAAAAGAGGGAACTTACACCATTACTGTTACTACAACTGACCTTTCAGGAAGATCTTCTCAAAGAATCTATACAATTCGTATAGATAAACAAAAGCCAGAAGCACCTACATTAGAAGTAATAGCAGGTGAAAAAGTAGACCCAAGAAACCAATGGTATAACAGTAATGTAACAGTAGAAGTAATAAGAGGGAATGTAGACAAAGGTGGTTCAGGAATGAGTTATACAACATGCCAAATATTAGGAAGTGCACAAATAGAAGAAACTGTTATTCAAGACCATGGAACGATTGAAATTCCTAGTGATGGAACCTATGAAATAATAGCATATAACTATGATGCAGCAGGAAATAAGTCAGAGGGAACAATCATAACAATTCTACTAGATAAAACGGCACCACAAAATATTCAAATATCACCAACACAAATAACAGGAACAAGTTTCCATTTGCAAATATCAGCAGAAGAACAGCTTTCAGGAATAGACATATATCAGATTTATGTAGATGGAGGATTATACCAAGAAATAGAAAGAAATGAGCAAATAGTAGAATGCGATGTTATTAACCAATTATCAGGATTACACACAATAAGTGTAAAGATAAAAGATATTGCAGGAAATGAAAGTAATGCAGAAACACAGGTCAATATGGGAAGACTACAAGCTGAAGATATTGACTACATAGAATTTATGATTAGCAACTTTACACAAACCAAAGATGGAGAAACAGTAAATACTGGAGCTAAATATATCGTTTCAGATACAAGTATTTCAGAAGCTTCTAAATATATACAAGTAGTATCTACAGAGAGTGACGTAATAGGACAGGTAGCAGGAAAGACACGATTAGTGAGAAAAGATGGACAAGTTGTAGAGGAATTTGAATATTACCCAGAAAATTTACTGCTAGAAATTGCACAATATTCTGATGGTAGCGGAAGCTTAGTTGAACATCAAGCACAAATTAATGTAGCTAATACTATTTTAACCAATGAAGATATTGAAGAGGGAACAAATAATAATGCTAATGTTAATATAACAGAAAAGCAAAATAGTGATAATATCTTTACTGTAAATGACAAAAAAATAACTGGAACAGAAACATATACAAGATTTATTATTAGACAAATTACTTGGAATGATGAGAAAATACCATTTAAAATAACAAGCAATGTTATATAAAAAGGAGGGGTATAAGTGAAAATATTAAAAAAAATAATAGCATTATGTTTAATCATATTATTGATAAACATACTACCAATTGTAAATTTTATATCACCTGTGGATGCAGCAAATCCAGTTAACCTTTCACTTATACCACAGCCTGATATTGATGTAGTATTATCTAAAGCCAAGACAAGTACTAATTTAAATAACTTTAAACCAGATTTATTAAATGCTCTTAAAGATAGAGGAGTAGATATCAGTAAAGTTAATATTTCAGCTGTAGAAACTATCAAGAATGAAGTGAGTTCGCAAGATCTTAATGTAGACAAAATTATTAATAGTTGGGAAACAATAGGAGCTCCAACTTGGTCTGCAATAAATGGAAAGATATATAGTAATAGTCCAGGTAGCGCAGGAGATTGGAGTGACAATCCAGGAGTACATTGGACTAGTTCTAATTCATTATCTTGGTGGGGAACTGGATTATTAGATCCAAATGGATATGAAACAGAGACAGTAACTATTGATTTTAAAATGGTTACAGGTGGAAAATTAAATGAAGGAGTATGCTTTAATGTAACAAAAAATGCAGATGGTTCATTAAATGGATATTTTGTAACTATTTGTAATCACATAAATATGGAATGTAGATTGTGGAGATTTGATCATTATACATTAGATCAGAGTTTTGCATCTGGAATTAATAGAAATATGTGGTGTCATCCAGAATCACATAGTTCAAAAAGAGATAATGCTTCATGGAATGTAGGGCATACTTCAACCTTTAGACAAGATAGTTTTACATGTTTAGCAGCATGGTCAACAGAAAGTTCTAATGTACCATATCATATAGAATATAAAGATGGAAATATATTAATAAAGGCTAACAACTCAGTTGTAGTAAATATTACAGATAGAACTTATCCTAGAGGTACTTATGGTTTTTGGGGAAATAACTGTGAAGCTGGTGGATTAATGTATCTTAACAATATTCGTATTTCAACAATTACTCAAAAAGTTAAAACATTAGAGGAAGTGCTAAGAGAACCAGAGTGGAGAGAGGATTCTATTAAAGTATTAACTTATGTAGGAGATCAAGTAAATGAGCAATTAAATCATCCAACTTCACTTGGAGAATTACTTACTAGAACTATTAATGATGAAATTCATTATGTAGGATGGGGGCAAGATGTCAACCAATCACAAACACTTGACTTTATTGCAGCCAATAACAATAATGGTACTTTTATTAACAATACAGATTATCAAAACAGTATTAATGAAACAGCAGACTATATTAAAAGCTTAATAGAATCTAAAAAGTCATCTAATTATGTGCTATTAACCAGTAACACAATTATTAGTAGTGAAGATGATAGCATTATGAAAGATACAGCAAATAGTGAGTATCCTTATGGAAAGTGGAAGATATTGCATGATTGTGAGTACTTTGAAAATAACATAGGACAATTTGCAAAATCTGGAAAATACATATCAGATATGATTGCCTCATTTAACAAAACAGGAAGATACGAAGTTCTATATGAAGATAGAAATATACAACCAACATATATTTATGTTCATCGTAAACCAGTAGCAGAAATTGAGGTAAAAAGAGATGGAGATAAAGTAGAATTAGTCAGTTTAGGATATGACTTAGATAATTATTCTAATAATCGAGGAATTGAAGAAGAAGAATGGAAATATAGAAAAGTAGGTGAGACTACTTGGATAAATGGCAAATTAACAGACATTTCGAATGGTACAGACTACTTGGTACAATTGAGAGTAAAAGATTTTCAGGGGACATGGAGTGCGCCAGAAAGTAAATATATTACAAAACAGAACATAAAACCAATAGCATCATTTAAAATAAAAAATAGGACAGCATCAATTTATGAGCAAATAGAAGTAGTAGATGGCTCATATGACCCTTATGGAGGAACTATTACTTCAAGAAAATGGACTATCTATAAAGGAACATCAAAAATATTTGAAGGAAGTAAACCAATAGGAAATTATAGAAATTACGGAGTAGGAAATTACAAAATGTCGTTAGTAGTAACAAACAACAGGGGAATGACATCTGAGGCATTTACTAGGAACTTCACAATTATTCCAGATGATGAAGCGCCAGAATTTACAGCAATACCAATTAATTGTGATTGGAGAAAATCAGTAACAGTAAATATCACGTTTAAAGACAGACTAGGAAGCGGATTTAAAAATTATCAATATGCTATTACAGATAGCCAAGAAGAGCCAACTAGCTGGAGTGAGCCTATTAATAATATGGTAGATAATATTACAATCAATCAAGATGGTATACAGTATTTACATATTAAAGCAACTGATAATGCAGGAAATGTAAGTGAAAGTAGAATGGTAGGACCATATAAAATAGATGGAACACCACCAGTAGCCCAAATATCGAATACACCAACAGACTGGGTAATAGACTATGTAAAAATTAAATGGGAGTTTACAGATGCACAAAGTGGATTGGATTATGTGATATTGCCAGATGGAACTACTACTAAAAGTATAGGTGGAGAATATGTGGTATCAGAAAATGGAGATTATACTTTTAGAGCTTATGATAAAGCTGGAAATGAACAAGTGGTAACACAAACTATTAGCAATATAGATAAGATCAAACCAGAAGGAGTATTATCTTTAAGCCAAACAGAACTAACTGATAATCCAATAGAAATATTATGGGAAGCAGTTGACAATCAAAGTGGAGTTAAAAAGGTGATATTACCAGATGCAAGTATTTCAGAAGAAGCAACAGGAAGTTATCCAATAACACAAATGGGAACATATACCTTTATTATTTATGATAAAGTAGGAAACTATAGAGAAATTGCTATTGAAGTAAATAATGTGGACACAGAAAAACCAAGTTTGGAGGTAACACAAAAGGTAACAAGATGGACAAACGAAGATATTAACTTACACTGGAAAGCAAAAGACAATCAAAGCGGATTAAAAGAAGTAGTATTACCAAACTCTGAAAGAACTAAAAAAGAAGAAGGAGATCACAAAGTTACGAGAAATGGTATATATACCTTTTTAGCATATGACAAAATAGGAAATGGAATAATGGTAAAACATGAAGTAACTAACATAGATAAAGAAGGACCATTCTTAAAATTAAAGAGTGAACCAGCAGATAATGGAAATGTAAAAATTATATGGGAAACATTAGATTCACAAAGTGGATTTAGTAGAATTGTTTTACCAAATGGACAATATAGTACAAAGGCAACAGGAAGTTTCTTGGCAAAACAAAATGGAGTTTATACATTCATTTCTTATGATAAATTAGGAAACAATACTGTGATGAAATTGGATATTAATAACATAGACAAACAAGGAGTTAACTTCACTGTATGGAAGGAAAGAATAAATGAAACTCAATACAAAATAAGTTGGAAAATTGAAGAAGACACAGAAGATTTTAAACACATATTACTTCCAAATAACACTTATAGTGAAGAAGAAACAGGATATTTCATAGTAGAACAGGAAGGAATATATACACTATTAGCATATGATAAAGCAGGAAATGAAACAAAAAGAAGTGTTAGCATAATAAGTAAATAAAAAAATTGCAAAAAGTGTTGAAAAATGGAAAATAAATTTATATAATAGTACAGAACAATAAATCCAAAGAAAAGAGGAAAATTTATGAAAGTGCAAAAGATATTTACAGTTATCGTTCTACTTCTATTAATAATGGGGAGTCTTTCTACAATGGTAAAGGCAACAGTAACAGTTCAAATAGGAGCGGGAGATAAAAGAACATTAAAAGAAGGCGAAGAAGTTACTATTACAATAAGAGCATCAGAAATTAGCGAAGGCGAAGACGGAATTAATACATTTGGTGGAAAACTAGTATATGATGAAACTATATTTGAAAAAGTAACAGCATCTAGCTTTAGTGGACAAAACAACTGGTCAATTGCATATAATGATGAAGAAACAGACAAAAAAGGTACATTTTTAGCTACTGTTAATACAGGGGCTACAAAAGCACAAGTAATAGGTACTGTAACTTTAAAAGTAAAAACCAATTTAAAAAGTACTTCTACTAAAGTTCAATTTACAGAATTATCTACAGTAGGAGAAAATACTATCAACTTGGGAAAGATTGATGTTGAATTTAACATAACTGGAACTGCAAAAGATGAGACACCAAACACAAGTACAGGCGATAAAGAAAATAATACAAATAATGGAAATAAAAAGCCTAATAATACTAATAATGGAACAAATAAAATAGTTGTAGGGGACAATTCAGTAAAAAAAGATAATACAGTAAGTAATAAAAATCTTCCACAAACTGGAGTACAAAATACCATTATTTATATAGCTATTGGAACATCTGCAATAATTGCGGTGATAGCTTTTATACAATTTAAAAAGAATAATCTAATAAAATAATAAAAATTTCTCTCATGATAAATCAAATATCATGAGAGATTTTTCGTTCTATTACAAAAGAAAACTGCTTGCAAAATTCACAAAAATCCAGTATAATTGAGTCGAAATATGGAACTTTTCTCTGTTTAGAGGAAAATTCTTATTATATTAGAAAATTAGGTGAAAAAATTGTATTTAAAAAGAATGGAAATGCAGGGGTTTAAATCCTTTGCAGATAAAACAGTATTAGAATTTAAACCAGGTATTACCTCTGTCATTGGACCAAATGGGTCTGGTAAAAGTAATATATCAGATGCGATTCGTTGGGTACTTGGTGAACAAAGTATGAAATCCTTAAGAGGTGCAAAATCTGAGGATATTATTTTTGCGGGAACACAAGCCAGAAAATCATTAGGATTTGCAGAGGTTTCTATTGTGATTGATAACTCTGATAGCAAACTACCAGTAGAATATACAGAAGTAACAGTTACTAGAAAAATTTATCGTAGTGGAGAAACTGGATATTTTATTAATAAAACACCTTGTCGTTTGAAAGATATTTTAGAATTATTCATGGATACAGGAATTGGTAAAGATGGATATAGTATTATTGGACAAGGTAAAATTGATGAGATTTTAAGTAATAAATCGGAAGATAGAAGACGCATTTTTGAAGAAGCAGCAGGAATTGTGAAGTATAGAACAAGAAAGGCAGAATCTGAAAAGAAATTAGA
This sequence comes from uncultured Clostridium sp., assembly GCA_947388675.1. GTDB lineage: Bacteria > Bacillota > Clostridia > TANB77 > CAG-508 > CAG-273. Next base: position 17,262 of record CANDRW010000002.1, on the reverse strand, counting down.
GCAGACAAAGTTAAACTTACTTCGTATCAATGATATTTTATCAGAGGTAGAAGCGACAATTGAACCACTTAAAATACAAGCAGACAAAGCAAAACAATTCTTAGACTTAAGAGAAGAATTAAAGTCTATTGAGGTAGGGCTTTTTGTATATAATATTGCAACTTACAAAGAAAGGTTAGAACAAATTGTAAAAGACTATGATATTTTGGTTTCACAAAAAGAAGCAGAAGATGTCAAAATGGAAACTCTACAATCAAACAAAGAAGAATTAAGACAAGCTATTGACGATGTAACAAAACAAATTGAAGAAATGCAAAATTTAGGGTTTGAAAGTAGCAATAAAATTGAAAAAATCAATTCTGAAATTGGAATTCACAAAGAAAGAATTCAAAACAATAGCAATAACCAAGAAAGACTAACTGGGGAAATTGAAGAAGTCAAACAAAGGATAACGGAATTAGAAGAGGAGCAAAAACAGAAAATAGAGAAGAAAACCAGTTTAGGTTCTAACAAAGAAAAATTTGAAAAAGAGTTGGAAGAAAAAGAAGCGGAGCTTAGCGAGTTAACTAAAAAGTTATCAGATAAAGAACTAGAAATTGAGGGCAAGAAACAGCAATTAGAGCAAAATACGGATAAAAAGTATGAATTAGCAGGCGAAGTCAATACATTAGAGGCTAACTTTGAAAACTTGGAGAAGCGTAAGAAACAAGTACAAAATGAAATCAGTTCTACCATATCAGAATTGGACGCTAAAAGAATGGAAAAGCAAGAACTTTCCAAAGGCTTTTATGAAATTGAGTCTAAAAGAAATGCAGCGGCGGCCAATTTAGAGAAAAAACAAACTGCTAAAAATGAGAGTATGCAAAAGGTAAAACAGTTTGAAGAAGAAGTTAGCAAATTAGAATACAATCAAAGAATGAAACAAGCTAGACATCAATTTTTAGTAGAAACTGAAAAGGAAAAAGAAGGCTATAACAAAACGGTTAAATCTTTGCTATTCCATTGTGAGAAAGACAGCAACTTAAGCAAAGGTGTTCACGGAGTTTTAGCTAATCTAGTATCAGTAGATAAAGAATATGAATTAGCCATTGAAATGTGCTTGGGACAAGCTTTACAAAATGTAGTTACAGAAACAGAGCAAGATGCGAAAAAGTTGATTGAGCATTTAAGAAAAAATAGTTTGGGAAGAGCGTCTTTTCTACCAATTTCTTCTGTTCAAGGTAGAAAACTAGATAAGTTAACTAAAATAGATGGAGTTATTGGTATTGCTTCAGACTTAGTAAAGTGCAATAAAAAATATGAGCAAATTATATTAAATCTACTAGGAAGAACTGTAGTAGTAAAAGATATGGATACTGCTATTAACTTAGCAAAAAAAGATAAATATTCTTTTAGAATTGTTACTTTGCAAGGGGACATCATTAGTTCTAGTGGTTCTATTTCAGGTGGTAGTGTTCAGACCAAGAGTGTTAATATTCTAGGTAGAAGCAGAGAAATTGAAGAACTTGAAAAGGAATTAAAGAAAATAGAGAAGCAGATTGTAGACAAGAAAAAAGAGCAGGAAGAATATGCTACTTCTATTGGTGGTTTAATTGAAGAAACGGCTAAATTGGAAAGAGAATTACAGGAAATTGAAATTGTATATGCTACTGAAAAACAAAAAATGGTAGCAATCGAGGAAAACATTAGCCGTTTAGAAGAAAGACGTGATAAATTAAAACAAGAAGAAGTAACAATAGAAGAACAAAAAGCAGAAAATAGAAAGCAAAAAGAGGAAAAAGAGCAAGAGAGTACTTCTATTGTCAAAGAAATGGAAGAGCTAAATAATATTATTGAACAATTCGCGGCGAATAACAAAGATAATCAAAAATACATTGATGATTTGAATTTAGATATTACGAATTTAAAAATTTCTGTTAGTTCTTTTGATGAGAGTGAAAACTCTATTGATGAAATGGTTGCTAGAATTGAGCAAGATATTGAAAATCAGAAAAAGAGTATGGAACTAAAACAAACTACAATAGAAGAAAGCAAAAAGGATAATCAAGAGTTAGAAACAACCATTCAAAACCTAGAAGCACAAATTGAGCAAATCAAATTAGATGTTAGCAATAGCTCAAACAAAGTGGAAGAGTTAAAACAAGAAAGAACTCAGAAAAACGAAAAAATGATACAAACAGAAAGTGATATTACGAGTCAATTTGGTGTATTAGAAGGTTTGAAAGAACAAATCGTGAAACTAGAAGTAAAAAAGACAAAAGTAGAACAAGATTTACAGCAAGTGACTGAACAATTATGGGAAGAATATGAACTAACACCTAACAACACAGAGGAGTATCCAAAGCCAAACAATGTAGCAGTAGCACAAAAACAAGTAAATAGTTTAAGAAATAAAATAAAAGACTTAGGAAGTATTAATATTGACTCTATTGAAGAATATAAAAAGACGAAGGAAAGATATGACTTTATGTCTGAGCAACGACTAGACTTAGAAAATACTGCCACAAAATTAAGAGGAATTATTAATGACATGACAGAAACGATGCAACAACAATTTAAAGAGAAGTTTGCAATTATCAGTAAAAACTTTAATGAGGTATTTGTGGAGTTGTTTGGTGGTGGAAAGGCAGAGTTAATTTTAGAGGACGAAAACAATATCTTAGAATGTGGTATTGATATTCGTGTACAACCAACTGGTAAGAAACTACAAAATATGATGCTACTATCAGGTGGAGAAAAAGCTTTCACTGCAATTGCATTGCTATTTGCTATTTTAAAAATGACCCCAGCGCCATTTTGTATTTTAGATGAAATTGAAGCGGCTTTAGATGATGTTAATGTATATCGTTTTGCAGAATATTTAAAGAAATTCTGCAAGGAAACACAATTCTTAGTAATTACGCATAGAAAGGGTACTATGGAGGCAGCAGATACAGTTTATGGTGTTACTATGGAGGAAAATGGAATTAGTAAGTTACTATCGCTTAAGTTGAAATAACTGATAAAAGATGCAAACTTCAATTGTCGGATTTTGTCGAGCGATTTTTGTCGAGAATGTGTAGAAAATATTGAAACATATAGGTAAATGCCATATAATGGATATACCCTTTTCTTAAAGGAAATCTTTGAGAAAGGAGGAATAGATATGACTAGTTCGGATTTGATATGGCGTTTGGTTGAATTACTATTACATAAAGAAGATAATGTAACGTTACTATCACTATAGTTACATTGTCTTTTTTTTTATGTATTAATTTACAAAAAGAAAAAGTCAAATGCTATCACTCATTTGACTTTTAGAATATCTATGACCAATTCATTTGATTTAATCTAACTTTAGTATACTACCTTTTAAAATAAATGTCAACCATTTAATTACAATTCTTATCATACTCCTTTAGAGCCTCTTGTGCATACTGCGTATCAGTTAAACAAGGAACATACTGTGTACCAATTTTTTGACGAGTTTCATTACCTTTACCAGTAATCAAAACAACACTATTAGGATTTTCTAAAATCGCTTGTTTAATTGCTTCTCCACGGTCATCTATAATTCTGTATTCACCATGTTCTTCTTGAACGTAAGTTGCAATCTCTTTACTAATGTCAGAAGCTTCTTCAGGACCTGGGTCTTCAGCAGTTAAATAGGTAACGGCTGAATTTTTGCCAGATAAACGACCTAAATCTTTTCTACGAAGAAAGGCCTTTCCACCAGGACAACCAAATACAGTAATAATCTTTTTATCAGGATATTCTTGTTTAGTAGATTCATATAGTTTCTCAAAACTTAGCTTATTATGCGCATAATCTACAATGACAATGATACTACCATCTTTGCTCATATGTGATTCCATTCTACCACTTGCTTTGGCAATTTTTAATCCTTCATAGATATTTTTATAAGGAATATTCAAAGTAATTGCCACACAAATGGCAGCTAAAGCGTTTTCTACGTTAAATAGTCCAGGCATCGTAAGTAAGATTTCATCTTCCCACTCAGGAGTTTTCACTTGAAAGCTAATAGAGGTATGAGTTGGTTTTTGAATGTCATAAGCATATACATCTGCTTCTGAGTTTTTAGTACTAAAAGTAATAATTTTCTTTGAAGCTTGTGCTTCTTCCAAAATTCTGTCTACATAGTCGCTATCCAAATTCACACAAGCGGTTTCTACTTGCTTGAAAAATCTTAACTTAGAAGCAAAGTAATCTTCAAAATTAGGGTGTTCAATAGTACTAATATGGTCTTCAGAGATATTTAGAAATACACCCACTTTATACTTTACATCATGCACTCTATCTAGTTTTAAAGCCTGACTACTAACTTCCATAACAAGATTTTGTATCTTACAATCTACTGCGTTTGCAATATGCTCTTGCAAATCAATAGATTCAGGACTAGTAATAAGTGACTCTTTGCAAGTCTTACCATCATAAGTATCAATAGATGAGACAATAGCTGTATCAGGCAAATTTTGAGATTTCATGTAGTTGTCTAAAATGCTTTTGATGTAATAGGCAGTAGTAGATTTTCCTTTTGTACCAGTTAATCCAATCATATTTAATTTAGTAGCAGGGAAGTCATAAAATAGAGTAGAAATTACTGCTAAAGACTTTCTGATATCTTTTACCACAATATGAGGAAAATCAGGCTGTGAAACATTTTCTTTTTCGGCTACATATACCATAGCGCCATTTTGGATAGCTTCTGTTAAATACTCAGGTTTGTATTTAATACCTTTACAAATATATAAAGTGTTTTCTGTTACATTTTTAGAATTATGAGCAATTTGAGAAATAGGGGTAGAGAGGATTAAATCTTGTAGGACAACTTCATCTACTAAATTCTCTTTTTCTAAAATATTAATATAATCTTTTAGAGTATATTTTTTCATAATTTATCTCCTATTAAATTTTTATGTTATTAGTTAATACACTTAAATAGTATTAGTATAACTACCAACTGAAAGTTTTATATTTCTTCTTATAATTAAAATCTTTGGCAATTAAATATAATCTTCTTCTAAGACTCTTGTCAGCCTTGTATTTTAAAGGATTAACTAATTTTTTTTGTTTTGCTAGAGCCAAAATTTCGTTACGTAGAGGTTTACTTGTAACATATTTTTTAATAACACTTGTAGGAACAAAACTTAAAGCTACTTTATCTTTCATTAGTGTGCAAGTTTTTTCTTTATGATAAATCAAATCATCAATTAAGTACTGAACTAAATTGTGCCCACCAGCAGTTAAATAATAACTACATCTAGCTTGTCTAGGATTAATTTCTAGTACTTTATATGTTTTTGTACGAGAATCATATTTTAAATCAAATTCAGCAAAGCCTTGATAGCCAATGCGCTCCATAAATGCTTTTAAAGGTTCAACTAGTTTTTCATCATATCCATGCTCATCAAACCCATTTACTAGAACGGTACAATTTCCAATGCCACCAGGGTTTCTTTCTTGCAAACCAATTTGGGCAAAAGTGATTAATTGCACTTTTTTCTCTTTACTACAATAGAAAACACAGTCAAATAAAGAACAGTCATCTCCAGGAATAAATTCTTGAATCACTAAATTACTTTTATAACCAGAGTTTTCTATTTTTGCAATAACCTGTCCTAATTCTTCACGAGAAGCTACTTTGTATACTTTGAACATTCCCTCAAATTTGTGGTTATGATATTCTATGTTGTTTCCCGGTTTTACAATCAAAGGATACATAAGCTCTGCCACTTTTTCTTCGTCCAATTTTTCATTTTGACCACAAGGATAAATATAGGTTTTAGGAACATCTAATTCACTTCCTTGAAAGGTTTGATAAAAAGTATCTTTTACCAAAATTTGGTCTAAAATTTCCAAACTAGGATAATTATGAACGAATTTTTTGTCTAATTTACCCTGGTTTTCAATAATTAATCTTACGAGTTCATCACTAGTTCCGATTAAAAGGATTTGATCTTCTTTTGGCTCTTTTGCATAATTATTTAAAGTATTCACAAATACTTCCGCATTTTCAAAATCAGGAACTTCTCTAAAGTTAACAATACTGCTGTAAGATACTACACCAATAGCTCTTTTAGAAATAACATTCACTTTTTCATGATAAAGCTCATGATAACATCTTGCCATGTAATATGCATTAAAGTCACTTCCAAGAATTAATACATTAAAATTCTTTTCCATATTCATCAATTCCTTTCGTCAATTTCTATTGTCTTTCCATCTTTAACTAATATCCTTGGTAGCCAATCATTTAACATACAAGCACCTTCATAGACGCTAGTACCAATGTATCTTGCTACTTCTCTCATAGGGATTTCGCCACCGATTAAAGTAACTTTATCACCAGTATGAACTGTTTCATCTACTTTCGCAATTAACATTCCCATATTCACATCGCCAATTAAAGAATAACGTTTTCCATTAATCACAATTTGCCTTCCCTTATTTTTCCTAGAAAAGCCATCAGCATAACCAATTGGAATAATGGCTACATACATATCTTCTTGGGCTTCGTAAATTCTACCATAACCTACAAAACTTCCTTGTGCTATCTTTTTCACTTGCATTACTTCACTGTACAAAGAAAAAGCAGTTTTTAAGTCAATATCAATATCTGTAATCGTTGGACTAATATGATGTTTTTTATGATAACGCTCTCTTTTCCATTTTCTTAAACGCCCCATAAAAGTATTTGGTAATGGGGATGGTGTAGTATTATATCCATACAAAATAATTCCTAAACGAATTCCATTAGCAAAGTTAATATTATCATGATTTAGTAAAGTTTGGCTTCTACCCAAATGTACAATCGGAATTTGGCTTAAATCAATGCTAGAAGTAATTTCTTGAAATTTAGTAAACTGGTTGTCCCAAGAAATATCGTAAATACCATCAGTAGCAAAATGGGTGAAGATACCTTCTAGCATAATATTTTGCTTCTGATTTAGTTCATCTACCACTTCTTTTACTTCTTGAGAATTTGTAAAACCTAGTCTACACATACCTGAATCAATTTTGATATGTACTTTTAATGGCTTAGTAATCTCTTGTTCCATTAATTTTTGATGATATTCATAATCAGGAATAGTGATAGTAATATCGTATTCTAAACATTCTTTAAGATATTGAATAGAAATTGGCTCTAAGCAGAGAATAGGAATTGTAATTCCATCTTTTCTTAAACTAATTCCTTCTTCTAAAGAACTAATAGCCAAATAATTGATACCACTTTCCACCAAGTATTTTGCTACTTTATCACTATGTCCATAAGCATTTCCTTTTACAACACCAAAATAGTATTGATAATCAGGATATTTTTTTATAATTTCCTCTACGTTATGTTGTAGATTATCTACATTAATTTCAACATAAGAATTTCGATACATAAACTTACCTTTCTATGCTTAAAATTTTTTCCTCATTATATCATATTATTGTAATTTTACAAGCGGAAAATGGGACGGTTCTATTTTCCACTTTTTTTCAGTCATAAATAAAAGACAAGCCACATATAAATTAATAAATCTAAAACACAAAGGAGGGTGTTATATTTATGTGGCACACATTATCTACAAAGGAAGTAGAACGAAAGATGGGGACAAACCTTAGGCTTGGACTAAGTCATAGACAAGTTGAAGAAAGACGAGAGAAGTATGGAATAAATCAGTTAGAGGAGCAAAAGAAAAAGCCTATTATTCTTAAGTTTTTAGAACAATTTAAGGATTTTATGATTATTATTTTACTAATTGCCTCCATTATTTCAGCAGTTGTTACAAAAATGGAAGGAGGAAATGATTACTTTGATTCCATCATCATTATAGCCATTGTGGTATTTAATGCGATTATGGGCTTAGTACAAGAAGCAAAAGCAGAGAAGTCATTAGAAGCATTAAAGAAAATGTCAGCTCCAACTTGTAAAGTAAGAAGAGGTGGAGAAATTGTTACGATTAAAGGGGAAGAAATAGTACCAGGGGATATTATTTTGCTAGAAGCGGGAAACTATGTACCAGCAGATAGTAGAATTACTTCATCTTCAGACTTGAAAATAGAGGAATCTAGCCTAACAGGAGAAACAATGCCTTGTCTAAAAGAAGCAGATAACATTTTACCAGAAAAAACCGCTTTAGGGGATATGAATAACTTAGCATTTGCGACTACAGTAGTAGTAAATGGACATGGAGAGGCGATTGTAACAGATATTGGAATGAATACAAAAGTAGGAAAAATAGCGAAAATGATTATTACAAATGAAACGCCAGAAACACCAATTCAGAAAAAACTAGGACAAGTGGGAAAGAGTTTAGGAATGGGTTGTTTAATTATCTGTTTATTCATTTTTGTCATTGGAATTTTGAAGAGAATAGAGCCAATTGAAATGTTTATGACATCAGTAGGACTTGCTGTAGCAGCTATCCCAGAGGGACTACCAGCAATTGTAACAATTATGCTTTCGATTGGTGTAACGAAGATGGCGAAGAAAAATAGTATTATTAGAAAATTGCCAGCAGTAGAAACCTTAGGAAGCAGTAGTGTTATCTGTTCAGATAAAACAGGAACGTTAACACAAAATAAGATGCAAGTAACAAAGATAGTCAATCATCAAGGTGAAGTAAATGCAGAACTAGCTAAAAAGATATTAGAATTAGGAGCAATGTGTACTGATGTAGAAATTAGTGAAGTATCTAAAGAATTAACAGGAGAACCAACAGAGGTTGCTATTGTAGATAGAGCTTTAAAGGAAAGCATTAATAAACAAGAATTGTATCAAACTATGAGAAGAGTAGATGATATCCCTTTTGATTCTAATCGTAAAATGATGACAACTATTCACAAAATATCAAGTGGTTATCGAATTATTACAAAAGGGGCACCAGACGTTTTATTAAAGCATTGTACTCAAATATATGAGAATGGAAAAATAATAAGCCTAACTAGCAACTTGCTAAGTCAAATTGAAAAACAGAATAATCAAATGGCAGACCAAGCATTAAGGGTACTTGCCATAGCCTATTTGGATGTAAGTACAATTCCTAGTAAAAGTGCAATAGAACAAAACTTAGTTTTTGTAGGTTTAGTGGGAATGATAGACCCTCCAAGAGAAGGTGTCAAAGAAGCGGTAGCAACTTGTACAAGAGCAGGTATAAAAACGGTTATGATTACAGGTGATCATATTGCTACAGCCAAAGCAATTGCCAAAGAATTAGGAATTTTAAAAGGACAAGATTTAGCAATTACTGGAGAAGAATTGGATAGAATTTCGCAATCTGTTTTGCAAAAAAATATTATGCAATACTCTGTATTTGCTAGAGTAACACCAGAACACAAAGTAAGGATTGTGCAAGCATTTAGGTCAACTGGAGCAGTGGTTGCAATGACAGGAGATGGCGTAAATGATGCACCTGCTTTGAAAAATGCAGATATTGGAATTGCTATGGGAAAGAATGGTACAGATGTAGCTAAAAACGCAGCAGATATGGTTTTAACAGATGATAATTTTGTGACAATAGTAGAAGCGGTTAAACAAGGAAGAAATATTTTTGATAATATTAAAAAAGCAGTTCATTTCTTAATTGCAACCAACATTGGAGAAATTGTTACTATCTTTTTAGGGCTATTACTAGGATTAAAATCTCCATTACTAGCTATTCAACTATTATGGGTTAATCTTGTAACAGACTCATTACCAGCCATAGCATTGGGATTAGAGTCACCTGATAAGGATATTATGAATAGAAAGCCAAGAGACAGTAAAAAGGGAATTTTTGCAGATGGCTTATGGAGTAAAATTTTTGTGGAAGGAACAATGCTTGGAGTTTTAACCCTAGTAGCATTTAGCATTGGGAATTCTTTGTATGGAGTAGAAGTGGGAAGAACAATGGCTTTTGTCAGTTTAGGATTATTAGAATTAGTACATAGTTTTAATATTAAAAGTGAAGAATCTATTTTTAAGGCAGGATTGTTGGAAAATAAATATCTAGTAGGAGCATTTCTTTTAGGAGCAGTATTACAAGTAATAGTTGTATTAATTCCAGCAGTAGCGGACATATTTAGCTTAGTTCCACTAACAGGTACACAATGGTTATATACTTTTGGAATTTCTATTTTACCGCTTGCCATTATGGAGCTACAAAAGAAGGTAAATGAATTACGATTTGGTAAAAAAGTGTATGGAATGAGGGAAGAAGTTAAGTTCATGTGAAGCAAATACTAACTATAATGTCGTTTGTCCTTACTGTCCGTTGCTTTCGTTATGCTAAAAGCAAATTAAAGAAAGCAACGGAAGATGCCTAGCTACGCTACGGCCTTGCGCGGACTGCACTTTATTATAGTTAGTATTTACTCATAAGAACTTAATTAAAACGTAGCCATTCTCTATGGCTACGTTTCGAAAATAAAAGGGGATGTTTTACTAATCTATAGTCAATAGCGGAGTAACTACTATTGACTACACCTATAATATACCAATCCATTTTGTCCTTTTTGTGAACTCAAAGTGATTATCTGGCAAAATAAGTATTAAGAAATTATGAATATGGATAATACTTAAATAGTACTTGTCTGCGAAAACAAGTACTATTTAAGCTAATTAATTATATAAAATCATTAATGTAATTTTTGTTTATTTATGGTAAACCATATAATGATTTGTAAGTGGCAAAGCCACTAACACAATCATTTATAAATATAATTTTGTGGGTTAACTGAAACTCCATTAATTTGAATTTCAAAGTGTAAATGGTTACCAGTTGAGTTACCAGTAGAACCTACTTCTGCTAAAATATCTCCAGCTTTAATTTTAGTTCCTACTTTTGCTAATAATTTGCTACAATGGCCATAATAGATATTTACACCATTACCACAATCTACAATAATTAAATTTCCATAACTTCCTTGCCAACCAGAAAAGGTTACTTTACCATCACTAGCAGCTTTAATTTTCGTTCCATAAGGTGCTGCAATATCTAATCCATTATGAGGAAAACTACGAATACTTTCCATACTACCAAAACGGGAAGTAATAATACCCGTAATTGGTTTTTGTGCTAAATAAACACCATTAACAGAAGAATTTTCCATTTTTTGTAGTTCTTTAGCAACTTTCTTTTCTGCACTAGCAACTGCTACAGGACTATATTCTTCACTATTTTCTGAATGAACTTTATTAATTCCAATAGCAAATTTCACACTATCTTTATATTCCTTTTTCATTTCAGTAACGATTGCTTCAGCTTCTTCTAAAGATGCTACTACTGACTGTTCTTTACCATTTAAAGTAACAGCATAATATTCATAAGTAATTTTGGCTGAATCTTCAATGATACCAAGAATTTCAGCATCATTTAATTCTTTGTCGTGGCTAACAAAGGCTAGTTTATATTCTGGAACTGATTCAAATTCTACAAAGGCAACATTATCAGTTCCTTCTTTATCATATAATTCTTGTATTTGATTTTCAAGAACACTTTTATCTTTTATATATCCAATACTTTCTCCTGCAACATATACTTCACATACTAATTGATATTTAAGAAGAAAGATACCACCTATAATAAACAAGGCAATAGCAACAAGACGTATCCATTTAAATGTTTCTTTCGTATAGTATTTAATACGTTTATTTAAAATAAATTTCACTCTCCTTTTGTGGTAACTATTTAGGAAAAGATTTCCTTTTTTCATTTTCCACATCCTTAATTATACCATATATTGTATCCAAAAGCAAATTTAGTATACATAAAAAGCACATCGAAAAAGAAAAAATAGGCTTATTTGGCCCATTTTTTCTTAAGTGTCATTATGGTTGTTCTTGTAATGTTACAGTAATGTCTTTTTCTTTACCGTCACGAGAAATTTTTAATTTTAAAGTATCACCAATTTGTTTCTTATTTTTAATCTCATTTAATTCATCCATTTTGGTAATTTTCTTTCCCTCAGCTTCAATAATAATATCACCAGGTTTAATGCCAGCTTTTTCAGCAGCAGAGAAGTCGTCAACAGATCTAACATAAACACCAACGTCAAGTGCTAAGCGATATTGCTCAGCGATTTCTTTAGTTAAATCACTACCACTAATTCCAACATAAGGACGTTTTACTTTGCTATATTGAATTAATTGATTATAGATATCTTTGGTAGCATTAATAGGAATAGCAAATCCAATGCCTTCTACAGAAGTTCCAGATAATTTTAAAGTATTTACACCAATAACTTGCCCTTTACTATTCACTAGAGCACCACCACTATTTCCAGAATTAATAGCTGCATCTGTTTGAATAGCAACATATTTATTACCATCTTCATCAGAAACTTCACGATTTACTGCACTAACAATACCAGCAGTAACACTATTATCTAATCCTAAAGGACTACCAATTGCCATTGAAAATTCTCCTACTTGAACACTATCAGAATCTCCAAGTTCAGCAGCTGTTAAGTCAGTTTTATCAATTTTGATAACTGCTAAATCAGTTTGAGAGTCAGTACCAATAATTTCTCCTTTATATTCAGTATCGTCATTATATAGTTTGACTGTTACCTTGTTGGCTTTTCCAATTTCATAAAAAGAGTTATTGCTAGAGCTAGAAGAATTAATAACATGGTTATTTGTTAAGATATATCCGTCTTCACTAATAATAATTCCAGAACCTCTTGCTGTTGCTGTACTAGGTGTTCTGTTAAAAATAGAATTTACAGAATATTCTACTGTAATAGCAACAATAGAAGGTTGTACTTTTTTAGCAACTCCAACACCTGTATCAGAATATCCTTGCAAGGATATTAATTGTGTATTGAGATTAGATGGATTAGAGTTATTTTCATCACTTGTACTAGAGGGATTATTAGTAGTAATAAGCTGTTTAATAATTTGTTCTTTAATACTTGGCACGCTTATGCAAGTACCAACAACTAATACAGTTCCTAAAATTCCACAAAAGAAAGGAAGGATAACTGTTTTACCAAAACCACTACCACTAGATTTTGGTCTTTTCTCACTGTTGCGAAATTCCTTGTAGCTAGTTTCAGTTACAGTTGGTTTAGCACTTTTAAAAGTTTGATCGTTTTGGGTTACATTGTTGTTTTCATTTGATTGATTTTCTTCCATTGATTTTACCTCCAAAAAATTCTTAAAATTTATTTATATCATATCCTAAAACAAATATATCATACAAGACTTTTGTGAAAAAATTGTGAACCTTTTGTAGAATTTGTTGGTTTATTTTTTGCAAAGCTAAATGAAATGCAAACTTGACAGCATTTATAGAATTGAATATAATAAATAGGAAATATAATGACATGAATAAGTCTAAGAGGATAGCATTACAAAGGAAAATAATAAAAGATAGAATAAAGAATATATTAAAATAAGGAAAAGAAAAAGGAGTAAAGGAAAATGAAAAGTGAAAAAGGACTTACCCTTATTAGTACCGCTGTTTTGGTAGTTGTTATAGCAGCACTTACTTTTGGTGTAGTCTATTTTGCAAGACTTCAATTAGACAAAGGAAAAAATGAAGATATTAAAACAGATATGCTATTAGTAGAAGCAAGAGTACAAAAGCTAGCAGGGGAATATATTTTAGAAAAGAAGGAAGATATCTTAGTAGGAACTAAATTGGCAGATATGGAAGAAGATACAATTGTAAAAGAGTTTTTAGAAAAAGAAATCTTTGATAAAGAAGAAAAAGGCGCTAAATATTATGTGCTTAATCAAGAGAACCTTACTGAATTAAAGTTAGAGAATGTAGAATTGGAAAAAGATAGTTATTATATTGTAGATTATGCTTCAAGCAAAGTTTACTATACCAAAGGATATAGTGATGACGAAGGCGAAGTATACTATTCAGTAGAAAAAGAAACAGAAAAGCAAACTAGTAGAGAAAAGGTAGAAAGTACAGAAGAGAAAGAAGAAAGTAAAAAGGAAGAGAATAAAGAAGAAAAGAGTAAAGAGAAATAAAAAGGATAGAATAAATGAAAGAAAAAGAATTAGCAAGGTTAACAGAACTAAAAAAAGTAGAAGAAGAACTATATGAACAAAATAATTTAACTGCTATTGCAGGGATTGATGAAGCAGGAAGAGGTCCACTTGCAGGACCTGTTGTAGTAGCTTGTTGTATCATGACAAGAGAATCTATGATAGAAGGAGTGAATGATTCTAAAAAGATAGCAGAAAAGAAAAGGGAAAGACTTTATGAATTGATTACAGAGGAAGCAATTGGCTATGGTGTTGGAATTATTGGACAAAATGAAATTGATGAAATTAATATTTTACAAGCAACCAAAAAAGGTTTAACCATAGCAATTAAAGATATGGAAGAAAAACTAAAAGAGCAACCAAAATTAGGAATCATAAAGCCAGATGCTATTTTAGTAGATGCTTTAACCAAAATTGATACAGATGGCATACCATACAAATCTATTATCCATGGAGATGCAATTAGTTATTCCATTTCATGTGCCTCCATTATTGCAAAGGTAACAAGGGATAGAATTATGAGACAATGGGATGAAGTATATCCACAGTATGGCTTTGAGAAACATAAGGGATATGGAACAGCAGCGCATATTCAAGCGATTAAGGAATATGGACTTTGCCCGTTACATCGTCGTAGCTTTACAAAGAACTTTGTATAAAAATCAAAACAGTAAAATTTAACGAAAATGCTTGACATATTTGAAAAATTCATGTAATATATATGTATAAGAAGAAAAGAGAAGTCTTTTCAACCAAAAGCTTTACAAAGTATCCATGGTAGTTAAAAAACTCCCACGATTCGCTCTCGTGGGAGTTTTTATGTACTATTCTTAATTGCTAAAAAGTTTTAAGATTAAATAGATAAGAATAAGTACTAAAAGCTTTACTAGTCTTTCCATGGAAGTTACCTCCTTTCCAAAATACTCTCTAGAATAGAGGCAATACTATTATACAATCATATGTTTATCAACACAATACATAAAAGGTAAAATTTTACAAAATCGTTCGACAAAATACGACAACAAAAATAGTTGCAATTTTAGATGTTATCTATTAAAATAAGAGAAAAAGTAGGACTACAAAAAGTGTAGGAGGAAATAAAATTGAATATACAAGAGATTATTGCTAAGAAAAGAGATAAACAAGAGTTAAGTAAAGAAGAAATAGCGTATTTTGTAATTAATTATACCAATGGAAATATTCCAGACTATCAAGCAGCAGCACTTACAATGGCGATTTATATGAATGGAATGACAGAAGAAGAAACAACGAATTTAACACTAGAGATGGCGCATTCAGGAGATATTTTAGACTTATCAGAATTTGGTACAGTTGTAGATAAGCATAGTACAGGAGGAATAGGAGATAAAGTAACTTTAATTTTAGCCCCTATTATAGCTTCTTTAGGAATTCCTGTAGCTAAGATGTCTGGTAGAGGTTTAGGATATACAGGAGGAACAATAGATAAACTAGAAGCGATACCAGGATATCGAACTAATATTACAATAGAAGAATTTAGAGAAAATGTTGGAAAAATTGGAATTAGTTTAATGGGGCAAACTTTAAACTTAGCGCCAGCCGATAAAAAGCTATATGCCCTACGTGATACAATTGCAGCGACTGAAAGTATTCCTTTAATTAGTTCTAGTATTATGAGTAAAAAGATAGCAGCAGGGGCAAATAAAATTGTACTAGATGTCACTTGTGGAAGTGGAGCATTTATGAAGGACTTAAGTCAAGCAACACAATTAGCAGAAACTATGAAGAAAATAGGAGAACTAGCACAGAAGGAAACTGTATGTGTAATTACTGCTATGGAAGAACCGCTAGGAGAGGCTGTTGGTAATTCATTAGAAGTAACAGAAGCAATTCATGCTTTACAAGGAAATATGGCAGAAGATGTACAAGAAGTTGTATTGACTTTGGGGGCTTACATGATGAAATTAGCAGGTAAAGGGAATGAGATAGAGAAAAATAAACAAAAGATGCTAATGCAAATTCAAAATGGAGAAGCTTTCAAAAAGTTAAAAGAGCTAATTCAAATACAAGGTGGAGATGTTTCATATATTGAAAACGTGGAACGATTACCAAAAGCAAAATATATAATGCCAGTATTAGCAATAAAAAGTGGATATATTAAAACCTTAGATGCCAAAAGTGTAGGAGAAATGTCCATGCATTTAGGGGCAGGTAGGATGAAAAAAGAAGATGCTATTGATACAACAGTGGGAATTGTTTTAGAAAAGAAAGTAGGAGATAAAGTAGCAGAAAGTGAGGTGTTAGCATATGTTCATGCTAACAGTGAGGAAAAAGGAAAAGAGGCGGTAAAACAGTTATTAAATTGCTATCAAATTGTAGAAGAAAAGGTAGAAAAGAAAAGTAGTATTTTAAAGATAATATAGCAAAAAAACCACAATTTATTTTGTGGTTTTTTTGCGGTAATTACAATTGAATTCCTATATTTTCAGAGTTTCCTTGAATTTGATTAGAAAAATCAGCAAATTGTTCTTGAGCTAAGAAACGATTTAAATTTTTTACAGTAATTCCAGTAGAAGCAGATAGGCTATCTAGATTAATTTGATTTGTATTTTCTTCTAAAAAGTTTTTTAGTTGACCCATTTCATATTGATCTTTAGGTTGGCAATTAGGGCATACATTAGCATCAGTCATAAAGAAACATCCGCAACGGCTACATTTGTTAAAATTCATAATTTTACCTCCGACATTATTATCATTTGTGAAAACAGTATATCACAAATTTTGACAAATTTGTATAAAAAATGAAAAAAAATCAAACATTTTTTGAATCTTATACGACAAAAAACAAAATAGCATATATTGACATATTTTAAAACAATGTGTTATACTATGAGATATAAAATAAGAACACTACGGTGTATAAAATGAAATAAATAGGAAACACTAAAGAAAAAGGAGGAAATTAATAAAAATGAGAAGAAAGAAGGAAAATCGGAATCACATTAGTTGCTTTAGTTGTAACAATAGTCGTATTATTGATTTTAGCGGGAATAACTATTGTATATGTATTTGGAGAAAATGGAATATTCAAATTAGCACAAGACGCCAAGGATAAGACAGAACAAGCGAAGAATGATGAGCAAGAATACCTTAATAATATAGGAAATACAATTAACCAATATATAGATGGAAATGGCGGAACGACCAATCCGCCAGACCAACCAGAACCACCAGCAAAAGAGCCTACTATAGTAGAGGCTGTTGATAAAATCCAAACTGAAAACAAAATAGTAGAAGATAGCAATGGAAAT
>CANDRW010000001.1 GCA_947388675.1 uncultured Clostridium sp. | reverse complement strand
AGATTTAGGCAAAAAATGTTTTGCAATATCAAAAGTAGAAAATGAAGAAATGATAGATTTAATAAAAAAGGCAATTTGACATCTGATTTTCTGAAGTTGCATATAAAGAGATATCGAAGTGGGTGTTGTTCTAAGAAAAGAAAAATTATCAAAAACGAAAAGTATAAAGGAGATTTATTACAAGGAAAAACTTTTACAGTAGATCCAATTACTCATAGAAGACTAGAAAATATGGGAGAAGAACAAAAATATTTTATAGAGAAAAATCACGAAGCAATTATTGATGACGAAACTTGGAATAAGGTACAAGAAATCTTGAAAAAACGAAGCGAAGGTTATAATAAAGGAACTAGAAACGGTAGTTTTAGAAGAATGTATGCATTTAGTGGTATTACTTATTGTGCATTTTGTGGAAGGTTAGTTACTAGAAAAAATTGGATTAGTACTGGAAAAGATAAAAAAGTGTGGTATTGCTCAACAGCAATTAAACAAGGCAGAAAATATTGCAGAGATAGTAAGCCAATACCAGAAACAGTCATAGAAAAATGTTTTATTGATGCTTATAGAGTTTTATGTGCAGATAAGGCTACAATTATTAAAAACTTTATTGGAAAAGCTAAGCCAGTATTACAAGAAAATAACAGCAAAGAAGAAATAGAAAAGCTAAATATACAAGAATATGATAAAGACATTTCTTCCGACATAGCAAGTTAACTAAAATGAAGTAAATTTTTATATTCTTTAGTTACATACCACAGAGATTGAGTATAAAGTTGGAATGAATGATGAATATAATATATAAATTTTGACTTTACATAAGAAATATGATATAATGTATGTAATCCTTTGAAAAAAGGTATTTTGAATTTATTTTGGGAGGTCGCATCAATGAGTTATGGTGCAAACATGACAGCAGAACACATTCTGCGGGCGCACGAGGAAATGGACAGTTTGAACCACCAGTATGAAGGCAGAGACCGAAACAAAGTCCGGAAGGTAACGGTCGAGATTTTGCAAACTTTCGGACACCGAAACAATCTTTACGACATCAAGTTGGATGGATGGAGATGGGCGATTTACTACGACGGCACTCTGCCTTTTAAGGAGAGACTGCCAATGGAACAGCTTATCTCCGAGCAACTGTAGATTTCAGCCGAGAGGGTCAAACTGGTTGGGATTGGTTCCAACTAAGACGACTTCCACTCTAAAACACCCTTCCCGCAAGTGCGGAAGGGTGTTTTAGTAGCTTTAAAATAATTCAGAATACTTTAAATTATTTTTGAGGGTTGTACATTTACAGTTTGATAATTAATATATGTTACCATTCCAGGTTTGGCTTTTGAAGGCTTTTTTACATATTTAGCTAAAGTATAGTCAACGGGAACATTAGAAGATTGCTTTGCCTTACTATAATAAGCTGTAATAGCAGCTATTTTGTTAATTGTTTCTTGAGAAGGTTCTTTTTGATTTACTACTAAAATAACATGACTTCCTTGTATATCTTTTACATGAAACCAAATATCATTTTCTTTAGCTACTTTCAAAGTAAGATAATCATTTTCCTGATTATTTTTTCCAACTAACACTGTAAAACCATCTATTTGATAAGAAAGAAAATCACTTTGCTTTTTATCTAATAACTTTCTTTTTTGTCTATTCTTTACTTGAAAAGCTTTAGAACCTTGTTTGACAGGAGTTCTTCTAGAAAATAAATTGTTATCCTCCATTTCTTGATAAATATGGTCGAGTTCAGCTATATTTTTGGCAATTTGTAGTTCATATACAATACTTTCTAAATAATCAATTTCCTTTTCTAATTCTTCTTTTTGAATAGTAACAATAGAAATTGTATTTTTTAATTTATGATATTTTTTAAAATATTTTTTTGCATTGTCACTAGGTGAAAGAGTAACATCTATAGGAATTTTAATAGGCTCATTTTGTTGATAATAGTTTTCTAAAATAATGGAACTAGCATGAGTATTATTTAATCTATATAGATTATTGGTTAACAGTTCACCATATAATTTATATTTATCCATTTTAGAACATTCTTGTATTTTCTGATTCACTTCATCAGACTTTTTGGCAATTTTCTTTAATTTTTTAGAAATAAAAGTTAATAGGCTATTACGATATTGTGTGAATTCTTCTTCCTGTTCTTTTTGTGAATAATAATCATCTAAAAAGAAATTAACCTTCAAATCATTGTTGATTTCAGAGGTAGGAATTAGCACATAATCTTTCTCGAAATAGATACAATCAATTTGTTGCGTCTGAATTTTAATAAGTAAATCTTGCAAGTAGGAAAGCAAATGTTTAAAATTCTCAAAATTAAACTCATTATTTAATTCTAATTGAGATATAGAGTAATTTAATAAAGTCTTGCTAGTACCTGAAAAGTAATTTGAAAAACATTCTAATAGAGAAGAAGAGTATACTTGTTCAAGACCTATATTAGAAGAATTAATATCTAATTTATTGAGCTCAGGAAATTCATAGGGCATATTAGGAACGATATTGCGGAGAGAGCCTGAAAAAGTAGTAAAATGTTTTAAACTATCTATAATATTGTTATTTTGATTAACTAAAATAATATTACTATGTTTTCCCATTAGTTCTACAATAAGCTTGTAAGTTACTAAATCGTTTAATTCGTTATATCCTTCTAACTCTATGATAGCTATTCTTTCTAATCCAGGCATTGAAATATTTTTCACTTTGAAGCCAATTAGATGCTTTCTAAGCAACATGCAAAAATTAGGAGCATGAAGAGGATTAGGCTTAGATGTAGTTGTTAAGTGCAAAGAATATAGGACAGAAACATTAAGACTTAAAGCATAATTCGTCCTGCCACAATAAATTCCTAAAATAATTTCTTCAGGAAGTGGTTGATAAATTTTTGTTATTTTTCCATTGATAAGACAAGAATTTAATTCTTGAATCACTGCTTTTAAAGTAAAACCATCAAACGCCATAGTTTTATATAATTCCTTTCTTCTATAAGAATGGCAAAATCATATCATATTATACAGAATTTTTCAAATTTTGCGAGAATTCCTATTGACGAAAAGAATTCGCTAGATTATAATACAAATAATATGGCGATACAACATAGGAGGTAACTTGATTTCATGAGCACGACAGATGTATTTTACTCTTCAGACTATAATTTTTCTAAAATCACAGATGAAGACTTAATTGAAATGATTAAGTCTGATAATAAGTTTGCTTTAGAACATTTGATGAATCGTTATAAAGACCTTGTTAATATTAAAGTAAGCAAATATTATATTGTTGGAGCAGAAAGAGAAGATATTATACAAGAAGGATTAATTGGACTATATAAAGCAATCAAATCTTATCAAGCAGATAAACAAAATTCTTTTAAAAGTTTTGCTAGTATTTGTATTGAAAGACAATTAATTACAGCAATTAAAACTTCAAATAGACAAAAACATATGCCTTTAAATTCTTATGTTTCTTTAAATAAAGATGCTTATGAAAATGATGACGATGGTAGTCATGCGGATTTAATGGAAGTTTTAGATGCTAATATTATAGAAGATCCACTTGACATGATTACAAAAAAAGAGTATTATCAGTTAGTGGAAAGTACAATTGACAAATCCTTAAGTAGCTTTGAAAAGAAAGTATTAAATTGCTATATTCAGGGCGAAAGCTATGGAGAGATTGCACAAAGATTAGAAGCACCAGTAAAATCTATAGATAATGCTATACAGAGGATTAGAAAAAAAGCGATAAAGGGAATGCAAAATGAATAAATAGAATAAGATGTCAAGAATTTCTTTCTTGACAATACATGCTTCTATAGCTCAGTAGGTAGAGCGCAGCCATGGTAAGGCTGAGGTCGCCGGTTCGATTCCGGCTGGAAGCTCCATTTTTTTATAGAAAATAAAAGGAGTTTATAATGGAAAAACTTAAGAAAATAAAATTAAGTAATCAAATGAAATGGATGATATTAGTGGGAATAATATTATTCATTTTTGTGGTATTATCAGTAGTACACATTATTGATTATACAAAAGTAGCATCAGCTATGGCAAAAACAGATATTCCACAAAATGAAGTACCAGAAGAAGTAATAGAACAAGCTAATTTAGTAGATACGTCAAAACTATCAGTAGAAGAACTTAAAAAATTAAATGAAGAAGAGTTAAAAAAGGCTGAGAAAAAAAAGAAACAAGAAGAAGAGAAAAATAATAAAACTACTAATAAAACAACAAAACCAGTTCAAAATAAGTATTATATTAAAGTGAATTATGGAGCACAAGTTGTTACAATTTATACTTATGATAAGGACGGAAAATATACTGTGCCAGTAAAAGCTTGTGTGTGTTCTACAGGTACAGCAACACCAACTTCAGGAGTTTATGGAATAAGTTGGAAAGCTACCTGGGGAAAACTATTTGGTAACGTTTGGGGACAATATTGTACTCAAATTGTAGGGGATATTTTATTCCATTCAGTACCATATAAACAAAATCGAAAAAATACATTAGTAAGTGCTTATTATGATAGATTAGGAACAAAAGACTCTATGGGATGTATTCGTTTAACTACCATTGATGCTTTATGGATTTTCAATAACTGTGCAAGTGGAACAAAAGTAGAATTCTATTCAAGTTCTAATCCAGGACCATTAGGAAAGCCTACTGCAAAAAAAGTATCAAATGCACCAGGAAAATTGAAAAATTGGGACCCAACAGATCCAGACATAAACAATCCATGGAGAACATATAAACCAAGTCAAGGCGGAACACAAAAACCAAATACAAACAACAATACTAGTGGTAATACTAATACAAATACCAATACTAATACAAGTGGAGGAACAGAAAATAATACAACAGGTAACACAGAAACACCAGAGAAACCAACAGAACCTGAAAAGCCAACTGATCCGACAACACCAGAAAAACCAACTACACCAGATCTAGGAAACAGTGAAGGAAATACAAATAATAATGGTGAAGTTACAACGCCAACAAATACACCAGTAGCAACAGATTAAAAAGACAAAGCGATAAAGGAGAAAAATGATTATGAAAATGGGAATTGTAGGTCTTCCAAACGTAGGAAAGAGTACATTATTTAATGCTATTACAAAAGCAGGTGCTGAATGTGCTAATTATCCATTTTGTACAATAGAACCTAATGTAGGTGTAGTAGCAGTTCCAGATGAAAGATTAGAAAATTTAGCAAAGATTTATCAACCTGAAAAAGTAACGCCAGCAGTTATTGAATTTGTGGATATTGCAGGTTTAGTAAAAGGTGCAAGTCATGGAGAAGGTTTGGGAAATAAATTTTTATCTCATATACGTGAAGTAGACAGTATTGTAGAAGTAGTTAGATGCTTTGAAGATACAAATATTGTTCATGTAGATGGTAGTATAGATCCAATTAGAGATATTGAAACAATTAATTTAGAATTAGTTTTTGCAGATATTGAAACTGTAGAAAAAAGAATTGAAAACGCTAAGAAGAAATTAAAAGCAGACAAAAAAGCACAATCTGAAATAGATGCTTTTGAAAAAATTAAGAAAGCTTTAGAAAATGGAAAACCAGCAAGATCAGTAGAACTAACAGAAGAAGAATTATTACTAGTAAAAGATGCTTTTCTATTAACTATGAAGCCAATTCTTTATATAGCAAATGTTTCAGAAGGACAATTAGCAAATGCTTTTGAAGATGAAAATGTAAAAAAGGTAGTAGAGTATGCAAATCAAGAAAAAGCAGAAGTAATACCACTTTGCATCAAAATAGAGGAAGAACTAGCAACATTAGAAGGCGAAGATGAAAAAGAAATGCTAGAAGCGTTAGGACTACAAGAGTCAGGACTAGATAAAGTAATTAAAGCAAGCTATGATTTATTAGGACTGATGTCCTTCTTAACAGCAGGAGAGCCAGAAGTAAGAGCATGGACTATAAAAAAAGGAACGAAAGCACCGCAAGCAGCTGGAAAAATTCATAGTGATATAGAAAGAGGTTTTATTAGGGCAGAAATTGTTTCCTATGATGATTTAATAAGAGAAGGTTCGATAGTAGCCGTAAAAGAAAAAGGATTAATGCGTTCAGAAGGAAAAGACTATATTATGCAAGATGGAGATGTCGTATTATTCCGATTTAATGTATAAAATAAATGGTTTAGTATATAAACTTTTTTGAAATTTTGTCGAAAAAAATGATAAAAATACTTGACTATTTAAAATGGTAAGTATAAAATATGAGTGAAAATAAGAAAGAAAAAAATCAGTATATTTTAAAAAAAATTACAAATACTACTGATAGAAACTTCGAAAGAAAAAAGGAGAATGAGAATGATGAAGAATAAGAAATTAATAATTGTATTTATGCTAGTAATTACTTTTTTAGCATTAATGGTTACTTTTACAAAAGCAGCTGATAATGATAATGAAGTAGGTCAATTACCAACTATTGATAGCGGTAATAATCCAAGTAATCAAAATAGTCCAACAACTAATACACCAGCACCAATTACTAATAACAATGTTGAACCTGTAACCAATAATAGTACAAATGGAACAAGTCAAAATACTTTGCCACAAACAGGAGTAGCAGGTGATACCGCATTATTTGTATTTATTGGAGTTTGTGTAGTTTCAGCAGTGTACGCATATTTTAGAATTAGAAAATATAACAATATTCATTAATAACAATTAAAAATAAAGAATGTTAGCATTTATTTGTTAACATTCTTTTGACTTTTTAAAGTCAACTAGTTTTTGATCTCTGCTTGAATAACAATTCTTTTGTTTTGATTAGAATTATCACAAGTAAGTAAAGTTACAATTTTTTTATTTCCAATATTTTGATTAGTACAAGATAAATCATTAGCATCTACTTCAAACTTCTTAGAAATGGTGTAAACATTTTTATCTCCAGATAAACCATAGATTTCAATAGTATCTCCAATAGATAATTCATTCAACCTTCCAAAAAATCGATTATCTAAATAGTTATGCCCAGCAATGCATAAATTACCTACTTCATTTGGCATTGGACCATTAAAACGACAAAGTGAAATTCTAAGAAGTTCATCATTACTTTCGGACAAAATAGGATAGTTTAAGTCAATCTTATCGATTTTAATCATACCAATTACAAAAGGATTTTGAACGACAACATTAGAGTCTAATTGACTAGCTTCATAATAGGGGGAATTAGAATAAAGTGTAGTTAATTGGTAATTATCTAAAAGTTCTTTTGATACTTTTTCCTTTTGACGATATTGATTCATTTTCCAAATAAGAAAAAAAAGGAAGACAAAGGCAATAGCAGTAGAAAATGCAAATTGTAACTGATATTTTTTCTTTTTAATAAAGTTTTTGCATCTTTGTATTTTAGAATAATTGGAAATAGCAAAATTCCCACCATAAGGAATTTCAGCAATTTCATTGCTGAATTCAATACGAAATTTTTTATTTTTATGCTTGAATTTATGAGATTGTATTTGATTTTGTCTTAGACTTTCTTCAATAATTTGATTAGCCATTTTTCTTTTTTCCTTTTTAATACTTTTATATAGTTTGTACAATAATTTTTAAAAATATACTTTTGTGAAATATTAAATTTTTTTCAAAAAAGAGATGTCAAAACTAATATTGTGTGATAGAATAAGGAAAAATGAAAAAGGAGAGTGTTTGAATTGCCAGAATTAAAGTATAGAAGAGTATTGCTAAAATTGAGCGGAGAAGCACTAGCAGGAGAAACAAAACATGGAATTAATGAAAAAACAATGGGAAAAATTTGTGACCAAATTAAAAAAATAGTGGAAATGGGAGCAGAAGTAGCAGTTGTAGTTGGCGGAGGAAATTTTTGGAGAGGTAGAAATGGGAAAGAGATGGAAAGAACTACATCAGACTATATGGGAATACTTGCTACTTCTATGAATGGATTAGCATTGCAAGATGCTTTAGAGGCTAGAGGAGTTTATTCAAGATTACAAACTGCTATTGAAATGAGAGAAATAGCAGAACCATTTATTCAAAGAAAGGCAATTAAACATTTACAAAAAGGAAGAGTTGTAATTTTTGCATGCGGAACAGGACATCCATATTTTACAACAGATACAACAGCAGCATTAAGAGCAGTTGAAATTGGAGCAGAAGCTATATTGGTTGGTAAAACAATTGACGCAGTTTATTCTGATGACCCAAAAATTAATCCGAATGCGCAAAGATATGACCATATTACATATTTAGATATTTTATCAAAAGATTTAAAAGTGATGGATTCAACAGCAACAGCTTTATGTAGAGATAATCAAATACCTCTTATTGTGTTTGGTATTGCAGAACCTGAAAATATGGTAAAAGTAATTCAAGGTGAGAAAATAGGAACCTTAGTAGATTAAGCTGATACAAGGAGGAATTTAGATGCAGGAAAATGATGATAAAAAAGGTGCTAGCATTGCGATAGAAAATTTGAAAAAGTTATTAGAATTTCACCAGATATCGCTTGAACGATGGGAAAATAGTGAATATTGTTATACAGATGTTGGTAGAGAAATGTTAGCCAAAGCAAGAAGTTGCAAAGAGGATGAAAACGAGAGAGAATAAATACTAAATTTATAAATTAAAAATAAAGGAGATTGAAACAATGAACAATGTATTTGAAGAGAAAATGAACAAAACTATTAGTGTATTTCAAGAAAATTTAGCAGAAGTAAGAGCAGGACGTGCAAATCCAGCAATCTTAAACAAAATTTCAGTAGACTACTATGGAGTATCAACACCAATTAATCAAGTAGCAGGTATCTCTGTACCAGAAGCTAGAATGATATTAATTCAACCATGGGATATCAATTTATTAAAAGAAATTGAAAAAGAAATTTTAAAATCTGATATAGGAATTAATCCAAATAATGATGGAAAAGTCATAAGATTAAACTTTCCTGAATTAAATGAAGAGAGAAGAAAAGAATTAGTAAAAGACATTAGAAAAACTGCAGAAGAAGCAAAAGTAGCAATCCGTTCTATTAGAAGGGATGCTATTGATGAAGCGAAGGAAATGCAGAAAAAATCAGAGATTACAGAAGATGATTTAAAAAATGAAGAAGACCAAATTCAAAAATTAACAGATAAAAAAATAGAAGAAATAGATAACCTTTTAGCTGCCAAAGAAAAAGAGATAATGACTGTGTAAGAAGGAAAAGCAGGCGGGGGAGAAAAAAAGGTCAATAACCTGCGGGGGGACACATCTTATCCTTAAAGCAATGACCTTAGGGAAGATGTGTCATCATTAGAGAACTTAAAAAAGTAGAGATGACCAAGGGGAAAACTCTGTCCCCGTTAGAGCATTAAAAAGAAAGAGGTTAACGAATGGAAACAACTATACCAAAACATATTGCCATTATTATGGACGGAAATCGTAGATGGGCAAAAGAAAGAAACTTAGAAACTAGGTTAGGCCATAAAGAAGGTGCAGAAACTTTAAAAAAGATAGCAAAATATGCTAATAAAATTGGGATACAATATTTAACAGTATATGCATTTTCAACAGAAAATTGGAAACGAACCAAAGAAGAAGTAGGTGCCTTAATGGGCTTACTTCAAATGTATGTTAGCGATTTTCTAAATGATAAAGAACTAGAAAATATTAAAATCAATATATTAGGAGATGTTTCAAAACTAGAACATGGGCTTCAGAAAAGTATTCAAAAAGCAATTGATAGAACAAAAGACTATACAGGAATGACTTTAAATGTTGCTTTTAATTATGGTGGAAGAGATGAAATTACAAAGGCTGTACAAAAAATTGCAACTAAGGTACAAAATAATGAAATAGCAATTCAAGATATTGATGAGCAATATGTATCCGATAATTTATATACAAAAGGGCAACTAGAACCAGATTTATTAATTAGAACAGGTGGAGAACAAAGAGTTAGTAACTTTTTACTTTGGCAATTAGCTTATACAGAATTTTTATTCATAGATAAATATTGGCCAGACTTTTCAGAAGAAGATTTAGAAGAAGCAATTAAAGTATTTGAACAAAGAAATCGTAAATTTGGTGCAAAGTAAACAGAGGAAGGAATTACAAGAAAATATGAATGTAAAAAGATTTATATCAGGAATGGTTTTATTTCCAATTGTAGCAGTAATTATCATATTCGGAAATCAGTACATAGTAGATATTGCGGTTTCAATAGTAGCCATTATGAGCTTGCATGAATTTTATAAAGCATTTCGTACAAGTCGGAAAAGCAAAGCCAGTTGAATGGCTAGGATATTTGGCAGCGCTACTAATTTGTATTATTCATCTTGTGCCAATGGCTATGGTCTTAAAAACAATTGGCATATTGTTACCAATGGCAATGCTTGTGCTATTTGCTTATGTTATTGCAACTAATGGAAAAACAACGATTCAAGATATTGCAATTACTTTTTTTGGAATTTTTTATGTGGTTGTTTTTCTGCTATTTATTCCAGTTATTCGAGAAGACCTAAAAGAAGGAAAGATCTTAATTTGGTTTGTATTCTTTAGTGCATGGGGAACAGATATCTTTGCATATCTAATAGGAAAGCATTTTGGAAAACATCATTTTACAGAAATTAGTCCAAATAAAACAATAGAGGGATGTATTGGTGGAACAATAGGTGGAGTGCTTACAGTGGTCATTTATGGTTTAGTATGTAATTTTGTGTTCCATACCCAAATGAATTATATTTTATTAGTAGTAACAGGAATTTTATTAAGCTTAAGTGGGCAATTAGGAGATTTAGCAGCATCAGCTATAAAGAGATATACAGAAATTAAGGATTTTAGTAACTTAATACCAGGACATGGTGGGATGATGGATAGAATTGATAGTATCATATTTATTGCACCATTTGCCTACTTTTTATTACCGATGTTAATAAGATAAGGAGAAGAATATTGATTTCTATTTTGATAACCATATTAAAAATAGTTTTTATATTAGGTTTTTTAGTACTAATTCATGAAGGTGGACATTTTTTAGTTGCAAAATTATGCAAAATCAAAGTAAATGAATTTGCAATTGGTTTTGGACCTACTATTTGGAGAAAGCAAGGAAAAGAGACAAAATATGCTTTACGTCTTATTCCAATTGGTGGCTTTGTGAGTATGGTAGGAGAGGAAGAACGTTCTAATGAAGAAGGTTCTTTTAGCAAAGCAAGTATTCCAAAAAGAATTGCAGTGGTAGCAGCTGGAGGACTAGTTAATATTGTTTTTGCTTTAATTGTATATTTTATTTTAATGGCAAGTATGGGAAATAACATTGCTCCAATTATCGATTATCCAATGGAAGATTCAAAAGCACAAGTAGCAGGAATACAAGCAGGAGATAAGATTAAAGAAGTAAATGGAAAGACTATACATTATAAAAAGGATTTAGATGAAGTATTAGCGAAATGTAATGGAGAAGAATTGGCAGTTGTTATTGATAGAAATGGAGAAGAAAAAAGCTATACTTTTGCACCAAGAGAAGAAAAATATAACTATACAGGAATTGCAATATCTAGCACAGATGGAGCAAGTACCAAAATTGCAGCTATATCGGCTAAAAGTCCAGCCAAAGAACAAGGACTAGAAGTAAATGATGTGATTTTGAAAATTAATGAGGTTGATGTAAAAGGAAATGCACAAAAATTAGTAGAGGAAATTAATAAAACACAAGGACAAGAAATTAAGTTTACTATAGAGAGAGGAAATGAAACAAAAGAAGTTTTAGTAACTCCAGAAGTGAAGGCAGACTATTATTTAGGTGTTTATCTCCAAAAAGCAGAAAATAACTTAGGAAATAACCTATATTATGCATGGTGGGAGACAGGAGATTTTGCTTTTTCTATTGTAGATAACTTAAAATTATTATTTACAGGAAATGTTTCAATTGATCAAATGATGGGACCAGTTGGAATTGGAGAAGTAGTAGCGCAAACGAATGGATTTGCAGACTTTATCTATATTTTAGCTTTAGTATCTATTTCTTTAGGATTTACAAACCTTTTACCATTCCCACCATTAGATGGAGGAAAAATAGTCTTATTATTAATTGAAGCGATTAGAAGAAAACCATTAAAAGAGAAAACAGAAATGACAATTCAGTCTTTAGGATTTATGCTATTAATTGGTTTATCTATTTATGTAACATATAACGATATACTTAGAATTTTCTAATAATACAAGAAAGGAAAGAAAATATGTCAGAACTAATAGATGTTTTAGATGAAAATGGAATTAAAACAGGAGAAGTATTATCAAGAAATGAAATACATCAAAAAGGGTTATGGCACAGGGCAATTGTGGTTGCAATAGTTAATAAAAATAATCAGGTTTTATTACAACAAAGGTCTTTTAAGAAAGATAAGAATGCAGGTAAATGGGATATTTCGGTTGCAGGACATATTTCAACGGGGCAAGATGCTTTATCGGCAGCAGCTAGAGAGATTAATGAAGAAGTAAGTGTCAATTTAGGGTATAAAATAGATATTAAAGATTTTAGATATATGTTTTCATATAGAAAAGAGCAAGTAATCAATGAAAACTATATTGAAAGACAATTTTACGATTTTTTCATATTAAGAAAAAATGATTTAAAGGCAGAAAATATAAAAGTGCAAGCAAGTGAAGTAGAACAAGTTAAATTTGTTAATATTAGTGAGTTGAATGAGATGATAGAAAATGGCGAAGTTGTTGAAAGAGATGTTGTTTACAAGGAACTAATGGATTATTTATTTAGAGTATAAGCTAGGGAAAAATGCAAAAGATGAATTTCTAAAACGAGAAATATATTCTAGATACAACAGACTTATTTCTTAAGTAAGAAATAAGTTGACAAATTTAATATGCAGGATTATAATTAATATAGGTGATGCAAATGTTAAAAAGAGAAATGTATTTATCAAGAATAAGAGGTTTTTATGAGAGTGACCTTGTAAAGATATTAGTTGGAATAAGAAGATGTGGAAAATCAGTTATATTAAAACAGATTATGCAAGAACTAAAAGAAAAAGGAATAGATGAAAGCCATATTATATATATAAATTTTGAACTTATAGAATTTGAAGAACTACAAGATTATAAAAAATTAAATATATATATAAAAGAAAAAATAATAGATGATAAGAAATATTATGTATTTTTGGATGAAATTCAAAAGGTAGAAAAATTTGAAGATGTTGTAAATTCGTTAAGAGCATCCATAGATAATATCAGTATTTTTATTACTGGTTCTAATAGTAAATTGTTGTCTAATGAATTATCAACCGTTTTATCAGGAAGGTATGTGCTGTTTAATATTTATCCATTAAGCTATAAAGAGTTTGTAGAACTTACTAATAAGGAAGCTAAATCAGAAGATACTTTTTGGGATTTTGTGAAATGGGGTGGACTTCCTAACAGAACACAATTTACAGATGTAAATAATATAAAAGATTATCTTCACAGTGTATTTGATTCTATTATATTAAGAGATGTAGTGGATAGATTAGGATTAAAGGATACTGTTCTATTTGATTTGCTATTACAATATATTGTAGATACTACGGGGCGACAATTTTCAGCTGAAAATGTCATAAACTTCTTAAAGAGTGAAGGAAAATCTATATCAACTGAAACCTTATATAACTATTTAGATGCATTATGCAAAGCGTTGATGATTAAGAAAATATATAGATATGACATTCATGGGAAGGCAATTTTAAAAACTTTGAATAAATATTATATGACAGACTTAGGAATTGCACAAATAAAAAACAATAATTTTGAAATAAATAAGAGTTTTGCAATTGAAAATGTTGTATATAACGAATTGCTAGCAAGAGGATATGATGTTTATATAGGAAAAGTAAAAAATGGAGAAATAGACTTTATTGCAACAAAAACAGATGAAAAGTTATATTTTCAAGTAACATATCTATTGGAAAATGATAAAGTACAAAATAGAGAATTTGGAGCATTTGAAGAAGTAAAGGATAATTATCCTAAATATGTTCTTTCATTAGATAAAGCAAGCTTTTCAAGAGATGGAATTATTCATAAAAATATAATAGATTGGTTATTAGAAGAATAAGGAAAGTGGAGTAAAGAAGTACAATGGAAGAAAAGCTAAAAACAGTCAAAGAGGTATTTAAAGACTATAATTTCAATAGCTTCGCATTAAGCGAAGCTAAAGTTGGTTGTGTCAATATTTATAAAAAGTCCAATACATTGGAACTAAAGCTACTAGCAACTTCTTCTATCCTTATCAAAGACTTAATATATTTTGAGAAGTACTTAGAAAAACGTTTTAATTTCAAGAATGTTGAAATTAAAATAGAAGAGCCAAAGGATATAGAAGAAGGTAAAGAAGCACAAAAAGAAGAAAGCGAAAATCATATAGATGCAAAAATACAAACACAATGGCAAGATATTGTAGAATATATGGCATATAAACATCCACTAACAAAAGCATTACTTAGGAATAGCAGTATACAAATAGAAAGCAATAGAATTATAGTAGTTATGGCTATGAAAGGAAAGAATGTACTAGAGGCAAGAAGTTTTGATAAAATATTGGCACAAAAGTTAAAGGATTTATATCATAAAAATTATGTAGTAGTTTTTCAAGAAGAAGTAACTCAAGAAATGCTAGAGCGATACCAAGAACATGCAAGAGAATTAGAAAAGCAAGCTATTTTCTTATCGCAAAAAGAAGCTTTAGAGCAAGCACAAGAAAAGCAAGAAGCAAAGAAAGCACAAACTCAAGAAATGCCACCAGTAGGAACTGATGGAGTACCAACAATTGATGTAGGAGCACCTTGGGAATCACCACCACCTCCAGAAGAACCAGAAGAAGTCTCTCCAATGATTCATGGAAGAAGTATGAAGCTAAAAGGAGACCTAGCAAAAATTGCTGATTTATCCGTAGATAGTGGAAATGTTTTATTAGATGGAGAAATCATGAGACATGACGAAAGTCCTAGTAGTAGAGAGTTAAAGTCAGGTAAGTTTTTAGTCATGTTTGACTTATATGACGGCACAAGCACCATTACTTGCAAAGCCTTTGTGGAAGCAGATAAGTTTGACAGTATGATGAAAAGATTAAAAGGAGCAAAAGGTGTAAAAGTAGACGGAACTGCACAGTTTGATCCGTTTTCAAAAGAATTAGGAGTGATTTCTAACACCATTCTTGAGTCCACAGGTTTGAAAAAAGAATCTAGAAAAGATGAAGCTCCTGTAAAAAGAGTGGAATTACATATGCATACACAAATGAGTCAAATGGACGGGATGACTGCTTGTAAAGATTTATTAAAACGTGCAGTTAAATGGGGTATGAAGTCCATTGCCATTACAGACCATGGTGTAGTACAAGCATTTCCAGATGCACATAAATACTTAGAAAAAGACCATCCAGATTTAAAAGTAATCTATGGTGTAGAAGCCTATTTAGCACCAGATGAAGCATCTTGTGTTTCTTTTTCAAAAGGTCAAAATTTAGAAGATACTACTTATTGTGTACTAGACTTAGAAACAACAGGTCTTTCTTTTAGAACAGAAAAGATTACAGAAATAGGAATTATGAAGGTAAAAAATCATGAAGTAATTGATGAATTTTGTACCTTTGTTAATCCTGAAAAACCAATTCCACAAAGAGTAGTAGAAGTAACTAATATTACAGATGATATGGTGAAAAATGCTCCAACCATAGAAGAAGTATTACCAAAAGTATTAGAATTTGTAGGAGATAGTGTTTTAGTGGCACACAATGCAGATTTTGATATTGGCTTTTTGAAACATAATTGTACAGAATTAGGATTACAGTTAGGAAATACTTATTTAGATACTTTGCGTTTAGCAAAATCCTTATTTCCAGAGTACAAGAAATATAAGCTAGGGCTAATTGCGGATAACTTAGGGATTAAAGTAGAAGTAGCACATAGAGCATTAGATGATGTAGATACTACTGTGAAAGTATTTAATGTCATGTTAGGCATGTTAAAGGAAAAAGGAATTATTACTTTAGATGATATGGACAAGCTAAGTGGTAAAACAGATTATAAATCACTCCCAACTTATCATGCCATTATTCTAGCAAAAGATTATGTAGGACTTAGAAATTTATATAAATTGATATCTACTTCACACTTAGATTATTTTTATAAAAAGCCACGTATTTTAAAATCTGTTTATAAAAAATATTCAGAAGGCTTAATGATGGGAAGTGCCTGTGAAGCAGGAGAGTTATATAGAGCTATTATTGCAGGAAAAGCAGATGAGGAGTTAGAAGAAATAGCTTCAGATTATGATTATCTAGAAATTCAACCAATTGGCAACAATATGTTTATGGTTCGTAATGAAACAGTAGCAAACATAGAAGAATTGCAAGATATTAACCGTAAAATAGTAGCTATTCGGAGAAAAACTACAAAAGCCAGTAGTTGCTACTTGTGATGTGCATTTTATGGACCCACAAGATGAAATTTATCGTAGAATATTAATGGCAGGACAAGGGTATGATGATGCTGATGAGCAAGCACCACTTTATTTGCGTACCACAGAAGAAATGCTAAAGGAATTTGAATATTTAGGAGAAGAAAAGGCTTACGAAGTAGTTGTAACCAATACTAATAAAATTGCAGATATGTGTGAAAAAATAAGCCCGATTTCACCAGAGAAATGTCCACCATATATTGAAGGGTGTGAAGAAACCATTAAAGAGATTGCTTATAGCAAAGCACATGAATTATATGGTGACCCACTACCAGAATTAGTACAAGCAAGACTAGACAAAGAGTTAAACTCCATTATATCTAACGGCTTCTCAGTAATGTACATTATTGCACAAAAATTAGTATGGAAATCAAATGAAGATGGATATATTGTAGGTTCCAGAGGGTCAGTGGGTTCTTCCTTTGTAGCGAATATGACAGGTATTACAGAAGTAAATTCACTTCCACCACATTATAGATGTCCAAACTGTAAATACTCAGACTTTACAGATTATGGAGTAAAAAACGGATTTGACTTACCAGATAAAGACTGTCCAAAATGTGGACATAAATTAACCAAAGATGGTATGGATATTCCATTCGAGACTTTCTTAGGATTTGACGGAGATAAAGAGCCTGATATTGACTTAAACTTCTCAGGAGAATATCAAGCAAAAGCACATAAATATACAGAAGTTATCTTTGGAAAAGGAACTACTTTTAAAGCAGGAACAGTTGGTACAGTAGCAGATAAAACTGCTTTCGGATATGTAAAAAAATATTATGAAGAAAGAGGAGTTCCTGTTAGTAATGCAGAAGTATTAAGAGTTTCACAAGGCTGTACAGGTATTAAAAGAACGACAGGACAGCATCCAGGTGGAATTATTGTAGTGCCAAAGGGAAGAGAAATCTATGAATTTACACCAGTACAACACCCAGCAGATGACCCGAACTCTGATATTGTAACAACACATTTTGATTATCACTCTATCGACCAAAACTTACTAAAACTAGATATTCTAGGACACGATGATCCAACTATGATTAGAATGTTGTTTGATATTACAGGAATTGACCCAACGAAAGTACCGTTAGATGATAAAGAAACTATGTCTATTTTTAGGTCAACAGAGGCCTTAGGGGTAACACCAGAGCAAATCCATTCAGAAGTAGGAAGTTATGGTATTCCTGAATTTGGAACAAAATTCGTAAGAGGAATGTTAGTAGATACAAAGCCTACCACTTTTGGTGAACTAATCAGTATATCAGGACTTTCACATGGTACAGACGTATGGCTAAACAATGGTCAAGAGTTGGTAAACTCTGGAATTGTAACTTTAAGTGAGGCAATTGGTTGTAGAGATGATATTATGATTTATCTAATTAAACAAGGTCTACCGCCTAAAAAAGCTTTCAAGATTATGGAGTTTGTACGTAAAGGAAAAGCCTCAAAAGACCCAGAAAAGTGGTTAGAATTTGAAGCAGAGATGAGAGAATACAACATACCAGAATGGTATATTGGTTCTTGTAAGAAAATCAAGTACATGTTCCCAAAAGCCCATGCAGCAGCATATGTAACAAACGCTTTCCGTATTGCTTGGTTTAAAGTACATAGACCAGCAGCCTACTATACAGCATATTTTACCATTCGTGCAGATGAGTTTGATAGTGATATCATGTGTTATGGTGTAGAAAAAGTAAAAAACAAAATGAAAGAAATTGAGTTACAAGGAAACAGTGCAACGACAAAGGATAAGAATATGTATGCAATTCTAGAATTGGTATTGGAAATGTATGAAAGAGGAATTACTTTCTTACCAATTGACTTATATGAAAGTCATGCAACCAAATTCAAAATGGAATCAGACACAGAAATAAGACCGCCACTAAATAGTGTGCCAGGATTAGGAACTGTTGCAGCAGAAGGAATTGATGAGGCGAAAAAAGATGGAAAATTCATGTCGATTGATGATATGAAAATTCGTTCAAAGATAGGAAAGTCAGTTATAGAATTGTTAGATAAAGTAGGTTGCCTAAAAGGAATGAGCCAAAGCAACCAGATGAGTTTGTTTGGGTAATGTCAGTTTGGGGACGTTCTTTAAAACTGACAAAAGTGTCAGTTAAACCTACGTCCCTAAAGTGACAAAAGTGTCAGTTTTGGGGACAGACCTTGAAAAAGAGGAGAGGATAAAAAGATGAAGCTAGAAGAAATTTTTACTATTCAAAATGTTATTATATATTTGATAGCTATTAATTTAATTACTTTTTTTGTTATGTGGTTAGATAAAAGGAAAGCCAAAAAAGGAAGATGGAGAATACCTGAAAATACTTTATTACTTTTTGTGTTATTAGGTGGTGGAATTGGTGGAATTGGTGGTATGTATGTTTTTCATCATAAAACACAAAAAGCAAAGTTTGTGATAGGATTTCCAGTTATTCTAATTTGTGAAATTTTAATTGTAATAGCAACTTTTGTATTATAGTTTTTTAGTCCAAGTTTGTTTCATTTTATTTGTATGATGAAATAGACTTGGATTTTTTCGTGTTTTAGGAAATTTTTGCAAATTGTCAACCAACTTTTGAAAAAATGAAGGGAGAAGTTTTAAAATTTGCCCAAATTTACATAATGTGTTATAATAGAGAATAGGTTAAAAGAGAAAATGTAAGATACTTAGAATAAAAATAGGAGGAAACTGATTTGGCCAAGAAGGTTAATTGGGATAAACGAAAAATGGGTAGTGGAAGAAAAACAGAAGAACAACTAACGCAAGAAATCATGCAATTAGTAAATCAACTATATGATACAATGAATGGAGAACCAGAAGCAATACAAGAAAAAATTGCTTCTGTTTTAGCAAGTTCGGTAGAAAATGCAGCACAGAAGGAAAATGAAGAAGATAGAATAAAGGCAAGAAGAGCTATAAAATTAGCAAGAAGTGGTAAAGAAAACAATATAATTATACAAGAAACAGGAATGACAGTAGCAGCAATTAGATGGATGAGGAAAAAAGAGGGTATCATGTCTAGAGGACAAGTTAGAGATTTAATAATGTCTGGAAAAGAGGATGAAGAAGTAAAAGAAGAAGCTGGTTGGACGCTAGAAGCTGTTGAAGAAATGAGACAAGAAATAGAAGATAGAAAAGCAAGGAGACAAGCTGATAGAAAGGAACGATCAGATAAAAGAAATGCCATGTTAAAAGCGGAAAGGCAGGCTAGAATACAAGCAAGAAAGAAAGAACAAGAAGCAAAAGATCAAATTCTTAGAATTGGATTAGCAAGAGGACTACCTATAGAAGAAATTGCTGTTTTAGTAGGATACGAGTATCCAAACACAGTAAGAGTAAAGAAGAGCCAAGCGGGACTTTTAGGAAGACGCGAGATTAGTGCGTTGTTGCCAGAAAAATCAGATGAGGAACTTATGGAAATAACAGGAATAGAAGATATTTCTGTTATTCAGGAAATTAGACAAGAAGAAATGCCAAAAATAGAAGCTGCAAAAGAGGCAGCAGAACAAGAGAGAAGAAGGCAGGAAGAAAATCAAAGAAAAAAGGAAACTGAAGAAGCAAGGAGACAAGCATTTTTAATTGCATTAGCACAAGGAAAAACTGGAAAAGAAATTGCACAATTAATTGGATTAAAAAATGTAGATTCTGTAAAACAGAAAAAGCATGATATGAAGGCTTTAAGCAGAAAGCAGATTATTAAGCTATTACCAGAAAAATCAGATGAGGAACTTATGGAGATAACGGGAATAACAGATATTTTAGTTGTTCAGAAAATTAGACAAGAAGAAATGCCAGAAACAGAAGCCGCAAAAGAGGTAGCAGAACAAGAGCGAAAAAAACAAGAAGAGCAAGGAAAAAAGAAAGCAGAAGAAAACATTGTAAAGCCAAACTTTCATGTAAGAATACCAGAAGGAGCTAATCGAAGATTTAGATTAATTATATCAAAACAAGATGAAGCAACTTTTTTAAAACTAGCACAAAGTTTAACAAGTGTAAAGGAAATAGCTAAACAATTAGGAATAACAGAAGAACAAGTAAGAGAAGCCTTATATGACTACAATATCTTTACAAGAGAAGAAGTTGTAGAATGGTTACCATATAAATCAGATATGCAAATTGCCATTATGGGAGACTTAAAAGATTATATGGTAGTGGCAAAGGTTAGAAAAAAGGAAATGGAGAGACAACTTGCAAAGGAAAATGAGGCAGAGGCAGTAATAGAAGATAGCCTAGAGATACAAGCTAGAAGAGAAAAAGCTGTGTTATTTAGAATGGCACGAAACTATATGCCAGTGGAAAAAATAGGTAGTGCTTTTAATATGTCGGAGTACAAAATTATTTTGAAAATAAGAAAGTTTGGTCTCTATACAAGGGCAGAAGTAGAAAGAATGCTCGAAAAGGGTGAGACATCAGATGAAGAAATTGCTGGAGAATTTGGAAATATGAATGCAGTGACTAGAATAAGGAGGAAAGTACAAAGAAGAGAGTTACTCATTAGAAGTATTCCAGCAGACAAACAAGAGTTAATTAGAAGAAAAGTAGCAACAGGAATAGCAGCAAGTGCTATTTCTTATGATACAAGAGTAAATTCTTCAATCATCATAGCTGTACAAGAAAAGTGGAAAAGAGACAAAGATTTAGAAATACCAAGAGAAAGAAGAGAAGTCAATTTGAAAATAGCTTGGGCAGATTTAGAAAGAGGCATTCAAAATTTAATAACAAATACTTCACCAAGAGAAAAAGACAGAATACAGCATATGATTGATAAAATACTGGTAGTGTATGAAGATTTATTGACACAAAGACACTGCGCCTATATAGCTTATGTTTATATGAAAATGGGTAAGGATACAGAAGGGATTGAGTTTGCGGAGGATTATTTAGGATTAGAAGACTGTTCAACAATGGGTGTAAGAAACAAAATAGATGAAATATTAGAACAAGAAAGAAGTCAAGAAAAGGCTGCAACAAAAGGAGAATCAAACAAACCAATGAGTTTAGTGTCAAAATTAGAAGAAAGTAGTAGATAAATAAAATAGCAATAATAATATGTTACCATAAATAATAAAAAATAATTTTAAAAAGTT
This sequence comes from uncultured Clostridium sp., assembly GCA_947388675.1. GTDB lineage: Bacteria > Bacillota > Clostridia > TANB77 > CAG-508 > CAG-273. The sequence continues at coordinate 73,017 of CANDRW010000001.1, read as the reverse complement.
ATCCACAGAAACAAGCGCCTATTTACGGTTGTTCACAAAGTTATCCACAATTTCCACAAGATATTCACAAATGATTTTTGTAAACTTAGTGCAACAATTATGTAATATGTATTGACAAAATGTAATGCTTTTGTAACAATATCGTAATAAAACGAACGAAAATTTGTCGAAATTGAAAAAATATTGTAATAAAAATGTGAATTTTGTGAAGTATGTATGATAGGAATATTACAAATCAATGACAAATACTAAATTAGAGTAAGTAAAAAATCCACAAGTAGAAATTAGAAAATGGGGATAAAATAATAAAATTGTGGAAAATTAATAAGTGTTGACAAAATATAAAATGGAGAGTACAATAATATAGAATTAAAAATTGCGATGAAAAAGAAAAAGTTTGGAAAAGTTAAGCAAGAGAGAGTTGGGCAAGGTGAGAGCCAACCTTAATAACCAAATGGGGAACTTTGGAGCATAAAGAAGAGAAAGAGGATTAACAAAATTGTTAATCAAATAGGGTGGAACCGCGGAAAATAAACTTTCGTCCCTAGCTTATGAGAAAAGCTAGAGATGAAAGTTTTGTTTGTTTCTAGCATAGTAATAAAAAGGAGGAACTTTTATGTCAGATTTAACAATGGAAAAACTTGTTAACTTATGCAAAGCAAGAGGATTTGTATATCCTGGTTCAGAAATTTATGGAGGTTTAGCAAATTCTTGGGATTATGGACCTCTTGGCGCAGAACTAAAAAAGAATATTAAAGATGCTTGGTGGAAGAAATTTATTGCACAAAATAAATATAATGTAGGAATAGATGCAGCAATTATGATGAACCCACAAGTTTGGGTGACTACAGGACATGTAGGTGGTTTCTCAGACCCACTTATTGATTGTAAAGCCTGCAAAACGAGACACAGAGCTGATAAATTAATTGAAGAATGGGGCTTTAAAAATGGAAAAGATATCTCAGGATTAGATGGCTGGACAAATGAGCAATTAGTGGAATATATTAAAGAAAATAATATAGTTTGTCCTAACTGTGGTAAATTAGATTTCACAGATATTAGAAAGTTTAATTTGATGTTCAAAACTTTTATGGGAGTGACAGAGGATGCTACTTCTACAGTATATTTAAGACCAGAGACAGCACAAGGTATGTTTGTAGATTTTAAAAATGTATTAAGAACAACTAGAAGCAAGATGCCAATGGGAATTGGTCAAATGGGACGTTCTTTTAGAAATGAAATTACACCAGGAAACTTTATCTTTAGAACTAGAGAATTTGAACAAATGGAATTAGAATTCTTTTGCAAACCAGGAACAGATTTAGAGTGGTATGAGTATTGGAAAAATTTCTGCAAAGAATGGCTTATTAATTTGGGAATTAAGCCAGAAAATTTAAGGTTGAGAGAACATTCAAAGGAAGAATTGTCTTTCTATAGTAAAGGAACAACGGATATTGAGTTTTTATTCCCGTTTGGTTGGGGAGAACTTTGGGGAATTGCAGATAGAACAGATTATGATTTATCAAGACATATGGAAGCCTCAAAACAAGACTTAACATACTTGGATCCAGAAACAGGTGAAAGATATGTACCATACTGTGTAGAACCTGCAGTTGGAGTAGATAGAATTTTCTTAGTTATGCTATGCAATGGCTATGAGGAACAAGAAATAGCTGAAGGTGATACAAGAATAGTATTACACTTGCATCCAGCATTAGCTCCATATAAAGTAGCAGTACTTCCTCTTTCTAAAAAGCTAAGTGAAAAAGCAGAAGAGGTATATGAAAAATTATCTCAAAATTTTATGTGTGATTATGATGAAGCAGGAAGCATTGGTAAACGTTATAGAAGAGAAGATGAAATTGGTACTCCATATTGTGTAACGATTGATTTTGATACTTTAGAAGATGAAACGGTAACAGTTCGTGATAGAGATACCATGGAGCAAGTAAGAGTGAAAATTGATGAATTAGAAGCTTGGATAGCAGAAAAAATGAAATTTTAATAGAACTAAAAATAAAGGGTTGAAAAATAAAATAGAAATAGTATATAATCTTAGCAATGATTATATACTATTTCTATATTCTAGGAAATTGCAACAAATTGTTAAAACAATTTGTGCAATTGACATAGAAGATAGTTATTGCGTATGTTACAAATTCTTAATGCTTTTAGCATTTAGAATTTGTTAATCCGCTTTTTTAGATAGTATCATCAAAATGAAAAGAGGCTATCAATGGCAAGGAGAACAAAAGATACCAAAATGAATAAGAAAAAAGGGGCATCCTTTATGAAGAATGTCCTAGTTTTGATGTTTTCACAAATTATGGTAAAAATATTAGGATTTATTTATAAGCTAGTTATCACCAATTTTGAAGGCTTTGGAGATACAGGACTTGGCTATTATTCAGCAGGATATCAAGTATATTCTTTACTATTAGCATTATCTTCAATAGGTATTCCAAATGTTGTTTCAAAATTAGTTTCAGAAAGAGTAGCAATAGGAGATAACAAAGGGGCTAGGCGTATTTTTAAAATTTGCATGACCTTCTTTACTATTGTAGGGCTTATCCTTTCAGTTATTCTATTTTTTGGAGCAGAAACAATTGCAAGAGTAGTATTTAATGTACCAGATACAAAATATGTTATGCAAGTATTGGCGCCAGCGGTTGTATTTGTTGCTATATCAGCAGTATTCAGAGGATACTTTGCAGGACTAAATGACATGAAGCCGACAAGCTACTCACAAATTTTGGAACAGTTTTTAAATTGTGTATTATCTATCACTTTTGTATATGCTTTAATAGGAAAAGAACCATATATTATGGCAGCAGGAGGAAACTTATCTACTACTTGTGCTATTGTGCTAACATTTATTTATTTAGTAGCTTATTATAAAAGAAAGAAAATAAAAGTAAAGAGGAGACAAATCTCACCAGAAGCCCATAAAACAACAGGGCAGTTATTAAAAACAATTTTAGTGATGTCCATTCCAATTACTTTTAGTTCTGTTATTTCTATCATTAGTCCATTAATTGATAGTACAACAGTTAGCAGATGTATTCAGAGTGCTTTTGCAAGTATGTATCCAATTAAAGAAGAACTAGAAGCTTTTGCCATGAGTATGACAGGGATCTTATCAAAAGTAGATACTTTAACGGCTCTGCCAATTGCAGTAAATATTGCTTTTTCGACTGCCTTAGTGCCAGTCATATCTACTTCTATTGCTAAAAAAGATTATACAACAGCTTCAAAGAGAATGACCTTTTCATTATTTGCATCTATACTGATTATTATTCCTTGTGCTTGTGGTTTTATTAGCTTAGCACAACCGATTTTGAACTTAATTTATCCAACGGCATCAGATGGAGCAAGTGTATTGATTTTATGTTCTATCTCAATGATATTTGTAGCACTAAACCAAACAATTAACGGTGGCTTATACGGTGTTAATAAGAGCTATATACCAGCGATAGCAATAGTATTATCAGTATTTATAAAAGTAGGATTAAATATTACTTTGATTAGTAATCCATCTATTGGAATTAATGGTTCAGGGATTAGTTCTATTGTAGCACAAGGATTTGTATTTTTAATTTGTATTATTGCACTCCATAAGAATTTGAAATTAAATTTTGAATTTGGAAGAATGATTGCATCTCCAATAGCAGCAGGAGCACTAATGGGAGGGGTAGTCTATTTCATTAATAAAGGATTAAATACAGTAGTAGGAAATTCCATGAGTACTATTCTTTCTATTATCTGTGGTGGCATTATTTATGTGTTAGCATTATTCTTAGGCAAAGTACTTTTAAAAGAAGATATCTTAATGATACCTTTTGGAACGAAGATTTATCCATTACTAGTAAGACTAAGAATTTATCAAGATGAACCAGAACTAGTGGCAGAGGAAACTGAATTAGAAGAAATGCCAAAGGAAATAGAAAGGGATATAGAGACACAAAGATATGAAGTAGAACCAGTAGAAAATGTACAACAAGAATTAATGGTAGCAGAAGATACAGCTAAATATGAAAATACTAAGAAGAGGGATAATAAAGAATATAGGCAGGAAGAAAAATGGGATAAAGAAGAGGATGATTTCTTATTAAACTTAGATTTAAAAGAACAAATTCAAAGGCAAGTACAAGAACAAGGAATTCCTGACTTTGAAAAAGAAGTTACTTTAATTTTCGATAGATCTAACAAAATGGAACAAAAAGTAAGATTATTATTTGAAGATGAGATTTTGGAAACACCAAGAGAAAAAAGGAAAAAGGAACCAAACAAAAAGAAAGTAGTAAGTCATAAAGAGAAGAAAATAAAAGATAATCCTAAAAAAGGGAAACATAGTAAATAACACTTGACATGTTGAAAAAAGACGAATAAAATATAAACAACACACCCAATAGGGAGTGTAAAAATAGGAAAGATGAGTTTTGCTAGTTTTATTAAACAGTCCTCTGAGTAGTGGCGAACGAAAAGAGAAGTCTTAGAAATAAGACTTAGAGAAGATACAAGGACCACCTTGTGACATATGTTTCTTTAAAACTAGGACCATGAACAAAGCAAAAGCTTTAATAAAAGTGGTCTGCGTAAATGCACGCAAAACAATGCTTTCCAAAGGAAGGGACACTCTAACATCCGAGTGTTCCTTTCTTATGATTTAAAATTTCAAAAAATGCTTTACTTTTTTAGGGTTTATCGATATAATAAGGTCAGTTTTAGGGTAGAATTTACTCGGGAAACAAAATGTATATTATTTTAAATAATATAACAAGATTAAAGGAGGTTCTTTATGAGTCAAAAGTATGTTTACTTATTCAAAGAAGGAAACGCAAATATGCGTGAACTTTTAGGTGGAAAGGGAGCAAATCTTGCAGAAATGACTAACTTAGGTTTACCAATTCCACAAGGTTTCACAGTAACAACAGAGGCTTGCACAAGATATTATGAAGATGGAGAAAAAATCGCAAAAGAAATCGAAGATGAAATTTTTGCTGCTCTTTCAAAGTTAGAAGAGATCACAGGCAAAAAATTCGGAGATAAAGAAAACCCATTACTAGTATCAGTACGTTCAGGAGCAAGAGCTTCAATGCCAGGTATGATGGACACTATCTTAAACTTAGGTTTAAATGAAGAAGTTGCAGCAAGCATGGCACAAAAAAATGAAAGATTTGCTTATGATAGTTACAGAAGATTTATTCAAATGTTTAGTGATGTTGTTATGGAAATACCAAAACCACTATTTGAAAAAGAAATTGACGCTATGAAAGAAAAAAGAGGCGTAAAACAAGATACAGAATTGACAGCAGCAGATTTAAAAGAATTAGTTGCAATTTTCAAAGGAATCTACTTAAAAGAACATGGAAGTGAATTTCCAAGTAATCCAACAGAACAATTAAAAGAAGCTGTAAAGGCAGTATTCCGTTCATGGAATAACCCAAGAGCTATCACATATAGAAGATTAAATGATATCCCAGGAAGTTGGGGAACAGCCGTTAACGTTCAAGAAATGGTTTTCGGAAATATGGGAGATGATTGTGGAACTGGTGTTGCATTTACACGTAACCCAGCAACAGGAGAAAAAGCACTATTTGGTGAATATTTAATGAATGCACAAGGTGAAGATGTTGTTGCAGGTATTAGAACACCACAACCAATTGCCACATTAGAGCAAACCAATCCTCAAGCATATGCTGATTTTGTAAAATATGCTAACCTATTAGAAAATCATTACAGAGATATGCAAGACATGGAATTTACCATTGAAAGAGGAAAACTATTCTTCTTACAAACAAGAAATGGTAAAAGAACTGCAAATGCTGCACTTAGAATAGCTGTAGAATTAGTAAATGAAGGAATGATTACTGAAAAAGAAGCTGTTTTAAGAGTAGAACCAAATCAATTAGACCAATTATTACATCCAAACTTTGATCAAGCTAAATTAAAAGCTGCTAAGCCAGTTGCAAAAGGACTAGCTGCTTCACCAGGTGCTGCAACAGGTAAAGTTGTATTTACAGCTGATAGAGCAGTAGAACTATTTGAAAAGGGAGATAAAGATTTAATCTTAGTAAGACTTGAAACATCTCCAGAAGATATCGATGGAATGAATGTATGCCATGGTATCTTAACAGTTCGTGGTGGTATGACATCACATGCAGCCGTTGTTGCACGTGGTATGGGAACATGCTGTGTAGCAGGATGTGGTGAATTAGTTGTAAATGAAGAAGAAGGAAACTTTAGAGATCCACAAGGAAATGTATATCATGAAGGTGACTATATTTCATTAGATGGTTCAACAGGAAATGTATATGGTGAAAGAATTGATACAGTAGAAGCTCAAGTATCAGGAGATTTTGCTAAATTAATGGGATGGGCTGATCAATACCGTCAAATGGAAGTTAGAACAAATGCTGATACTCCAAAAGATGCAGAAGTTGCATACAATTTTGGTGCACAAGGTATTGGATTATGTCGTACAGAGCATATGTTCTTTGCTCCAGAAAGAATTGCAGCTATTCGTGAAATGATTGTTTCTAAAACAGCAGAACAAAGAGAAAAAGCCTTAGCTAAAATTCTTCCAATGCAACAAGGAGATTTTGAAGGTTTATTTAAAGCTATGAAAGGATATCCTGTAACTATTCGTTTATTAGATCCACCACTACATGAATTCTTACCACATACAGACGAAGAAATAACAACATTGGCAAAAGAAATGGGAATGACTTTCCAAGAGCTAAAAGATGTAGTAGTAAGTCTACATGAATTCAATCCAATGATGGGACATAGAGGATGTCGTCTAGATGTTACTTACCCAGAAATTGGCGCAATGCAAACAAGAGCAATTATTAGAGCAGCTATTAATGTAAATAAAGAAGGAATGAATGTTGTTCCTGAAATTATGATTCCATTAGTAGGAGAAGTAAAAGAATTAAAATATGTAAAAGATATTATTGTAAAAGCAGCAGATGAAGAAATTGCAAATGCTGGAGTATCTTTAAAATATGAAGTAGGAACAATGATTGAAATTCCTAGAGCAGCATTAACAGCTGATGAAATTGCAAAAGAAGCTGAATTCTTCTCATTTGGTACAAACGACTTAACACAAATGACATTTGGATTTAGCCGTGATGATGCAGGAAAATTCTTAGGTTCTTACTATGAAAAGAAAATCTATGAATCAGATCCATTTGCTAAATTAGACCAAACTGGTGTTGGAAAATTAGTAAAAATGGCTGTAGACATGGGAAAAGCTACAAGACCTGATATTCATTTAGGAATTTGTGGAGAGCATGGTGGAAACCCACCAACAGTTGAGTTCTGCCATAATGTTGGTTTAACTTACGTATCTTGCTCACCATTCAGAGTTCCAATTGCAAGATTAGCAGCAGCTCAAGCAGCAATTAAACAACCTAGATAGAAAGAAATAATAAAAACCAACCAGGGCACATCCGAAAGGATGTGCCCTGCTATTGGCTTAGATGCTATTCTTCATTTTCGTGAGATAGAGCAGACCGAACAAAATTGAGAACATCAGTGTGAATATCAACTTTGCCAGTAAACCCCTCCTGTGCATACCTCCAGTCAATAATTAGGTTGTTACCTGAGACAACGCTGGTGACATCATATCCTACATCGGCAAAGTGCAATGCGATGCATTTCATATCCTCCTTGGTAATCGTGTCGGAAAGTTCAAGGACGAAAGAAACTGAATATGGGTTCTCTTCTTGGTACTGAGTAAGCTTTTGGTCGAGCGAAAGGAGCGCTCTCTCGCTGGCATTGCGTGCCAAGTATGCCGGCTGTAACATGTTAGTAACCACCTTTTCTAAAATTTAGAATGTGCAAAAATAATGAAGAATACTATTCAGTAATGCACTGAATATGTGACCGAGAAACTAATCTCCATCAATTTAAGCTCACATCTAAATATATTATACCATAATTGACATAAAATAGCAAATGCATATGGTTGAAGACAAATTCATGAAGTGAAACCTTGCTATTTTACATTAAGTATAGTAGAATATTACTAATAAAATAATAGGTAGGAAAGAATATGGAAAATAAATATTGTTTAACATTAGAACAAAATAAAACAATTTATTTTTGATAATTGCATAGATGGAATTACTTTTGAAGAGTAGTAACAAAATATCTTGAAAATTAAGTAGAAATCGGTTGACAAACAAATCAAAAACGAGTATAATCTTATAGTACGTAATTTTATGTAACAATACAAATTAACAAAATTAAAAATAGATATAAAGAAACAGACAGTTAAGGGAGGGAATTAAAATGGCACAACCAAAAAGAAGATGGTCAAAAGCAAGAACACATTTAAAAAGATCTACATGGAAATTAGAAAATCAAAATTTAGTTGATTGTCCACATTGCCACGAAAAAGTATTACAACATAGAGTATGCCCAAATTGTGGATACTATGATGGAAAAGAAGTAGTTGCAAAATCTGAAAACTAATTGTTAGGTCTCATATAAATTTTGCAAAATGAAGATTAGAAATTAATTGTAATGTAGCAAAAAACACCTGTAATCATAGGTGTTTTTATGTGGCTCTAATAACAAAAGAAAGAAAACAGACAAAAAATAGAAGGAGGAACATATGGAAAAAGAAGAAAATATTTTAGGAACAGAAAAAATAGGGAAATTAATCAAAAAATTTTCTATACCTTGTATTATTTCTCTACTAGTAAACTCACTATATAATATTGTAGATCAAATATTTATTGGATGGGGTGTTGGATATTTAGGAAATGGAGCAACAAATGTAGTTTTTCCACTAGTAATAGTTTGTTTAGCGTTTGCACTTATGTTTGGAGATGGCTCATCAGCATATTTAAGTTTAAAATTGGGAGAAAAGAAAAAGGAAGAAGCTAGTAAAGGTGTAGCAAATGGAATTTTATTATCTATTGTTGTTGCAGTATTGATATGTGCTATTACATTAATCTTTCTACCACAATTATTAAATATCTTTGGATGTACTGACAATTTAAGAGAATATGCTTTGAATTATGGATATATTATTGCTATAGGGTTACCTTTTATGATAATAGGGACTACCTTAAATTCTATTATTAGAGCAGATGGAAATCCCAAATATGCAATGACTTCTATGGTAGGAGGAGCAATTCTTAATGTTATATTAGACCCTATTTTTATCTTTGTATTTAAAATGGGAGTACAAGGAGCAGCAATTGCAACAATTATTAGTCAAATTTTAACTTTTATAATGAATATTCTATATATTAGAAAATTCCAATCAATTGAAGTAAAAAAAGAAACGTTTAAGCCACAATTGAGTAGCCTTAAAAAAGTATCTACTTTAGGAATTAGCAGTTTTATTACTCAAATGAGCTTTGTTGTTGTAATGGCATTTGAAAATAACTTATTAGGGCAATATGGTGCAGAGTCAAAATTTGGTTCTGAAATACCAATTACAGTATTTGGTATTGTTATGAAAATTAGTCAAATTCTAAATAGTATTATTATTGGAATTGCAGCAGGTTCACAACCAATTGTTGGCTATAACTATGGTGCAGGAAAATATGACAGAGTAAAGAAAACCCTAAAAACAGTTTTAGGATGTAGTGTTATCATTAGTACAATAGCATTTATTTTATTCCAAGCTATTCCAGAGCAGTTAATTTCTATCTTTGGTAGTGGAGATGAAAATTATATGGAATTTGCATGTATTGCTTTTAGAAGTTATCTACTATTGTGTATTTGTAATGGAATTCAAATACCAGCAGGAATTTTCTTCCAAGCAATTGGAAAGAGTGTAAAAAGTGCAATTTTGTCATTATCTAGACAAGTATTATTCTTAATTCCAGCTATGATTATTTTAGGAAAAATGTTTGGACTTCAAGGAGTACTCTATTCAGGACCAGTAGCAGATGGCTTAGCTTTTTCAATTGCTGTAATACTATTGGTATTAGAATTAAGAAAACTAGGAAACAAAAAAGCTGAAAGCAAAGCTTTAGTAGATGATACTAGTACAGATAACCAATTAAACAGGCATGTTGTTATTACAATAGCTAGAGAGTATGGTTCTGGTGGAAGATATGTAGGAAGACTAGTTGCAGATAAATTAGGTATCAAATTTTATGATAAAGACTTTATTGAAAAATTAGCACAAGAAACAGGACTATCTGAAGAATACATTGAAGCGAATGAACAAAAAATGGGTAAATTGAGTAACTTTAATAATGGATATTATATAGGGTTAAATAATAGCGATGAGTTATTCTTAAAGGAAACAGAATTGATTAAGGAATTAGCTAATAAAGAGTCTAGTGTTATCATTGGTAGATGTGCAGACTTTATTTTAAAGGATAGAGATGATATTTTAAAAGTATTTATTTATAGTGATATGAAAGATAAAGTAAAAAGAGCAACTGAGATTTATGGTTTTGATAAAGCAAAAGCTGAAAAGGAAATTAAAAGAATTGATAAGTTGAGAAGCAATCATTACAAACACTATACAGAGAAAGAGTGGAAAGACTATTCAAATTATGATATTTGTATTAATAGTGATAAACTAGGTGTAGAGAAATCAGCAGAATTAATTTGTGAAATGATGAGAGAAAAGGAAACTTTAAATTTATATTAAATTAACGAACTTAAATATATTATAATGTTTATAATATATTTAGGTTCATTTTAATTTGAATAGAAATAGACAATTTCTAAAAGATTATGATATAATGCAATAAAATTTAGGAGAAACAAGAATGAAAAAATTAAATCTAATATTAGTATATAACCAAAATGAAGATAAAATTTTGATGTGCCAAAGAGCAAAAGAACCTTTTAAAGGAAAATTTAATTTAGTTGGTGGTCATGTTGAAAAAGGGGAAGAAGAATTACATGCAGCTTATCGAGAATTGCAAGAAGAAACAGGAATAACAGCACAAGATATTTCACTAGCACATTTGATGAATTTTCAATATCCATTTAATGATATGGAATTAGAAGTTTTTTATGGGAAGCTTAATAAAGAAGTGAAATTGATAGAAGAAGTTAATCATCTATATTGGATGGACAAACAGGAAAACTTTTTTGACTACAACAAATTTGCAGGTGAAGGTAATATTGGACATATGGTTCGTCAAGTAGAAGAATTCAAAAAAATAGGAGGAAAAGAAAATGGATAGAGAAAAAGCTTTTGAGATATTAAAGAAATTCTAAAATATCGAGGATAAAATAAATGAGTATTGCAAGGAGTAGGAAATGAAAGAAAATTTGGAATTAGAAGAAAAAATAAATGCGCAGAAAGATGAAGAAGAGATAATAGAAGAAAAACAAGATATAACTGAAGAGCAAGAAGAAAACAATCATGTAAAAGAACAAACTGGTGTAAAGAAGAAAGAAGTAGAACAATTAGCAGAAAGAAACTTAAAAAAGATGAAAAAAGAAGCAAGTGAATTTAAAAAATTTATTTCTAGAGGTAATGTGGTCGACATGGCAGTTGGTGTTATTGTCGGAGGAGCTTTTGGGAAAATCGTAACTAGTTTAGTGAACGATATTATTACACCATTTATTGGCATTATCATTGGAGGCTTAGATTTTTCGAATTTAATATTGGAAATAGGAAGTTCTAAAATAGCATATGGTTCATTTGTTCAAACTGTTATAGACTTTTTAATTATTGCTATTTGTATTTTTACTATGGTTCGATTATTTGAAAAATTAAAACACGAAGAGAAAAAGGAAAAAGTAGAAGAAACTCCAAAGAAAAGTGAGGATGTTCTTCTGCTAGAAGAAATTAGGGATTTATTAAAAGAAAAACAGGAAAGTAAATAGAAAGAAAAGGCTTTACAAACAGAACACTATTAAGATAGGAGGAAAAAAGATGTTATCAGCCTTAGATGTAAAACGAAAATTACCGCAAGCTTTTGTAGATAATCTATATGAGCTGTTTTCTCCTTTGACAGTAGATAAGATCTTATCAGGTATGGCAGGAGAAAGATATACCACTTTAAGAGTAAATACTTTAAAATATGATGTTCAAACTCTAATGAGGGATTTTAGAGAAAAGAATATTAAATTTGAAAGAGTACCTTGGTATCAAGATGCTTTAATTATTAAGAATGTAACAGAAAAAGAAATTCAAAAGCTAAAACTTTTTGAAAAAGGGTGCATCTATTTACAAAGTTTATCTAGTATGGTACCGCCATTAGTATTAAGTCCAAAGCCAGGAGAAAAGGTATTGGACTTAACTGCTGCTCCTGGAAGTAAAACAACGCAAATGGCAGCCATGATGGAAAATACTGGTTCTATTTTAGCTAATGAATTAGATAAAATTCGTTGTGAAAGATTACAATACAATGCAACTATGCAAGGAGCAAGCATAGTAACAGTGAATAACAACTATGGTGAAAGAATAGGTAGTCAATATCCAGAAGCTTTTGAAAAAGTCTTATTAGATACTCCGTGTAGTGGTGAGGGGAGATTTGTAGCAACAGATGCCAAAACATATCGTAGTTGGTCGAAGCGAAAAGTGAAAGAATTAGTTAAAATACAAAAGAAGTTGTTTAAAAGTGCTTATGAAGCATTAAAGCCAAATGGAATAATGGTATATTCTACTTGCACATTGAACCTAGAAGAGAATGAAAAAATTTTAGAATGGGCATTAGAACAGTTTAACTTAAAATTATTAGATATAAAATTAGAATTAAAAGAGGTACAACAAGGACAGACAGAGAATACAAAACAAGCTGTCAAAATATTACCTTCTAAAATGATGGAGGGGTTCTTTGTTACAAAACTATTAAAGGACTTGCACTAGTCAGTATTTAGTGATAGAATTGTACAAAATGATAAAAGCGGATAATAGAGGAGAAATTAGAGCATGATTTTAAGTGAGATAATAAAAGATCATATAGTATATAAGCAACAAATTTTAAAATTAGCAAAAGCAGACTTAGTAAAGACATATAGAGGTGCAGCACTTGGCTGGGCTTGGGCAATTATCAAGCCTGCTGTTACTATTTTTGTTTACTGGTTTGCTTTCGAAATTGGATTAAGAGCAGGGAAAGATGTAAATCGGTTTCCCATTCTTTTTATGGCTTATCGCAGGTGTAATGCCTTGGTTCTATATGAATGACATGTTAACAGCAGGAACAGATACTATTCGAAAATACAGCTATTTGGTAACAAAAATGAAATTTCCAGTATCTACAATTCCAACTTTTATCAGTATTTCAAAATTTATCATTCATATTATTTTAATAGTAATTATGATTGGAATTTTTATTTGTATGGGCTATCCACCAAGCATATATTTACTACAACTTCCATTTTATATGGTATTAATGTTTATTTTCTTTACAATTTGGAGTTTATTTGCTTCACTTCTTTCTTCTATGAGTAAAGATTTTGCAAATTTGGTAAAATCAATGGTAACAGCAATTTTTTGGCTATCTGGTATTCTTTGGAATCCAGAAACAATTAAAATTGTTTGGATAAAAAAAATATTAATGCTAAATCCAGTTACATTTTTAACGAATGGATTTAGAAATTGCTTTATTAATGAAACTTGGTTTTGGCAAGAACCAAAAAGATTATTATATTTTATCATTATTACTATTTTATTATTGATTTTAGCCATTTGGACTTATAAAAAATTGAGAAAAGAAATTCCAGACGTATTAGGATAAAGGAGGAAAAAGTGAGTACTCAAAAGGATATAGTTATTAAATTTAATCATGTAACAAAAGTGTACAAGCTATTTAAAAACGATAAAAAAAGACTTTTATATACTTTTTGTAAAAAGATAAAATTCAAAGAAAAAAAGGCAGTGGATGATGTTTCTTTTAAAATACATAAAGGAGAAACAGTAGCTCTTTTAGGGAAGAATGGAGCTGGAAAATCTACTATTTTAAAAATGATAACAAGTGTATGTTTTCCAACGACAGGGGAAATAACAGTAAACGGGAGAGTAAGTGCACTATTAGAATTAACTTCTGGTTTTGATCCAGAGTTTACAGGAAGAGAGAATATTTATTTAAAAGGCCAATTATTGGGACTAAAAAATAAAGAGATACAAGAATTAGAGCAAGAGATTATTGACTTTGCTGAAATAGAAGAATATATAGACCAACCAGTAAGGACTTATTCAAGTGGTATGAAAGCAAGACTTGGATTTTCTATTAATGTTAACATTAGACCAGAAATTTTAATTATTGACGAAGCGCTAAGTGTAGGGGATGAAGAATTTAAAAGAAAATGTGTCAAAAAAGTAAATGAAATTACGAGCAATGAAAATATTACGCTATTATTGGTAACTCATGTGACAAGTGTTGCGAAAGAATTTTGCAAAAGAGGGCTATTAATGAAAGATGGAAAATTAATGTTTGATGGCTCAATCAACGAAGCAATTACAAGGTATGAAGAAACGTATAATAAAAAGAAATAATGGAAGGAGTTTTTAGACAAGTGAAAAATAAGTTTTCAGTATTAGTACTATTAGCAACAAGTGAAAATATAAAAGAAGCAATTTTTGATTTAGTAAAAACAATTAACTTGATAGATACAGAAATTATTTTATTGGATAATATAGGTGTAAAAGAAGAAAGCAAGGAACTAGCAACTGTTTTGAAAGAATATCCTTCTATTATTTATATAGATGCAAAAAATAAGAACAAAAGTGAAGCTTATAATATTGGTATACAAAAAGCAACAGGAAATTATATTACTTTTATAGAACAAGGTGTAAAGTATGATAAAGGTGTAATCACAAATGTTGAAAAATATATCAAAAAAGAACAAGCTAAAATTATATGCTTAAAACCATGCTATATGCAAGATAAAAATATAAAAAAATATAAAATGTCACCTAATATCAACTCAAAAATAGATTTGATATTAGATCCATTAAAGATAGAATTAGCATTAGAAGGTTATTTCTTTCAAAAAGAATTAATAGAGAAATTTGATGAGAACATGTATTTTGAAGATGCTAAAATGAAGTTTTTGTTAGAAATTCTTATAAAATGCCCTGAGTACTATTTCATAAAGAATAAGTCTGTATATTATACGACACCAAAAGAAGATGATACTTCAACAAATCTTATTCAATACGATAAACAGTGGTATAATCCATCTCTTACTGATTTTGTAATTCCATTTTTAAGTGGAATACATGAAGAAATTCCAACTTTTGTTCAAGAAGCAATGTTATATTATATATTTGCAAAGTATAATTGTAATTCAAAAGACAGAAATAAAATGATATTATCAAAAGAAGAAGCAAAAGAATTTTTTGATAATACAGCTACTGCATTGAGATATATTAATACAGATTTAATCTTAAAAATAGATAAAGAATCATTATTTAAAATACCAAGATGGATATCTTATCAATTTGTTTTAGCAAAAAATGAAAAGCTAGGTCTAAAAACTAGTTTGAAAATTGATAATCAAATGATTTACTTATGTGACAATAGCAAAGAATATTTACTAAGTAAGTTAGAAAACGAACATATTACAGTATATGCTATTAATCGTACAAATGAAACAATAGAAATTGACTTTTCTGTAAGTATTCAAGACATGATGCAAGATAGCGAGGTTAGTGTGTTTGCTAAATATAATGATAAAACGATAGAAGCTATCAAGACAGATTGTTACCCACTTTTAAAAGTTTTTGGACTAACTATAGCTAAAAAAATATATTTCCATTTATCTGTTAAATTAGAACAAAAGGGGAAAATAGAATTTTATTTTAGATATCATAATAAAGAATGTAAATTCAATATCAAATATGAAAAAGTACAAGCACACTTAAACAATTCGAGATTTTCTTATTGGCAAATAAATGATAAATATTATTTGTGCAATAAAAGAGATCATTTAATGATAGAACCCAAAAGAGTATTTTCAGGTTTAGGGAAAGAAGTGAAATATTTTATAGCTAGAATAGTAAGAACAAAACGTACTATATTTGCTTTAAAATATTTTACATTAAGATTAGCGTACTGGTGTACAAAGCCATTTTACAAAGGTAAACAAGTATGGATTACTTTTGATAAGTTATATAAAGTAGGAGATAATGGAGAATATATATATAGATATATCAAAGAAAATCATCCAGAAATAAAAATATATTATGTTATAAAAAGAGAGTCTTTAGATTATGAAAGACTAAAAAATGAAAAAAACGCACATATATTAGTATATGAAACGTTTAAGCACAAACTAATATCATTATTAAGCACAGCTATTCTAGATACACATGCTAATGCAATATCTTATTGTAGCTTTGACACCAAAAGAGCAAGAAGTTATATATGTGATTTATTTAATACAGAAGTTATTTGCATTCAACATGGATTATCGATACAAAAAATAGCACAATATCAGAATAGGTTATTTGATAATATAAAACTATACTGTTGTGCTTCTAAATATGAAGTACATAATCTATTAGACAATCCAATGTATGATTTTAAAGAAGAGCAAATAGAATTAACAGGATTAGCAAGATATGATGGGTTAAAAAGTAATGAACAAAGGCAAATATTAATTACGCCAACATGGAGAAGAAACATTGTTAATTCTAATGTAGCTCACATTAAAAAAGATCATAATACATTTTTCAAAAATAGTAAATATTATCAAATATATAACAACTTAATAAATGATAGAAAACTTATTGAAACGGCTAAGAGGAATAATTATAAAATAACATATTTATTGCATCCTGCAATTAGTGCACAAAAAGATGATTTTGAGAAAAATGGTGATGTAGAAATCATAGCTGCAACTGACAATATGAATTATGAGAAAATATTAACAGAAGCTAGTTTGATGGTTACAGATTATTCAGGGGTCCAATTTGACTTTGCTTATATGAGAAAGCCAATTGTCTATTATCACCCAAATGAGTTACCACCACATTATGATGTAGGAGGACTACAATACGAAACCATGGGATTTGGCCCAATTTGTAAAACACATGAAGAAATTGTAGAGAAGTTATGTGATTACATGAAAAAGAATTGCCAAATTGAAGAAGAGTATGTAAAAAGAGCAAATGACTTTTTTGCTTATGATGATTACAAGAATTGTGAGAGAATTTATCAGAGTATACAAAACGAATTAACGAAAAAATATAGAAGAGGAGGATCGAAAAAATGAATATAGCGATTATCTTTGCAGGTGGTAGTGGTACTAGAATGAAAACTCATGGACTACCAAAACAATTTTTGAAAATTGAAGGAAAAACGATTATTGTTAAAACTTTAGAGAATTTTGAAATTAACAAGCAAATAGATAAAATTTATATTGCTTGTAAAGAAGATTGGATTGATTATTTAAAAGAGGAAATTGAGCAATCTGGTATCAGAAAAGTAGTTAAAATTGTAAAAGGTGGAGAAAGTGGACAAGATTCTATCTACAATGCACTGTATGCTGCTTATGAAGAAAATTCGAAGGACTCTATTGTATTAATTCATGATGGTGTAAGACCTTTTATTAGTCAAGAACTAATAAATCAGAATATTGAAGATGTCAAAAAATATGGAACTTCTATTACAGTAACGCCTTGCTTTGAAACCGCTATTCAAAGTAGTAATGGAGAACTAGTAGAGGAAGTACCAAACAGAAGTGAAATGTATACAGCACAAGCACCACAATGCTTTAGATTAGGACAAATTGTAGAAGTACATGAAAAAGTAAGAAAGACTGAAAAAGGTTATGATGGTGCAGTAGATTCTTGTAATCTTATGAGGAACAATGGATATCCTGTTCATATGACAATGGGACCAAGAAACAATATTAAAGTAACAACTCCTACAGACTATTATCTTATTCAGGCTTTATATAAATATAAACAAGATGAATACAAAACAGAAAATGAGTTGAATAAGATTATAGAAGAGGATATTAACAATATTTTAGATAATCCTATTAATTTTAAAAAATTGGAAAATTCTACAGTGCTAATTACAGGTGCTAGTGGAATGATAGGAACTTATCTGTTATATACTCTAGCTATACTAAATGATTTAAGATCTTTTAATATTAAAATAGTAGCTTTAGTAAGAGATAGAAACAAAATAGCAAGGTACTTAAAAAATAGAGAAGATATCATTGTATTAGAACAAGATGTGTGTGATAGAATTAATTATGATGATAAAGTAGACTATATCATTCATGCAGCAAGCCCTGCGAGTCCTAAGATTATGAAAGATGCGCCAGTAGATACTTTAATGGCAAATACGCTTCGGAACATATAATACACTAAAATTGGCTAAAAAGAGTAATGCGAAATCTTATGTATTTATTTCTTCTAGAGAAGTTTATGGAGAGCCTTATGAATGGCAAGAAGAATTCAAAGAGGATACTTATGGCTTTATAGACCCATTACTTCCAAGGTCATGTTATCCAGAAGGAAAAAGAGCAGCCGAAAATATGTGTGTTACTTTTAAAGAACAATATGGAGTAAATGCAAAAATTGTAAGACCAGCACACACCTATGGACCAGGTATGTCAATTCACGATGGAAGAGTACAAGCTGATTTCTTGAAAAATGTTGTAGAGCATCAAAACATTTTAATGAAAAGTACAGGAGAGGCTTTAAGGACTTATACCTATATTAGAGATGTAGTAGCAGGAATCTTTTTTGTATTGTTAGAAGCTAATGATATTGCTTATAATGTTGCAGATGAAGATGCTAAAATTACAATAAAAGGATTAGCAGAATTATTAGTAGGACTATATCCTGAAAGAAAATTAAAAGTAGAAATGAAAATAGAAGAAAACCAAAAAGGCGTAGCGCCATTTAAGTTAGGAACCATTAATAGTGAAAAAATTAGAGCCTTAGGGTGGAAACCAACTATCACAATAGAAGAAGGTTTTAGAAGAACAGTAGAATATATTGAAAGTAGTAATCAAGAAAAATAAGGCTGACACATAGAAATAAAAAGGAGCAATAATGGAAAACCAAGCAAAGAATAATTGTATAAAAGACATTTATTGGGAAAGAATATTTTTAAACATTACTTTTAAGATATATGAAGAAATACAACAAATTTATCTAGTTTCAACTCAAGAGCAGTATAGTATACCTCTAGAGAAAACAGAAACACAGTATCAATATCAGGCTAAAATCAACATAACCAATATAGCAGGAAAAATGTTAGAAAATCAAGAGTATCGATTTAAAATAAAAAGAGGAGAAGATTATGAAGATTTAACAATTGATTACTCGCTTGCCTATCAACTAGAAAATTTAAGCAAGGTATATAGGTATTATAGAGAGATCTATGCATATACTATTAACTTTGATGTAGAAAAACTAAAGAACGAACAAATAGGTTGCGTATTAATATCTAGATATATGAAATTGAACAAGAAGCCTAGAATGTATTGTTTTTCTAACCAAAGTGCAAAAAGTATTGTAAAAGATACTAGCTTCAATTTTATGGCAAATACTATGAATATTTTATACAAATTCTTTAGCTTTTTACATCAAAATAAAAGTAAAAAGATTTTGTTGATGTCAGAAACAAGAACCCCTATGAGTGGCAATTTGTTAGCATTAGACCAAAGATTAAAAGAGAGAGGAATAGACAAGGAATATAAAATAAGCTATTCCTTTTCAACTACATTACAAGAAGGCAAAATGCATATTATGTTTAAATGGTTTAAACTCATTTGGGTAATGTCAAAGCAAGGCTTTATATTTGTAGATGATTATTCTCCAATATTTAAATATATTGATATTAGTCCAAAGACAAAGTTAATTCAGGTATGGCATGCAGGTGTAGGATTTAAATCAGTTGGATATGCGAGGTTTGGTTTTGGAGGTCCAGAACCATATCAAAGTAGTCATAGAAAATATGATTATGCTATTGTTGGTGAAGAAGCATTAATTCCTGTATATGAAGAAGTATTTGGAATTACAAAAGATAAAATATTACCATATGGGCTTGCTAGAATGGATCACTTTTTTGACAAAGAAAATATAGAAAAAATCAAAGACAATTTATATAAACAATTTCCAAATTTAAAGGGAAGAAAAGTGATTTTATTTGCTCCTACCTTTAGAGGTAGAAGACAAGCAAAGGCATATTATCCTTATGATAAATTAGATTTTGCTAAGATTTATGAAGTATGTAAACAAAAAAATGCAGTTTTCATGATAAAAATGCATCCATTTATTCAAGAGAAAGTAGAAATTCCAAAAGAATATGCTGATCATATTCAAGATTTTAGTGATTATACAGATATTAATGATTTATATTATATAGCAAATGTGCTAATTACAGATTATTCTTCTAGTGTTTATGAGTATAGCAAGTTAAATAAACCAATTTTATTATATACTTTTGATTTAGATGATTACCAACTAATTAATAGAGTACATAAAAATGTGAAGGAGTATGAGTTTGCAACTGTGTGCTGTACTTTAGAAGAATTATTAGAACAACTAGAGAATTTACCTATGGAAGAAAAACAAAATAGAGAAGTCGATAAGTATAAAATGGCTTCTGATTTAATTATTGATAATATTATTTTAAAGGGAAAAGAATGATAAAAAAGATATTCATATTTGGAGCCAATTTGATTTACTGTTTTTTTAAGCTGTTGCCAACTAAAAAGAAGATTACCATGATTAGTAGACAGTCAAATAAAAAAACAGTAGATTTCATGTTGCTAGAAAAGAAAATAATAGCAAAGGAACCAGACTATAAGGTAGTGATATTGTGCAAAGAACTAAAAGGAGGAGCAAAAGCGAAGCTACAAAATAAAGTAAGCTATGCTCTTCACTGTGTTCACCAAATGTATCATATTGCTACTTCTAAAGTTATAGTCTTAGATTCTTATTGTATTTTAATTAGTGTATTAAAGCATAAAAAGAGTTTGAAAGTAATTCAAATGTGGCATTCTATGGGAACGATGAAAAAATTTGGTTATCAAATTTTAGATAAAGAAGAAGGTTCTACTAGTAAAATAGCGAATTCTATGAAAATGCATAAAAATTATACTTATGTTTTTGCAAGTGGAAAAGCTTATGCTAGCTTATTAGAAGAAGGATTCAACTGTGGAATGGATAAAATAAGGATTTTTTCGTTGCCTAGAGTGGATTTATTAACAAGTAAAACATATAAAGAAGAAACAAGAAAAAAGATAGAAGAAAAATATCCAGAGATAAAACTAAAGAAGAATATTGTGTATTGTCCAACTTTCCGAAAAAATGAGAAAGATTTTAATAGCAAGCTAAAAGAAATAATAGAAAGAGTGGATAAAGATAGATATAATCTTATTCTAAAATTGCATCCATTAAGCAAAGTAGAAATAACAGAAAGTAACATTATCAATGATAAAGAGTTTTCTTCTATGGATATGTTAATGGTAGCTGATTATGTAATAAGTGATTATAGTTGTATTATTTATGAAGCTGCTATTTTAGAAATTCCATTATACTTTTATGCTTTTGATTTACAAAAGTATTTAAACACAAGAGGTTTGACAATTAATTATGAAAAAGAACTACCAGGAATAGTAAGTAAAACAATAGAGCCAATTATAAATGCGATAGAAGAAGAAGAATATGATAAAAAAGAATTGCAAGACTTTAGAGAAAAATATATAGAGAATATAGAAAACACAACAGATAAAATAGTAGAGTTTATATTTGATATTATTTAGGAGGTAAGTATGCACAAAATATTTAATAGTAAGACAAAAATATATTGGATATATGCTCTTCTTTTTATATTAATAGCATGTATTGTGTTTTCCACTTTTATTATTAGTAAACGTAGTTTTATATGGAAAGGTGATGGAATAAGGCAACATTATATTATTTTAAAAGATTTTAATGAAAAAGTGAGAAATTTCTTGTCAAATCCAAGTGAGGGATTTGAACTCTTTTCGTGGAATATGGGCTTAGGACTAGATGTCATAGGACAATATTCCTACTATGTATTAGGAGATCCATTTGCTTATATTAGTTTACTATTTCCTATGCAACATTTAGAAATAGCTTATAATTTTTTAATTATTCTAAGGCTATTTTGCATAGGACTTGCTTTTATTGTTTATAGCCAATATCATGCTAAAAAAGTTGGAAATGAGGAAGCAAAACCATATAATATTTTGATAGGGGCTTTAATTTATACTTTTTCAGCATATAGTTTATATACTGCAGTAAGACACCCATACTTTTTAAATGCTATGATTTTATTTCCATTACTTTTATTAGGAGTAGATAAACTTTTTAGAGAAAATAAAAAAGTGCCATTTATTATTTTTATTGCATTATCAGCTATATCTAATTATTACTTTTTCTATATGCATACAATTATGATAGTAATTTATGCAATTATTCAATATATTTGCGAATATAGAAAAGAAGGAGCAAAACACTTCTTTCAGAAATTAGGGTCAGCTATTTTATGCTATATAATAGGTATTTTAATTGCAGGTATTATATTAATGCCTACAATCCATTCCTTTATCAATTCAGCAAGGAGTGATGAAGAAACAATATGCCAATATAGTGGAAGATATTATCAAAATATATTCACTATTAATTTATTAACTACAAATCCAAACAATTGGAGTATAATAGGTGTATCTTCTATTATTTTATTAATGTTACCGATTTTGTGGTTAAAGAGAAAAGAGAATAAAACTTATTTAGTTTATTTTATAGTTACAACAATTATGCTGTTGATACCTTTTATTGGTTCTTTAATGAATGGTTTTTCATTTCCTAATAATAGATGGTCTTTTGTATATAGTTTTATTTTGGCATATATTGTTACTCTGTGTTTGCAAAATAAATATACTTCAAAAGAACTGAAATATATGGGGAGTTTTCTCATTCTATATAGCATAATGGGAATGATAATAACTGTTTTATTAGATAATTCAAAATCGAAAACAGTACTTTATATGGTTCAGATAATAATTGCATTTTTTATGTTTGCAGTTACCATTTACCAAAATACAAATGGGATTACACTTTTACCTAAAATAAAAATAAATAAATATAAGACTATCATATTAATGTTAATAGTTAGTAATATTGGAATTATGGCATATGGACTTTATACTTCTTATGATAGAGGATATGCAAAGAAATTTGCGAATATAGGAAAAGTAGAAGAACAAATAAATACACAATTAGGCGGGAATAAAGACTATTCAAGAAATATTAGAGAAATTGTAGAAGAAGATAAGGGATTTTATCGTATTTCAAAAGTGCCACATCAACTAGCAAACTATTCTATATATTACAATTATCTATCAACAGAGGGCTATTTATCACTGGGAAATAAATATGTATATGATTTAAGTAGGGAATTAGCAGATAATAGTTATTCTGTTACAAGAAATGTTGCAGGTTTAGGAGATAGGACTAAAATAACTACATTATTGGGAAATAAATACTATATAGTGGATGAGAAAAATCAAAAGTATGTTCCTTATGGATATTCTTTAGCAAAAGAGATAAATGGAGTAAAAACTTATCAAAATAATTATCCACTTTCTATTGGAGTTTCCTATAATCAATATATGTTAAGAGAAGAGTACGAAAAATTAAATCCAATTGAAAAAGAAGACGCACTATTAAAGGTAGCTGTTATTGATAAGATAGAAGATTTAAAAGGGATTAGTTTGCAAGAAAAACAAGACATTAGTGATATTCAAAACTGCTATCAAAGTATTCCTTATCAACTGATAGAAAAAGATAAAATTATAAAGAGAAGAGAAAATAGAAAACAAATTGTTACAAAAAAGGAAGAACAAAGTATTGAACTAGAGATAGAGAATATACAAAATTCTGAATTGTATGTTTATATTTCAGGTTTTGATTTTCAAGAAACTAAAAATCATACTATAATGGCTAGATTTAAAAATAGAGTAGCAAGTAAGGTGATTGAGGATAAAATTACTTCAGCTTATTACCAAAAAGCACCACAAATAGTATTAAACCTTGGGTATTATGAAAAAGCAGAAGGAAAAATAGAATTAACTTTTAGTACAAAAGGAACTTATAATTTTGACGATATACAAGTAATTGCAGTTCCTATGAATAATTATGAAAATACAATTCGAGAGTTACAACAAAATGAATTGAAAGAAGTAACATATAATAATCGAGAAATTAGAGGAAAGCTTGACTTAAGTCAAGATGCTATTTTACAAATAGCATCAAGCTATACTACTGGCTGGAAAGCATATATAGATGGAGTGGCAGTAGAAACAATTCATGTGAATACAGCATTTATAGGAATTCCAGTAAAAGCAGGTGAGCATGAAATCTATTTAGAATATGAAGTGCCATATTTGAAAGTAGGAATAGTTTTTACAGTTATAGGAATGGTAGCATTTATTATAGTTGCTGTTTTAGAAAGGAGACGAGTAAAATAAGGAATTGAATATTTACTAGAATATAAAAACATCTTAATACAATAATTTTTCTTATTTTCAAATGCCCGAGGTAGTCAGAAGATTCAAAGGAGACAGACAACTCGGTACCTTGAAAATTGCGAAAACTTATTACATTAAGATGTTATTTTTTTGATTAAATTAATAATATTTAATCTTTTTCTATTACTGGATTAGTGTCTTTAATGATTAGTTTTTTGAAGCGTTTTACTAAATGTAATTTTTGTAAAAATACAATTAAATACATACAAATTAATGAGAGAGCAAAACAAAGAAGCAGGTAGATTGGAATTTTACTGTAATAAGATAGCGAAGAAAGTGGGGAAAATTCTAGCATAAAATCTCTTACTACAATATGACATATGTATAATGGTAAACTCAACTTTTCTAACAAAAAGAAGAATTTATTGCTAAAACAGTTAAGTTCTAATGTTTTTTCACTAAAAGCTAAGAGAACAGAGATTGCTATAATTGGAACCAAGATAAAATCATACTTACTAGTAGATGCGAATTGCGCAATTAAAAAAGGAAATATAAAGCCAGTAATTTCGATAATAGTAATTATAATTCTTCCCAATGTAGTAAAATTAACTTTTTTTAGTTTTTGACAGATTACATATAAAATACATCCTAAAGTTAGTTCACTAAAGGCTCGTATAACACCTTTAAAAGTGAAAGTTACCCAGATATCAGGTCCCCTTAAATTAGAGTAATTTCTACTTAACCAGCCAAAACCTAAAAGTACAATTAAAGGAGCTACCAAGTAAATAAAGTTTTGCTGATATTTCCTAAGAAGAGGATATAATATCATCATAGATAAAAGCATTGCTGATATATACCAAGCTTGTCCAATTACTACATTTCCATTTAAACCAGTCATATGTAGTAATAAGATATCCCAAATAGAGGAAATATTCTGATAAGTTCCAACATCATTATAGATATTCTGTAATAGTAGTCCAAGAAATCCACCAAATAACATATAGGGAAGAAAGAAAAGGTATTTTTTCCAAATAAAGTGGAAAGTTTCTTTTCCTAAATTTTCTGTCCCCATTTTTTGTTCATTTTTTCGTAAGGTTGTCTTAGCTAATAAAAAGCCAGAGACTAAAAAGAAAAATTCAACTGCTATAGCACCTTGACTAAACAAAGTGGATTCTTCATTTGTTGCTAAAAGCTGACTATGAAAAAGAACAACCATTATACAAAAACAAAACTTCCAAAAACTAATAATACCATTATGTTTTTTTAGAGAAATAGGCACGAGTTGATTTTTTATCATAGTATCTATATCCTTTCATTTGTACTTATATTTGTATCTTTATTTTTCCAATTTATGAAATACTTTTTTACCCTTTTTCAAAATAGCATATCCTTCTTTAAAATCATTTTCAGATAATTGGTAAGTAGTCTCAAGTACTTTTTCATCATTTAAAGAAATACCACCTTGCTCAATTAAAGTTCTAGCTTGTCCTTTAGAAGGAGCAAAACCAATTTGTATCATAGCATCTAAGATAGAGATTGGTAGGCTTTCTATTTTAGAAGTAGGCATATTATCTAAGCTACCATTTCCTTCAAATAAAGCTTGAGCTGCTTCTTCAGCTTTTTTAGCTTCTTCTTCACCATGAATTAGTTTTGTAATTTCAAAAGCTGCCACTTTTTTAGCTTCATTCATTCTTTCATCTTGATATGCACATAGTTCGTTAATTTGTTCCATTGGTAGGAAAGTGATTAATGATAAAACAGTTTTTACATCTGCATCATCAATATTTCTCCAGTATTGGTAGAATTCATATGGGGAAGTTTTTTCTGGGTCAAGCCATAAAGCACCTTTTTCTGTTTTACCCATTTTTTTGCCTTCTTTAGTGGTTAATAATTTAAAAGTTAAACCAAAAGAATCAGAATGTCCAACTCTACGAATTAAGTCAACACCACCTAAAATATTAGACCATTGGTCATTTCCACCTAATTGTAATTTACATCCATAAGTTTCATATAAATGTAAAAAGTCATAAGATTGCATTAACATATATCCTAATTCAAAGAAAGTAAGGCCACGTTCCATTCTTTGTTTATAACATTCTGCAGAAAGCATTTTATTTACAGAAAATAGAGAACCAATATCACGCATAAATTCTACAAAGTTTAAGTTTAAAAGCCAATCACCATTATTTACAATAACAGCAGCATTTTCGCCTTCAAAACTTAAAAATTTAGCCATTTGTTTTTTAAAGCATTCTGCATTATGATTAATTTCTTCACGTGTCATCATTCTTCTCATGTCAGTTTTTCCAGATGGGTCACCAATAGTGGCAGTACCACCACCAAGTAGAATAATAGGTTTGTGACCTGCTTTTTGCATTTGAGATGCAACCATTAAAGAAATAAAGTGACCAATATGTAAGCTATCAGCAGTAGGGTCAAAACCAATATAAAAAGGAACACTCTCTTTTCCTAGTACATCTTTTAATTCCTCATGAGTTACTTGTTCAATATAACCTCTTTCCATTAAAGTATCAAATACGTTTTCTTTTGCCATATCATTATCATTCCCTTCATTTACAATTTTTTAAGTTCTAGGAAAGTGCATCTCGCAAGAGTGCACTTGACGTAGAAATTAATTATGGCGAATATTAGATTTTCTAGCAATTTCATTGCGTAGAAAATCTTAAATTCAGTTTAATCAATATTTTATCACTAGATGAGGAGAAAAGACAAGCAAAAGTTGAAAAATTGTGCCCAAAATGGTATAATATAAGTATTTAACGTAAGTAGAATAGTCCGAATTTTGATTAAATTGGGAGGAATACTTTAAATGAATGACAAAAAGAAAGAACTTACAATGTTCCCCTACATTGATTATGGGGCAAGCGAAAGCAAAGAGGAAAAGAGACAACAGCCATATTTTCCGCCAGAGTCCAGTTGGGACTATTATCGGAGATATGGGCAGCCAGTAGTCAGCCAAAAGATTCTTCAAGAACTGAGAAGATTCAATGTAGCTGAGCATACCGTGCTTGGCGAAAGAGATGGAGTACCTCGTGAATTCACCTTCAATTTGATTCTTTCTCAGCCTGCGGTCCAAATTCTATGCCTCCGCAAAAATCAGAGTACAGGCAAAACCGAGATGTGCATGGTTTTAGAACCAAGAGGAGCAAGATTTGCTACTGTAGACGGAAAGCAATATGCTCGTTTCTTTTGGGGGTTGCCTGCCGGTCTGGTAGAAAAGGACGAAACCATGGAAGAAAGTGCCTGCCGTGAAGTGCAAGAGGAGATTGGCTATGAAGTACAAAAAATACAACCTCTGGTACAACCACACGTGCACCTGCATGTTTCTTGCTCTACTGAAACATTAAAGACTTTTATTGCAAAAGTAGAGAACAAGACCGAGCAACACCTTGATGAGAATGAGTATATCCGCGACAGTTGGTATTCGTTAGAAGATGTGGAGCAAGAGTTGGAAGATTACTTGGAAGGAAGAAAACCCTTCTTCGGGTTTGACCTCGCTGAGATTACCATACTGCTGTTGCAACGCTTCTTCCTCAAATTTCACCGAGGGGACTACAAAGAGTTCATCTAAAGCCAAAGCTAACGGGATTGGCTTTGGGGAGAAAAAGGATGGGTATTACCTATCCTTTTTCTCTTTGTTTGCTTTATGCTACCAATTATGCTATAATATACTCATAGGGCAAATGCCCAAAAAACTAAAATAGATTGGAGAATTGCATTATGAAAAAGGGCATTGGTATTCTACTTTTGGTTGTATCGATGGTGATGTTCATGACGGGCTGTGGTGGTGACGCCACAAATGCCAGCATGAGACCAACACCAGAGACGGACATTGTGACAGAAACTGACACTCAGCAGGAGCAGACATTAAAGGAGCAATTGATTGGTATGCTGCCGGAAGAACCTTCCGATGTTTCGCCAAACCTTACGCAGGAGCCCGAACAGCAAACGGTAAACTTTGAGTTTATCACAACAGGGTTAGAAGGAGGCCATTATAACAAGCCGGGATTTGGTGACAGATATGGTGTGTATCGGTTCGAGGGGACTAACGTAGCTGTCTTCACCATTTTATGGAGTGATGGAGATAGAGGTTATGTAATTGGTGAGGACTATGGAGAAACACAGGGACCTTTGATTGCAGATTATCTAATAAGCAAAGGTGAACATTTTCTTGCACTCTCTAATCAATATATGCTTTTCCTGAATAAAGATGGAAAAGTTGCCAAAGATTTAAGAGAGAAAAAAGAAGAAAGGGATGACGGAACCTATCTTGTTCACGATACTATTCCTTTTGAGGAACTGTCTGTGGAAGAACAAGAGGCATTCGTATTTCCCTGCTCCTACGAAGTAGTAAGTAATGTTGAGGAGTCAGAAAGCACGAATTAATGTCCGGTATGGGAGTGGCACTTGTTTATAAAAGCAAGTGCCACTCCTTTTTTGAGATTTATTTACAGTTTTACTATAATTTTTCAAAATTGCCTCAATTGCCTTTACTTTCAAATAGTAGTAATGATATAATACAATCAAATTTTGAAAAGATAAAGTGAGGATAAATTATGGAATGGATGAATAGTTCTATGCAAGAAATTGAGCCAAATAAAATTAGCAACCAAGAGCAAAAAGAAAAGGTGGCAAAGCAAGTAGCCAGCAAGGCAAAAGACGGAGATGTGATTGGTTTTGGTTCGGGTTCTACAGCATACTTAGCAGCAAAAGAAATTGCAAAAAGAATGGAAGAAGAAGGATTAAAAATAACAGCAATACCAACTTCTTTTGAGATAAAAGCATTATGCCAAGAATTAAAAATTCCAACAGTGAGCATTTTAGAAGCAAAGCCAGATTGGGCATTCGATGGTGCAGATGAAGTATCTAAACAAGATAATATTTTAATCAAAGGTAGAGGAGCAGCATTGTTTAAAGAAAAGCTAAACATGGTAAATAGTGGAATTACCTATATCCTAGTAGACGATAGCAAATTTGTGGACAAGCTAAATGAGAAATTTCCAATACCAATTGAAGTATATCCAGAAGCGATTAGTAGTGTGAAAGAAGCATTGTTAGATTTAGGACTTACAGAATGTACTTTAAGAAAAGCAGAGAAAAAAGATGGTCCAGTATTTACAGAAAATAACAATGTCATTTTAGATACAAAATTTGTAGAAGTATATGAAACTTTAGAAGAAGATATTAAATCCATTACAGGAGTAATTGAAAGTGGATTATTTATAGATTATCCAATAGAAGTATTACACTAGAGAAAATAGAAGAAGGGGAAATATAGAAAAACAAGAGGAGGAAGGACTATGTGGGGAGACATCGCTATTGCATTTTTGTTAGCATTTATTACAGCTTTTGTACTAACACCATATACAATGAGGCTAGCCAAAAAAGTAGGAGCAATTGATATACCAAATGACCGAAGAGTAAATAAAAAGCCAATGCCAAGACTGGGAGGAGTGGCAGTTATTTGTGGTTTCTTAGTATCGACAGTGTACTTACTAATTGTAATGAATTTAGAACACTCTGTTGACCTATTTGGAGAAGAACAGTATTGGCTTAAAATGCTAGGCTTTTTTATCGGCATTGTCATATTAGGAATTACTTGTTTTATTGACGATGCCAAGGGAGTGCCAAGTTGGGTGAAACTTATTATGCAGATTATCTCAGCTGTTATTGTAGTAGCCTGTGGAGTTCGTATTCAAAATGTTCATTTACCATTTCTAGATGACAAAATTGGCTTAAATGAATGGTTTTCTTGTGGACTCACTATTTGTTGGATTATTGGAATTACCAATGCCATTAATTTAATTGATGGCTTAGATGGTTTGTCTTCTGGAATTACTTTAATTTCATGTTTCTCTTTGTTAATCATTTTCACTCTAAATAAATCACCACTCATTGCAGTACTTTTAATCGCAGCATTAGGTGGAGCAATTGTAGGATTTTTACCATTTAACTTTAGTCCAGCAAGAACTTTTATAGGGGATACTGGTTCTAACTTCTTAGGCTTTTCATTAGCCATTATTTCTATTTTACGGAGTAGCCAAAACCTATACAGCCATTGTATTAATTGCTCCAATTATTATACTAGCTTTCCCAATTTTTGATACTTTGTATGCTATTATACGTAGAATTATTAAAGGAAAGTCCATTAAAGCAGTATTTCAAGCAGATAAAGGACATTTACATCATAGATTAATGAAAAAAGGATACACACAAAAACAAGCTGTGTTTATCTTATATGGGCTTACTGCTACTTTAGGAATGTTTGCAGTTATTCTATTAGAAAGTGGTATTTGGAAAGCGATATCATTTGCTTTATTAATAATTGCATTCGTGGCAATTGGATACAAAGATATTTTTAGAGTGAAAGCAAAAGAAGAAGAAATAATAGAGGTAGACGAAAAGAATATTAGACATGATAAGAAATAGAAAATACCAAAAAGGAAGGCAAAAGAATGGATGAAGAAAGACTAATTAGTCCAGAATTAGAGGACATTCAAGAAGAAAGAATAGAAAATACCCTAAGACCTAAAACTTTAGAAGAATATATTGGACAAGATAAAGTAAAAGAAAATATGAAAATCTATATTGAGGCTGCCAAAAAAAGAGGTGAGCCTCTTGATCACGTTTTGCTATATGGGCCTCCAGGTCTAGGAAAGACAACACTTGCTAATATTATTTCAAATGAAATGAACTCAAATATTAAAATTACATCAGGTCCAGCTATTGAAAAACCAGGAGATTTAGCAGCATTACTTACCAATTTATCTGAATTTGATGTGCTATTCATTGACGAAATACATCGTTTAAATAAAAGTGTAGAAGAAATTCTATACCCAGCATTAGAAGACTATACTTTAGATATTATGATAGGAAAAGGACCAAGTGCAAGGTCGATTCGTTTAGATCTACCAAAATTTACACTAATTGGAGCAACTACCAGAGCAGGAGCCTTAGCTACACCATTAAGAGATAGGTTTGGAATTGTACATCATTTAGAGTTATATCAAACAAAGGACTTAACAACCATTGTAAAAAGGTCTGCTAAAATTTTAGAAGTAGAAATTGATGATGAATCAGCATCAGAAATTGCAAGACGTTCAAGAGGAACCCCTAGAATTGCAAATAGATTATTAAAAAGAGTAAGAGATTATGCAGCAGTTTTAGGAGATGGAAATATTACTTTGAAAATAGCAAAAACTGCATTAAATAGATTAGAAATAGACGAAATGGGACTAGATGACATAGACAGAAAGATATTAGAAACAATGATTATTAAGTATAATGGAAGACCAATTAGCATTGAAACAGTGGCAACTACAATTGGAGAAGACGCAGAAACAGTAGAAGATATGTATGAGCCATATCTAATTCAAATAGGCTTTTTAGCTAGAACTGCTAGAGGAAGAATTGCTATGCCAGCAGCATATAGCCATATTGGAGTAACTTATGAGGGATAATGTCAGTTGGGGGACGTATGTTTAACTGACATCTGTCCCTAAAATGACAAAATGAAGAAGGTGAGAAGATGAAACTTTTAATGCATACATGCTGTGCACCATGTAGTGTATATTGTATAGATAGTTTAAGACAAGAGGGGATTGAACCAACTATTTATTGGTATAATCCTAATATTCATCCATATATGGAATACAAGGCTAGAAGGGATTGTTTGAAAGAATACACACAGAGTATTCAGATACAAGCAATTTTTGAAGAAGATTATGGATTAGATAATTTTTGTAAAAATGTTGTAGGATCATTAGAAACAAGATGTATAGATTATTGCTATATTGTAAGGCTAGAACAAACAGCTAAATATGCAAAAGAAAATGGGTATGATACTATTACTACTACATTACTAGTGAGCCCTTATCAAAAACATGAAGAGCTAAGGAGAATAGCAGAAGAGATAGCAAAAAAATATGGACTTACTTTTTTATATCGTGATTTTAGAGTAGGATTTCGTGATGGACAAGCAAAAGCAAGAGAACTAGGAATGTATATGCAAAAATATTGTGGTTGTATTTTTTCGGAGGAAGATAGATATAGGAAGCAAATTGAGAAAGATAAAGTGAATTTGGAAATTGTTAGATGAAGCGTATACGAAATGATATGATAATTAAAAATAATTTATAAAAGAGTATGATAAAATTATATAAAGCAAATACATATTAACTTATAGAAAAGTAGGTGTAAGATTAATGAAATTATATGTTGTTAGACATGGTCAAACAGAATGGAATGCCTTAAAGAAAATGCAGGGTTCTGCAGATATTCCACTCAATGAACGAGGTAAGGAACAAGCACAAGAAACAAAATCAAATTTAGAAAATATAAACTTTGACATAATTATTTGTTCTCCTTTAATTCGTGCAAGACAAACAGCTGAAATTATAAATAGTGATAGAAACTTAGATATAATTTTTGATGATAGATTAAGGGAAAGAAATTATGGAGAATTTGAGGGGACTATTAAGTCCTCATTTAACTATAATGATTTTTGGGCATATAATAAAAATTTGAAATATATTAAAGCAGAAAATGTTCAAGATTTTTTCAAAAGAATTTATAATTTTTTAGATGAAATAAAAATAAGTTATTCAGATAAGAATATTTTAATTGTTTGCCATGCTGGGATAACCAAAGCAATAGAATGTTATGCCAATGGAATGATGAGAGATGAAGAGATAGGACCTTATCTTCCTAATAATGCAAGTGTTCAAGAGTATGAAATTAGATAATGAAGAGAAAATGAAAATCCAAGTGTGGGAGTAATTTTATGTGCAGATAAAGATGAAAAAGTTGTTGAATATGAAATGAGTAAAACAATGTCACCAACAATGGTATCTCAATATACATTAAAATTGATAGATAAAAAATTATTAGAGAATAAATTAAAGGAAATAGCAGATTTAGTGGAAAATAATGAAGAAGATTAATTTTATCTCATAAATTTAGAGTGAAAAAATTGATACTTTAGAAAAGATATGAGAAAAAATAAAAAAGATAAGATGAGTTCTTGATATTTTCTTAAAAATAAAGGGGAAATTTCTTAAATCTAAGCAAATAATAAAAAAGTATGATATAGTAAGGAAACATAGGAGTAGTAAAAAATGAACCAAAAAAAGAATGTAGGAAAAAAAGTAGTCATTATTGCAACATTTATTTTAGTAATAGCAGTAATTGCTTTAGTAATTCTAAAAATGTATCCAGATACAGTAGAAACTATAGGAACAGCAAGTGGTAAAGAAGAAAACAAAATAGAACAAGAAAAGCCTAAAGAAGAAACAACAAGTGCTTCTCTTATTATGGTGGGGGATAATCTAGTACATAGTAGTATTTATAAAGAAGCACATAGAAATGCAGATAATAAAGGATATGACTTTAAGCCAATGCTTAGATTAATTAAAGAAAAAGTTAAAAACTATGATATTGCCTACTATAACCAAGAAACTATTTTAGGTGGAAGCAAAATGGGATTATCTGATTATCCATGTTTCAATTCACCCTATGAGGCAGGAGGAAATATGCTAGATGCAGGATTTAATCTAGTTAGTACAGCAAGCAATCACACCATGGATAGAGGAGAACAAGCTATTTTGAATTCAAGAGCTTATTGGGATAAGCAAAAAGATGTATTAGCAGTAGGAAGCTATCAATCTTTTGAACAAAGAGATGAAGTACAAATTAGAGAAGTAAATGGAATTACCTATACCATGCTAAATTATACTTACGGAACTAATGGAATACCAGTACCAACAGGAAAAGAATATTTAGTTAACGTATGGCCAACAGATTTATCTATTAATGACCCAGAACGAGATACAAACTATCAAGCATATAAAGAAAAAGTAAAAGAAGATATTAAAAGAGTAAGAGATAAAGTAGATGTATTAATTGTAGCAATGCATTGTGGAATAGAATATACACCAGAACCATCAAAATATCAAAAAGATGAAGCTAGGTTCTTAGCAGAACAAGGAGTAGACTTAATTATTGGAACACATCCACACGTATTAGAACCAGTAGAATGGATAGATGATACATTAGTATTCTATTCTTTAGGCAACTTTATTTCAGCACAATATCAAGATGAGAATTACAACAAAACAGTAGGATTAATGAGTTCGTTAAGAATTACTAAAACAACTAAGGAAGGAAAAAGTTCTATCAAAATAGATAATGTAGAAAATGAATTTATTTATACTTACTATAATCAAGCTACATGGAGCAATTTTAAAGTAATACCATTTAGCCATAAAGATATAGCAAAGTATTTGCAAGGCTATCAAAAGGTACATGAAAGATATAAAAAAATAGTGCAAATGTATGATGAAGATATGGTAGTAGTACCAGCCTATTCAGAGAAAACAATATAAATGTCACACTTAGGGACACATGTCGCACTAACTAACGTCCCCAGGTGCGACAAAAGGAGAGAACGATATTATGTTATTAGCATTTGTAGGAATTACTGGAGTTGGAAAATCTTTTTTAGCAGAAGAACTTTCTAAGACATTAGATTTTAAGAAAGTACATACCATTAGAACAAGAAAAATGCGTCCAGGAGAGGTAAATGGAGAAACTGGATATTTTATGACTGAGCAAGAATTAGAAGAACTAAAAAAGCAAGGCAAAATCATTTATGATTTTCAGGTATTTGATGGTACTTATGCGTATTTAAAAGAAGAAATTCTTTCGAAAGATAATTATGTATTTGAAATGCACTATACAACAATTAAAGATTGGAAAAAGGTAGTACCTAATATAGTAACTATTTATCTGCTTCCAAAAGATATCGATATAGCGATAGAAAAGCTAAAGGAAAGAGGAATGTCTAAAGAAAAAGAAGAAGACAGAATTCAAGAATTACAAGAACAGTATCATAATTTTATGAAAGATAAAGAATTGCAAGAACAATTTGATTATGTTATTGAGAATAACTATGATGAGGCATCTAAACAAAAAATTCTAGAATTAGTTAGTCAGTTATTCGAAAATGATAGTAGACAGTAAGATAGAAAGGAAACAGATTATGAGCGAAGTATATTTTAAAATAGATGAAAATTTTGAACCGATTATCAAGAAGGCATTGATAGGAAAAGAAGTAAAAGCAATGAATTTAATTACAACTGGTTGGACTAACATTGTATATGAAGTAGAAACAAATGAAGGAAACTATTTTTTCCGCTTCCCACGTGACGAATTTTGGTCTAGAACTATTGTAAAAGACAGTGAGTTTGCACGGATATATTTATCAAAAAACTACTTTTAATACTTGCCAATTAGAATTAAAAAGAGATGAAGGTAGACCTTTTAGTGTGCATAAAAAAATTGCAGGAACTCCTCTTGCTGAGAAAATAGAGCAATTATCAGAAGAAGAAATTGCACAGATATCAGCAGATATTGCAAAATTCATGGCTGAACTTCATCAAGTGAACTTTCAAAATGAAAAGATTTTTACAATTAATGATATTGGACTAAATTTATCAGAATTTTTAGATGAG
This sequence comes from uncultured Clostridium sp., assembly GCA_947388675.1. Lineage (GTDB taxonomy): Bacteria > Bacillota > Clostridia > TANB77 > CAG-508 > CAG-273. Next base: position 37,075 of record CANDRW010000001.1, on the reverse strand, counting down.
TTATTAACGAAGCATGTAAGTCAAGAAGACAGAGCATTTTGGAAGTTTGCAGATACAGTAGAAACACCAAAATGCTTAGTACATGGAGATTTAAACTTAAGTAATGTGTTACTAGATGAAAACAACAAAGTAACAGCCATTATTGACTTTGGCTTTGCCGGTTATGGAAATATCTATGATGATGTAGCTAGAATTCTTAGTAGAAATTGTCCTAAAAACTTTAAAAGAGAAATTATTAGTAATTATGAGAAATATGCTCAAACGAAACTTGACGAGAAAAAGTTGGAAGATAAAATCACAGAATGGATTAATATAGATCAAGGGTATATTAATTACATGAGAGGAATAGGGATTTATGAATAATGGCAGTTTGGGGACGTTCTTTAAAACTGACAAAAGTGTCAGTTTAACCTACGTCCCTAAAGTGACAAAAGTGTCAGTTTTGGGGACACACCTTGAAGGAGGAAACAATGGAAAAAATAGTCTTAATTGATGGAAACAGTATTTTAAATAGAGCTTTTTATGGAATAATGGGTTCTAAAATGTTAATGACACCAGATGGTAAATATACAAATGCCATTTATGGTTTTTTGGCAATTCTATTTAAGGTATTGGAGGATATAAAGCCAGAATACCTTATGGTTGCTTTTGATTTAAAAGCTCCTACAGCAAGACATAAGATGTATGAGGGATATAAAGCAAATCGTAAAGGAATGCCAAATGAATTAGCAGAGCAAATGCCAATTTTAAAAGATATTTTAAGGTCTATGAATATTACCATTGTTGAAATGGAAGGATATGAAGCTGATGATATTTTAGGGACAATAGCCAAAAAGGCTGAAAAGGAAAAACTAGATGTTACCATTGTTTCAGGAGATAGAGATACTTTCCAATTAACTTCTAATCATATTAAAGTTCGTATTCCACATACTAAAATGGGGAAAACAGAAGTAGATGTGTTTGATGAAGAGGCTATTTTAGAAAAATATGGTATTATGCCTAAACAACTAATAGAAGTAAAAGGTTTACAAGGTGATACTTCTGATAATATTCCAGGAGTTCCAGGAATTGGAGAAAAGACAGCTTTAGAATTAATTCAAAAATATCATTCTATTGCTAATCTATATTTAGAAATAGAAAGAGATAAGGCGGACTTAAAACCAAAGACAAAAGAAAAGTTAGTGACAAATAGAGAATTAGCAGAACTTTCAAGAACTTTAGGAACGATAAATACAGAAGTACCAATTGAAGAAAAGGTAGAAGATTTTAAAAGACAAGAATGGAATGAAGAAGAGGTATATGCCAAATTTAAAGAATTAAATTTTAATCGTTTTATTGAACGTTTTGGACTACAAGGTAAGCCAGAAATGCCACAAGATATTAACGAATTATTTACAATAGAAACTCTTAGATTAGAAGACACTTCAAAGATACAAAAACTAGTAGAAGCTATAAAACAAGAAGGAAAGCTGATATATTTCTTACAAAAAGAAAAAGTAGAAAGACAAGAAACTTTAGCAGTTATTCCTAAAAAAATGACTACTCTTTATATGATAATATCTCAAACAGTTTATGAAATTCCAATGAATAATGTAGAGTTATTTGTTCAAAATTTTAAAGAAGTTTTAGAAGATAACTCAGTAAAAAAATATAGCTATCGTATGAAAGAAGATATTATTTTATGGAGAGAGTTAGGAATTGATTTAAACGGAATTTATTTCGATAGTGAAATTGCTGGATATTTATTAAATTCTAGTATTAGTCATTATACTTTAGAAGAACTTGCAAATCAATATTTAAAAATGGACCTTATGGGCTATTTAGAAGCAATGGGAATGAAACAAGAGCAAGAAAAGCAAATGACTTTATTTGCTCAAGAAACAGATACTAGTTTAGATTTTGAGAGATACCAAAATGCAATGTATGTATACACTATTGCAAAATTGCAAGAAATGATGTTACCAAAATTAGAAGAGACAAATGCAACAGAGTTATTTCAAAATATTGAGATGCCATTGGTAAAAGTTTTAGCCAATATGCAATATGAAGGTATTTATTTAGACAAGGAAGAATTAATTAGTTTTGGTGACAAATTAAAAGAACAAATAGAGACTTTGAAACAAGAAATATATAACCTAAGTGGGGAGGAATTTAATATTAATTCTACACAACAATTAGGTATTGTATTGTTTGAAAAGTTAAAATTGCCAGTATACAAGAAAACTAAAAAAGGATATTCCACTGATGTAGATGTACTAGAAAAATTACGTCCAGAACACCCAATTATTGAGAAATTATTGGAATATCGTAGTCTTGTAAAACTTAATTCTACTTATGTAGAAGGCTTATTACCATATGTAAATCCACAAACAAATAGAATTCACTCATACTTCCATCAAACTATTACTGCTACTGGAAGAATAAGCTCAACAGAACCAAATTTGCAAAATATCCCAACTAGAGCAGAACAGGGAAAGCAAATTAGAAAAGCATTTAAAGCAGAGGAAGGCAATATTTTTATTGATGCAGATTATTCACAAATTGAACTACGTATATTAGCTCATATTTCACAAGATGAAACCATGAAACAAGCCTTTTTAAATGAAGAAGATATTCATAGACAAGTTGCTTCTAAAGTATTTAATGTTCCACAAGAAGATGTAACCAAAGAGCAAAGAAGTGCAGCTAAAGCAGTAAACTTTGGAATTGTGTATGGTATTAGTGGATTTGGATTAGCAGAACAGTTAGGAATTAGTCGTAAAAAAGCAGAAAACTATATTGAACAATATTTGAATAAATATGAAGGTGTAAAAGCCTTTATGAATGATATAGTAGAAGAGGCAAAAGAAAAAGGATATGTAGAGACCTTGTATCATCGTAGAAGATATATTACAGAACTTTCTTCTAGCAACTATATGGTAAGACAGTTTGGAACAAGGGCAGCAATGAATACACCAATTCAGGGAACAGCCGCAGATATTATGAAGATTGCTATGATAAAAGTTTTTGATAGATTAAGAGAAGAAAAATTAGATGCCAAATTAATTTTGCAAATTCATGATGAGTTATTGATAGAATGTAAAGAAGAACAAAAAGAACAAGTAAAACAAATTCTAAAAGACTCTATGGAGCAAGCTGTAACATTAGATATTCCATTAGAAGTAGAAGTTTCAGAAGCAGGCAATTGGTATGAGGTAAAATAGGGAAACGAAGTTAACAAATTCTAAATGACAAAGTCATTAAGAATTTGTAGCATTCGTAATAACTATACTCTACGTCAATTACATGCTACGCAGGTAATTTCCTAGAGTATAGAAAAACAAAGGAGAGTTTAGAAAGTTAAGTGAAAGTATTAAAAAGATTATTGATACTATTAATATTTATTTTTATCTTATATTTTGTTTTATTTCATTTATTAGGCTTGGAAAACAAGATAATGAAAATAGCATATCCTCAAGAATATGCTGAATATGTGACAAAATATGCTGCAGAATGTGAAGTAGATCCTTTACTAATTTTTGCGATTATTAAAGCGGAAAGTGATTTTAATCCACAAGCCAAATCACATAATGATGCAAAAGGGCTTATGCAACTAATGGATAAAACTGCTATAGAATTATCAAAGCAAGTAGAAGTAGATTTATATGACCCAGAAACGAATATTAGATTAGGAACCTATTATTTTTCGCAATTGTTAGAAAAATATGATAATCAAGTGGGAATTGCATTAGCTGCTTATAACGCAGGAATGGGAAATGTAAACAATTGGATAGAAAGAGGAACGATTAAGGATGATGGCACAGATTTGGAAAACATACCATATAAAGAAACGAATATGTATGTAAGACGAATTTTGAATGATTATGAGATGTATCAAAAGTTGTATTGAGAAGAAAATTAGGAGAGTGTTATGACAAATAGAAATGAAATATTTGAAATAGGTATAGGGACATGGAAAATAGAGCCTGAAAATATAGAAAATGATATAAAGGCTTTGATGTATTCTTATAACTTGGGACAAAATTATTTGTCTTTATCTATGCTATACAATAATGGAGAAGTCGTAAAGCAACTGAAAAAATTTATAGACAAAGTAGATAGAGAAAAATTATTTATTGCAGCAAATTTGGAACCTAATATTGAATGTGAAGAAGATGTGGAAAAGCAGTTAGATGAATATCTAAATAGTCTTAATATTGAGTGTCTTGATATGCTTCAATTACATAAGCCTTCATTTTCAAAGATTCCTCTAATAAATGTTTATAAAGAAATACAAAAAATGGTAGAAATAGGAAAAGTAAAATATATAGGCATTAGCAATGCAAGTTTAGAACAATTAGAAGAAATAAATAAAGAGATTAAAATAGATTTCTTTGAGTATTGCAATCAAAAGAATATAAAATTCTTATGCTATCAACCACTAAGAAGAAATAGGACAGCACAAAGGAATTATCCGATATTGGTTGAATTGGCTAATAAATACCAAAAAACTCAAAATCAGATTATACTTAATTGGTTGATAAAGGAAAAGAAAATGATAGCCTTAGTAAAATCAACTAATATAGATAGGATAAGTGAGAATAAACAAGCATTAAACTTTGAGATGGAAAAAGAAGACTATCAAAGACTAAATAATTTTAGAAGTGAGGAATTCGATAATGTTAAGATTGATTGGAGTGATAATGGTGGGATTCCAATAGATCAATTAGCTAATCAGTTTGCATAGTAAAGTAGGGTAAATTAGTAGTTATTTGGATAATTTTGTTATGTTTACCGTTATCTATTCTAGTTAATAAGATTATAGAAAAGCAAGAGGAAATTTTTAAAGACAAGGTAAAAGCTACATAATCCTAATCTATAGTAATTTAAATTAAAGGAGAATTTAGATAACATGATAAAAAGACTTATTTTTGATGTAGATGGAACTCTTATACAAGGAGTTAACTTTGTAGCTAGTGTTGAAAAAACCTTAAAAAGAATAGGAGTATATTCTGATGAAGCAGTGAGACTATTTTTACAAGGAATAAAAACATATGAGCAAATGTATGATAATTATAATATTGTAGATTATACAACACATATGGGAAATGCTATAAACAGAGAAATGCCACAAGAATTTGTTACAGTATTTTTTGAAGAATTGAAAATATGCATACCTCCTAGAAACCAATTATTGATAGATGCGATACAAAGATTAGCACAAAGATATGAATTAGTATTATTGACTAATTATTTCGCAGAGTCTCAATTGAACAGATTAAATAATATGGGAATAGGACAATATTTTCAAGAATGTTATGGAGAACATAAAATAAAACCAAATAAAGAGGCATATTTGAGTGCTTGTGGTGATAAAAAGCCCAATGAATGTGTTATGATTGGTGATGATATTTATTTAGATATCACAAGAGCAAAGCAAGAGGGATTAAATACTATTTGGATTAATAGTAAGGAGATAACTGTTGAGGCTAATATAGGAACTATGGTTAAATCTGTTGAAGAAATCTCTAAAAAATTAATTGACAAAATAGAAGATGGACTTATGGAGGGAGAATAGTTTTTACATAAAGTATAAAGAAATGAAGTCAAATGGGACTAAATTGGATAATGAAACTTTAGTGATATTTAGATATTTTCTAAAGTTTCTTTTTTATTGGAATATACTTTGTCATTTTATGTAGAAATATGTCTATCGATTTTAATTGACATAGTATAAAGAATTGTAGTAACATGAAAAAAGTTAATTATAAATCATTTTAATTTTAATTCTTAATCAAATCCCCAGAAAAAATCAATTGACATTTTATAACAAATATGTTATATTAAAAGGAGCAATATATGTATAAAATTATTTTTTATCAAAATCAAAATGGAGAAAGTGAAGTAGAAAATTATATTAATACATTGAGAAAACAAGTAAATAATAAAGATAATAGAGTAAAACTCAACAAAATAATAGCATATATGAATTTATTATCAGAACAAGGTTTAGAAATAGGAAGTCCATATATAAAACATTTAGAAGATGATATATGGGAATTAAGACCAATAAGAGATAGAATACTTTTTGCCTATTATACCAATAATAAATTTTTGTTATTAACATGCTTTATGAAAGAAACACAAAAAACTCCCAAAAGAGAAATTGAAAGGGCAAGAAGATTGTTGAAGGATTATAAAGAGAGGAATGGTTAAAATGGGAAAGAAAGAATTGACTTGGGAAGAAGTAAAAGCTAATCTAAAATTAACTCCTGAAGAAGAAGAAGCAATAAAAATAGAAGAAGATATTATTAGAGCAACTATTGAAGCAAGAAAGAACAAAAATCTTACACAAGAAGAATTAAGTAGAATAAGTGGAATAAAGCAACCAGCAATTGCTAGAATAGAAAAACATACAAATTCACCTCAAATATATACTATACTCAAATTATTATACCCTATGGGATATACTTTGAGAGTAGTACCTATTGAAAAGCAAAAAAAATAAAACCGTTTTAGAGGAAATTTCTAAAACGGTTTATGGCACAATTGGATCTATTATTTCATATTTCCTTGAATAATCTTTAGTCTCTTGGTTACTCTTGTAAACTTCACTACGATTTTTTTGCAAGAAATTTACTAAATCATACAAATCTACCCAAATTTGATTAGGTCCTTCTTTTTGCACTTCATCAAAAATAAGCTGTATACCAAAATGAAGATGAGGAACATTGATATTATTGACATTCTCTTTCGTACTATATCCAGTCATACCAAGATAACCAATGACATCACCTGCTTGCACAATTTGGCCTTCTTTTAGATTTTCAGCATAAGGATGATTTTTTCTCAAATGGGCGTAGTAATAATAACGTTTTTTATCAAAACTACGAATACCAATTCTCCAACCACCATATTGATTCCAACCAGCTGCTTCTACAACACCAGATTCTACTGCAATAATAGGAGCACCAACACTTCCCATTAAATCATTTCCAAAATGTAGCCTTTTATATCCATAAGACCTAGAAGCACCAAAATCATCATAATGACTATAAGAATAGTTTTTAGCAACAGGGTGGAAGGCTTTAACACCATATTTATTTTCAAATTGCTTTTGAGGAATTTCTTGTTCAACAGTAGAATTATCTAGGCTAGAAGTGCCTTCGGTATTTGTTTTTGAACTTACAGTAGTTTTGACTTCTTGTTTAAAATCCCCAATAAATTCATGTAATACACTATCATAGCCTTCAAAATAATAGTTATAATTCTTCATATCTTTTGTCAAATCAGCCATAGTTTGACCGCTTCTTAATTTTTCTACTAAATTAGTTAAGTCTTGAGATTTGTATCTTGAAAAATCATTTCCATATTTACAGGCTAAATAAGAGATTAATTCAATCCAATTTAGTTTCACATCTTCATGATTGTTATGTGATTGAATATCTAATTTAGATGTCTTATCTAGAACCTCATAAGAAACTTTAAACTCAAACCACTTAATATATTTCTTTTCTTGTACAGTATTTTCTGAAGTAGAATTATGCCATTCAAAAGCTTGACTACTTGAAACAGGAATGGCTGAAAGTCTTTCAAAAGAAAAGAAACCTACTAAAACTAGTAAGAGAGAAAAAGAAATAAGGAATATCCATTTTAATTTTTTAGACAATAACATGTAAACTTCACCAATAAAAATTTATGAAAGAATAGAAAGAAATATGCGAAAGTTTTTTATACTGACCTCTCAGTCTAAAGATTTTTTTTCGAAAATATGATATAAAAACATAGTATAAATTGGAAATTTAAGTAAAAAGGAGAACGAAACAAATGAGTAAAAAGCTATATGAAACTATTGAAATTACAGACTTAAAGGATATGTTAAACAAGACAAAAGACATCTATGCAGATAAAATAGCGTATAAAGTAAGAGATGGAAAAGATGGATATATCACATTTACTCACAAACAAGTAAGAAAAATGGTAGATAGCCTTGGAACAGCATTAATAGATATGGGATTAAAAGGAAAAAGAATTGCAGTTATTGGAGAAAATCGTTATGAATGGGAAATTGCATATCTTTCTATTGTATGTGGAACAGGTATTGTTGTGCCATTAGACAAATCCTTACCAGAAAATGAATTAGAATCCTTAATTGAAAGATCAGAAGTAGAAGCAATTTTTTATTCCCAAAAATATGAAGAAGCATTAACAAAAATAAAATACAATGAAAATAATAAACTAAAACACTTAATCTCAATGGATAATACAGAACATGCAAGCGGTATTTATTCTGAGCAAGAATTAATCCAAAAAGGTGAAAATCTAATTGCACAAGGAAATAGAGAATTTATAGATGCTAAAATTGATAGTGAAAAAATGGCAATTATGTTATTTACCTCAGGAACTACCTCTAGTTCAAAAGTAGTATCACTTTCACACAAAAATATATGTTCAAATTTAATGGACATTGGAAGCATTTTAGATATTACATCAGAAGATACATTACTCTCTATTTTACCAATTCACCATGTTTTTGAATGTACAGTTGGATTTCTTTTTTCTTTATACAAAGGAGCAACCACTGTATTTTGTGATGGATTAAAACATGTAATTGATAACTTAAAAGAATACAAAGTAAGTGTTATGGCTTGCGTTCCAGGAATTTATGAAAGAATATTTGATATTATTAGAAAAGGACTAGAAAAGCAAGGTAAACTAGAAGAAATTTTAAGAAGAGAAGAAGAATTAAGAAATCATACTATGGAAGAAAAAAGAAAAGCATTTCCAGAAATCCATGAAATGCTAGGCGGAAATATCAAACTATTTATTTCAGGAGCAGCAGCTTTAGATAGAAAAATAGAAGAAAGATACAGGTTATTAGGACTTAATTTAGTACAAGGATATGGATTAACAGAAACATCACCAGTAGTAGCCGTAGGAACCAATGAAGAATATAGACTAGGCTCTATTGGAAAAGTGGTACCAAGTATGGAGGCAAAACTAGTAGATGTCAATCAAGAAGGTATTGGTGAACTAGTAGTAAAAGGACCTAATATTGCTTTAGGATATTACCAAGATGAAGTAGCAACTAAAGAGGCTTTTCAAGGTGAATGGTTTTACACAGGTGATTTAGCAAAAATAGATGAAGATGGATATATCTATATTTGTGGAAGAAAGAAAAGTGTGATTGTATTAAAAAATGGTAAAAATATTTTCCCAGAAGAAATGGAAGTTTTAGTGAATAAAATTGAGGGAGTAAAAGAGTCTTTCATTTTTGGAAAACAACTATCAGAGGATAAGGAAAATATTAAAATCCATGTCAAAGTAGTGTATGATAAAGAAATTGTAAAAAATGTATATAAAGCAGAAACAGAGGAAGAAATCTACAAGGCTATTTTAGAAAAAATAAAAGAAGTCAATGAGCAAATGCCAAAGTACAAAGCAATTAGAGGACTTATTCTAACAGAAGAACCACTTATTAAAACGACAACAAATAAAATTAAAAGGCAGGCAAATTTAGATGCAATTTACGAACTTAACCACTAATTTTTTAGGAAGAGATGTTAGTTTCTATCATGAAATAGATTCTACCCAAAATGAAATTTGGAGAAGAATAGAAAACCATACGAGTGTCAATGGAAGTGTTGTAATAGCTGACCTCCAAACGCAAGGAAAAGGAACACATGGACGAATTTGGCACACTGATGAGCCAAACAATATTAGTTTTTCTCTATATATCCAAACAGAATGTACACCAGAAAAACTAGAAGGAATTACAGTAGAAATAGCACAAATTCTAGTAGATATTTTAAAGAAAGAATATGGTATAGGATTAGAAATAAAAGAACCAAATGATATTATGTATCATCAGAAAAAAATAGGAGGTATTCTAACAGAAAGTAAAGTGCATTTAGAAACTGTGAAATTTTTAGTAATAGGAATTGGAATTAATACCAATAAAATGAACTTTACAAGTGATATTGAAAATATAGCTACTTCTATTCAAAAAGAGTTTGGGATAGAAGTAGATAGAAATAAAGTGATAACAGAGTTTTGCAATCAATTTGAAGCTGTAATGGAAAGGAGAACTAAGAGATGAAAATAGGATTTTTATTACCAGGGCAGGGTGCGCAAGTTGTAGGAATGGGAAAAGAATTATATGAAAATTATGAAGAAGCAAGAGAAGTTTATGACAAAGTAGAGAAAATTACAGGAATAGACATTAAAAGGATATCTTTTGAAGGACCAGAGGAGGAGTTAAATCAAACGCAAAATACACAAGTAAGTGTGTTAACAGAATGTTTAGCAGTATTGTCTATTTTAAAGAAGAATGATATACAAGCTGAAATGTTGGCAGGACTAAGCTTGGGAGAATATACAGCATTAATTGAAGATGGAATATTTGATTTTGAAGATGGTATAAAGTTAGTGCAAAAAAGAGGAGAAATCATGCAAAATTTAACTCCTCAAGGAAATTGGAAAATGGCTGCTATATTAGGCTTAGAAGCAGAAAAAGCACAAGAAGCTTGTAAACAAGTAGAAGGTTTTGTAGTTCCTACTAATTTTAATACTATTGGTCAAACTGTCATTTCAGGAGAAGAAGAGGCAGTAAATCAAGTAGGAGAAATAGCGAAAGCATGGGGAGCTAAAAAGGTAAGTGTTTTAAACACCGCAGGTCCTTTCCATACAGAGAAACTAAGTGAATGTTCTAAAGCTTTAAAAGAAGAATTAAGTAAAATAAAAATTAACTGTAAAGATTCAAAAGTAGTTAGAAATATTGACGGAAAGTTATACAGACAAACAGATGACATTGTACAAACTTTAGCTGACCATATTATGAACCCAGTTAGATTTTCAGAAGATTTACTAACTATGTATGATAGTGGAATAGATACATTTGTTGAAATTTTACCTAGAAAAACAATAACTGGATTTGTCAAAAGAATGAACTTTGAAAGACCAGTTCAAATTAAAAGCATTAACAATATGGAAACATTAGAGCAAGTGATAAGTGAACTAAAGGAGGAAAAGGTAAATGAGTAAAGTTGCTTTTATTACAGGTGGAACAAGAGGAATAGGAAGGCAAATTGCAATAACATTAGCAAAGGCAGGATATGATATTGCAGTAAATTATAGAACAGAAAATCAAGATTTAATCATAACTAAAAGCGAAATCGAAAAATTGGGTGTAAAATGCTTGACCGTTCAAGGAGATGTTTCTAGTTTTGAAGATAGTGAAAATATGACAAAGCAAGTGGTTGAGCAATTAGGAAGGGTAGATGTATTAGTAAATAATGCAGGAATTACCAAAGATACATTACTAATGAGGATGAAAAAGGAAGATTTTGAAGATGTATTACAAGTTAATCTTGTAGGAACTTTCAATGTAACCAAAAGTGTTATTCCATATATGATGAAACAAAAAGAAGGAAGAATTATTAATTTATCTTCCGTAGTAGGAATTAGCGGAAATGCAGGTCAAGCAAATTATGCCGCTTCTAAAGCTGGAATTATTGGCTTCACTAAAAGTTTAGCAAAAGAAGTGGGAAGTAGAAACATCTTAGTAAATGCAGTAGCACCAGGATTTATTGAAACACAAATGACAGATGTGTTGAAAGAGGAAATCAAAGAAGAAATCAAAAAAACAATACCATTAAAAAGAATGGGAACAGTGGAAGATGTAGCAAATGTTGTGAAATTCTTAGCGTCTAATGAGAGTTCATATATTACAGGGCAAGTAATTCAAGTTGATGGTGGAATGTTAATGTGATTTTTTATTAGAATTATAATTAGTAACCAATAATATATGTTTCTTTTTCTCATACACTCGTCTCATTGGCGTATGGACTAAAACATAAATAGCTTTTATAGTAAGCGTTGCTCTAAAGTACTATAAGGCAAATGTTCCTCGATTTTTCAAAATGCGAAACATATATTATTGGTTACTAAAAGAAAAAATTATAAAAAATCAGTATTAAGTAGTTAAAATAGAAAGGATAGGAAAATGAAGAAGAGAGTTGTAATAACAGGATTAGGAGCAATTACTCCGATTGGAAAAAATGTAGAAGAAACTTGGGAAGGAATAAAAAACAAGAAATGTGGAATTGACAAAATCACTTTATTTGATACTACAGAATACAAAACAAAATTAGATGCAGAGGTAAAAAACTATGACCCATTAGAATATTTTGACCCAAAGCAAGCTAAAAGGTTAGATAGGTCATCACAATTTGCTATTATCGCAGCAAGAGAAGCTGTGAAAGATGCAGGAATTACAAAGGAAAATACAGACTTTGATAGAGTAGGTATTTTTGTTGGTTCAGGTATTGGAGGGTTAAGAACTATCCAAGAACAATGCGAAACTAACTATGAAAAAGGTAATAAAAGAGTATCGCCTATGTTTATTCCTATGGCAATTGCTAATATGCCAGCTGGAAATGTTGCTATTGAATTTGGATTTAAAGGAGAATCTATTAGTGTGGTAACAGCATGTGCAACTTCTACACATTGCATTGGTGAAGCATATAAAACCATTCAATTAGGAGAAGAAGATGTAGTTGTTGCAGGTGGAACAGAGGCTGCGATTTGTGAAGTAGGAATTGCTGGATTTGAAAATATGAAAGCACTATCTAGTAGCACAGATAAAAATAGAGCGAGTATCCCATTTGATAAAGAAAGAAGCGGATTTGTTATGGGGGAAGGTGCTGGAATTGTCATTTTAGAAGAACTAGAACATGCCAAACAAAGAGGTGCTAAAATTTATGGAGAAGTAATTGGTTTTGGTTCTACTACAGATGCTTATCATATTACTTCACCTTGCCCAGATGGAGAAGGCGGAGCAAAAGCAATGATAAGAGCTATTAAAAATGCAGGAATTACGTCAGAACAAATAGACTATATCAATGCACATGGAACATCTACACACTTAAATGACCAAACAGAAACAATGGCTATTAAAACAGCTTTAGGCGAAGTATCCAAAAAGGTAATGGTTAGTTCAACCAAAGGAAATGTTGGACATTTATTAGGAGCAGCAGGAGCAGTAGAAGCGATTTTCTGTGCAAAAGCAATTCAAGAGCAATTAGTACCACCAACTATCAACTATCAAGAAAAAGATGAAGAGTGTGATTTGGATATTGTACCAAATGAGCCAAGAAAGGCAGAATTAAATATCGTAATGTCTAACTCTTTAGGATTTGGTGGTCATAATAGTAGTATTGTTTTAAGAAAATTATAAGTTCAAATTAGTTATATTATTTCGTTTGTCCTTGCTGTCTGTTGCTTTCACATGCTAAAAGCGAATATAAGAAAGCAACAGAAGGCACTCAGCTTCACTATGTTACGCTTCGTCTTGCGTGGACTGCACTCTTGTAATATAACTAATTTGAACTAGATAAATTTTGAAAAAGATAGGAGTATAAAAATGGAGTACGAGAAAATAAAACAATTAATGGAGGATATGGGAAATTCAAAATTAACAGCAATTGATATTGACTTCCCAGATGGAACCAAAATTAGTATGAAAAAGGAAGCTACTATCAAAGTAGCTACACCAGTCGTAGAACAAGTAATTACAACAGAGAATATGCAAGCAGTAGAAGAAAAAACACAAGAAGTATCAGCACAAGTTGTTAAAGGAAATATTGTAAAATCTCCAATGGTTGGAACTTTCTATTTAAAACCTTCTCCAACTTCTGAAAGCTATGTAGAAGTCGGAAAGAATGTCAAAAAAGGAGATACCCTTTGCATTATTGAAGCAATGAAATTAATGAATGAAATTGAATCAGAATTTGAAGGAAAAGTAAAGGAAATCTTAGTAAAAGACGGAGAGGCAGTAGAATATGGTAAACCATTATTTATTATTGAGTGAACAAACTAAGTATATTATTTCGTTTGTCCTTGCTGTCCGTTGCTTTCAAATAATGAAACGAATATAAGAAAGCAACGGAAGGCGCTCATAAACACTTCTTCGCTTTGCTACGCATACTGACGTTGTAATCGGCAAAGCCTCAACAACCTCAGCAGCCTTGCGCAGACTTCACTTTCATAATATACATTAGTTTGAACTTAATAACAAAAGAAAGGATAAGAAAATATGTTAAATAAAGAACAGATAAAAGAAATTATTCCACAAAGAGAGCCATTTTTAATGATAGATGAAGTAGAAGAGTATGTGCCAGGTGAAAGAACTGTGGCATATAAAAATGTGGATGAAAATGAGTGGTATTTTAAAGGACATTTTCCAGGTAACCCTATTATGCCAGGAGTATTAATCACAGAGAGTTTAGCACAAGCAGGTGCAGTTGCAATTCTTTCTTTAGAAGAGAATAAAGGGAAAAATGCATTGTTTGGCGGAATTGATAAATTGAAATTTAAGAAAATGGTTGTGCCAGGAGATAGATTGAAATTAGAAGTGAATATTATTAAGAAAAAAGGTCCTATTGGTATAGGAGAAGGAATTGCAACTGTTGATGGAAAATTAGTGGCAAAAGGAGAATTTACTTTTGCAGTTATTTGATTTATTTAATGATTTCTCAATAAAGTATATAATAACGTTTGTCCTTGCTGTCCGTTGCTTTCAAATAATAAAATAAACATAAGAAAGCAACGGAAGGCGCTCGTAAACTCGCCTTGCGCGGACTACACTTATCTTATATACTTTATTGAAAAATGTAATGAAATAAAAATAAAGGAGATAAAACAGAATGAATAAAATACTAATAGCAAATCGTGGAGAAATTGCAGTTCGTATTATTAGAGCATGTAAAGAAATGAATATTAAAACAGTAGCTGTTTATTCAGAAGTAGATAAAGATGCATTGCATACAAGACTTGCAGATGAGGCAATTTGCATTGGACCTGCAAGCCCTAAACAAAGTTATTTAAATATAAAGAATATTATTGAAGCAGCAAGTATTACGAAAGCAGATAGTATTCATCCTGGCTTTGGTTTTTTATCTGAAAATTCACAGTTTGCTAAAATTTGTGAAGAGTCTAATATCAAATTTATTGGTCCAACTTCTAAAGTAATTGATTTGTTAGGTAACAAGTCTAATAGTAAAGAGATGATGAAAAAAGAGGGAGTACCAGTTATTCCAGGTTCTGATGGAAGTATAAAAGACTTAAAGCAAGCAATTTTAATTTGTGAAAAAATTGGTTATCCTGTTTTATTAAAAGCATCAGCAGGTGGTGGCGGCAAAGGAATTAGACAAGTAAATTCCTTTGAAGAATTAGAAGCAAACTACAATATTGTTAAACAAGAAGCTAAAAATGCTTTTAACGATAGCGAGATTTACATAGAAAAGTTTATTCAAAATCCGAGACATGTGGAAATTCAAATTTTAGCAGATGAACATGGAAATGTAGTGCATCTAGGAGAAAGAGATTGCACGATTCAAAGAAATCATCAAAAAGTAATTGAAGAAACTCCTTCTACTATTATAGATGACAAGCTAAGAAATAAAATGGGAAATGCTGCTATCAAAGCGGCAAAAGCAGCAGGATATACAAGCTGTGGAACAGTAGAGTTTTTAGTGGATAAAGATAAAAATTTCTATTTCATGGAAATGAATACAAGAATTCAAGTGGAACATCCAATTACAGAAATGAGAACAGGAATTGATTTGGTAAAAGAGCAAATTCGTATTGCAGCAGGAGAAGAATTGAAATTTAAACAAAAGGAAATTGAATTTAAAGGTCATTCTATGGAATGTAGAATTAATGCAGAAAATCCAATTAAAAACTTTATGCCATCACCAGGAAAAATCAATGAAATGAATTTACCAGGAGGAAATGGGATTAGAGTAGATACTGCAATTTATAGTGGATATACTATTCCAGCTAACTATGATTCTATGATAGCTAAAATTATTGTATTTGGAACAAACCGAAATGAAGCTATTAGCAAAATGAAAAGAGCATTAGAAGAACTTGTAATAGATGGAGTGGAAACAAATCGAGATTTCCTTTTTGATATTATTCGTAATCCAGATTTTATTAGGGGGAATTTTGATACATCCTTTATTGAAAAGAACATATTAAAAGGAGATACAAAAACCAAATGATAGTAGATAAAATCAAGAAAAGAGAAACCAAAAATTTAGCCAACAAAAAATCAAATGTAGATATTCCTATTGGAAAATGGCTAAAATGCGAAAAATGTCATGAAATTATCTATAAAGATACAGTAAGAAGTAATCTAAATATTTGCCCTAACTGTGGTCATTATTTTAGAATGCATATTGGGAAAAGAATAGAATTAGTAATTGATGAGGGGACATATAAACGTTTTGATTTAAATATAGAAACTACTAATCCTTTAGATTTAGAAGATTATCCTAAGAAATTAGCAGCTTTAAGGGAAAAAACAAATTTAGAAGAGGCTGTTGCTTGTGGAACTGGAAAAATCAAAGGCGAAGATGTAGTTATTTGTATTATGGATAGTGGCTTTTTAATGGGAAGTATGGGAGCAGTAGTTGGTGAAAAAATTACTTATAGCATAGAACAAGCAATTCAGCTAAAATTACCACTTATTATATTTGCTGTATCTGGTGGTGCTAGAATGCAAGAGGGGATTATTTCTTTAATGCAAATGGCAAAAACAACAGCAGCACTTACTAAGTTAGATGAAGCAGGACTATTATATATATCTGTTTTAACAGATCCAACTTATGGAGGAGTTACCGCTTCTTTTGCAAGCTTAGGTGATATTATTTTAGCAGAACCAGGAGCTATGATAGGTTTTGCAGGACCAAGAGTAATTGAACAGACAATAGGAGAAAGTTTGCCAGAAGGTTTCCAAACAGCAGAATTCTTGTTAGAACATGGATTTATAGACAAAATTGTAGCAAGAGAAGAGATGAAAGATACTTTGTATCAGTTAATTCAATACCATAAAGGAGGAAGCACAAATGGAAAAGAATAAATCCTCTGCTTGGGAAAAGGTAGAAATTGCTAGAAATCCGAAAAGAAAAACAGCAATTGACTATATAGAAAATATTTTTGATGAATTTATAGAATTACACGGAGATAGATGTTTCAAAGATGATAAAGCGATTATTTGTGGATTAGCGAAATTAGGAGAGATGTCATTTACGATTGTTGCAGAGCAAAAAGGAAGAACCACCAAAGAAAATATGGAAAGAAACTTTGGAATGCCTAATCCTGAAAGTTATCGAAAGGCAATTAGATTTATGAAACAAGCAGAGAAATTTCATAGACCAGTTATTACTTTTGTAGATACTAAGGGAGCTTATCCAGGAATTGGAGCAGAAGAAAGAGGACAAGGAGAAGCAATTGCAAAATCTATGTTTGAAATGGCAAGATTAAAAGTTCCTATTATCGCGATTGTAATAGGAGAAGGCTCATCAGGTGGTGCATTAGCTATATCAGTAGCTAACAAGATTTTAATGTTAGAAAATGCCATTTACTCTATTTTGTCTCCAGAAGGATATAGTAGTATTTTATGGAAAGATAGCAGTAGAGTAAAAGAGGCAGCAGAGAAAATGAGATTAACAGCAAAAGATTTATATGATTTGAAAGTGATTGATACAATTATCAAAGAGCCTATAGAAATGGAAGAAGCGGATTTTGAAAAGGTAAGTCAATCTATTCAAAAAGAAATTCAAAAGGAAATTAAGAAAATGCAGAAAATGACAAAAGAAGAATTAGTAGAGCAGAGATATGAGAAGTTTAGGAGTATTTCAGGTTTTCAAATAGTTTGATAATATTCTAATTTTATAATAGCATAATATGATAAATTTTTTTGTTTTTCAAATGCCCGTTGCAGTCAGCAAATTCAAAGAAGTGCGTCAGAACGGTACCTCTCAAAACTGCAAAAACATATCATATTATGCTAAAATGAATAATAATGAAAGGAAGAAAGTATTATGTTATTAAAAGATAAAACAATACTAATCATGGGAATACGTAATAAATGGAGTATTGCCTATGGAATTGCAAAATCAGCTTATGATAATGGAGCAAAACTTATTTTTACTTACATGGGAGAAGAAAATAAGGAAAAAATTGAAGAACTTATTTCAGATTTCAAAGGAAGTAAAGCTTATGTATTAGATGGAGCATCAGAAGATGAATTAGTACAAAAAGTGTTTATACAAATCAAAGAAGAAAATGGAAAAATAGATGGATTAGTACATGCTATTGCACATGCAAATACAGAAGATTTACATCAAGATTTTATCTATACGAGTAAAGAAGGATATTCTCATGCTCTTGATGTAAGCGCTTATTCTTTTGTGTTAGCAGCAAGAATGGCAAAAGAAGTAGATTTATTAAATGAAAATGCAAGTTTAGTAACTTTAACTTATCATGGTTCTACAAAAGTGCTTGATGGGTATAATGTGATGGGAGCAGCTAAAGCAGCGTTGGAAGCAAGTGTAAGATACCTAGCAGAAAATTTAGGCAAAGAAGGTAAAAGGGTAAATGCTATATCAGCAGGACCAATCAAAACCTTATCTGCGAAGGGAATCAAAGATTTTTCTAGTATTCTAACTGTAGTAGAAGAAAAATCACCATTGCATAGAAATGTAACAACCACTCAAGTAGGAAATGTGGCAACTTTCTTATTGAGTGAAATGTCAGATGCTGTGACAGGGCAAGTAATTTATGCTGACAGTGGATATAACATTATGGGTGTGTAAGGGAATAGATATTACAAAAATGTATACAATATATACTATATTTATTATGCTAAATATCTTGACAATTACAAAAGAAAGACAGTATAATAAATATAGAAAGAAAATGTTCTCGCTTTATGGTGGTGCGAGTAATAAGTTATCCATTTCGCTAAATGTTCTCGCTTTATAGTGGTGCGAGTAATAAATTATCTATTTTGAAAATAGGGGGCTTTCTATATTAAGTTATAGAAGGTCTCTTTTTGCTTTGAAAGGAAAAATTATGTTAATAGAAACAGGATATGTATATCATATTAAAGAAGAATATTTTAAAGTTGCAAAGGATAAAAAGTTAATGAGAAATCATGAAAACGGAAATACAAGACCTACTTATTTGTGCATACGAAATGCAAATAGTAAAATTTTTTGGTTTGTTCCAATGAGTTCAAAAGTAGAAAAATACAAAAGGCTACAAGAAGAAAAGATAAGAAAGAATGGTGTTTGTGATACTATTGTAATTGGAAAATATAGAAAAAAGTATGCCACTTTTCTTATTCAAAACATTTTTCCAGTTACTGAAGAATATATAGATCATATAGATACTAGCAGAGATAAGGCTGTACCTGTTGTTGAAGGCACGCAAAGGGAAATCATTGCTAAAGTAAATAAAGTATTTAGGCTAAAGAATAAACGGGATAAATCTAATATTCCCCGATGTAGATAAAATTGAGAAAAGATTATTGGAGAAAAATAGGAATTTGTAAAACATTATTCCCTTGAAATGTACTAGATTTTTTGTAACAAATATGATATAAATTAATAGAAATATGAAGTTGATAGGAGGCTAATTATGAAGGAGATAAAAGTATTAGAAGCTAATAAAAATCATAGAGAATTTATTGTACATGCCAATAGAGTAATTAATAGTGTGAATGATACAGAGCAGACAAATGGATTAGAGCAAAATATTGATAAGGATTATTTTTGTGATAAACCAAAGTTTAGATGTTTAGTAGCGGAAATAGACGATAAACCTGTGGGAATGATTTTATATTCTTATTTTTATTGGGCAAGTGATGGTGAAGTTTTATGGATTTCTCAAATGTTTGTGGAAGAAGAATATAGAAAATATGGTATATTTTTCAAGTTAATAGAGAAATTGCGAGAAGAAAATAAAGATATAAAAATCGTATCTTGCGCAACTGGAGATGAGAATAAGAGAATGCAACGAATTTTGAAGTACTATGGTGGACATGAAATTGATTTAAAATTTTATTATAAGAAAATATAAAATAGTATTGAGAAATGAAGAAAGAAATTTACAAATCCTAACAGGTTAAAAGCGAAGAAAAGATTAGCAAGAAATGTTTTAGGACATACTAAAGAAGCAAAGGAGAGAGTTAAAAGATAATGCCAAATATTATTGATTATTTAAATTGGAGAGGAGATATTCCATTTTCACAAGTTCCACTAAATGAGATAGATAGCCTTATTTTATCTAGAATTTCTTATTTTCCCTTTGATAATTTATTTCAAGGAGAAGAGAAAATAACGATAGAAAAAGCTTACAAGAGATTTAGAAAAGAAAAGGATAAAACAGTATTACAAGTTGATGATTTAGATTTATTCCCAGCAGTAGCAAAATGTGCGAGATATAAAGATTTGGTATTGCTAGATTATATTAATAAAGTGGAACCAAAAGAAGAAAAGCAGTTTTCAGCTATTACAATTTGTTTACCTAACAATCTTCTTTATGTTTCTTTTAGAGGTACAGATAATACATTAATTGGCTGGAAGGAAGATTTTAATATGAGTTTTTCTTCCCATGTGCCATCTCAAAAAGATAGTAAAGCTTATTTAAATAATGTGGCTAGCAAATATGAAGGAGATATTATTGTAGGTGGACATTCAAAAGGTGGTAATTTAGCTGTATATGCTGCAACTTTTTGTAATGATGAAGTAAAAAAGAGAATTAAGAGAATATATAATGAAGATGGCCCAGGTTTCGATGAAGATATTATTCAAACCAAAGAATATCAAGAGATAATAAAAAAAGTGCATACCTATATTCCACAATCTTCTGTAATTGGTAGATTATTAAATCATCAAGAAACATATACAGTGGTGCAAAGTACTGCAGATGGTATTATGCAACATGACTTATATAGTTGGCAAGTATTAGGTAGCAAATTTATTTGTGTAGAAGAAGTAACAAATGGAAGTTTATTAGTAGATAAAACAATTAAAGATTGGGTAAGAGAAGTGTCACCTAAACAAAGAGCACAATTTATAGAGGTGCTATTTGATATACTCAATTGTACAGAAGCTACTACATTAGAAGACTTATCAACTAAAAAGATAGCAACTGCTAGATTACTAGTAAAGAGGTATCAATGCATAGAAGACGAAAATAAAGAATTGATTTCTAAAACAATGCATGCCTTATTAGGAATTATTAAGAATAATGTGATGGGAAATATTTCTAAAAAGAGTGGGAAGAAATCTAGAAAGGTAAAAGGGGAAAGAATTTCAACGAGTAACATTATTTTAAGGTAAAATAAAGATTAATTTGCAATATTATGTAGATTATGATATAATAAAAGATACAAATCTGCTATTAGCAGAGAATATATTGGAGGTTTTTTAAATGCTTGAACAGATTCAGAAGGACATTAAGATCAGAGAGGATCTGGAGGAGCTAGAGCAACTGGAACGCTTTCAGTTCATTGGCGCCTTGGCAACTGGTTGGGATGTCATGAAGAGACTGAGGGAAGGGAAACGTGAGGATGTTCAGAAGATGCTAGAGGGAGACATCAGCCGCAAAGGGCAGAATCTCTTGAGCGAAGAAGATCTGCAGCTTATCCAAGAAACGGTGGATGGCCTGACTAAGGAGAAGAAGGCTTTGGCTTTCCAAATCTGGATCAGCGGTTTTCTTAACAGGAATCGATATGCTGACCTTGTTCATCTGAAATAAGTAAACCTCAACACCGCCGACAAGTACATCGGCACCCCCCACAAATGTGGGGGCTTTTTTTAGTTCTAGGAAATTGCACTAATATGTGCATTTGCTAGTTCGTATTTTTATTTTTTTCAAAATGTCACTTACTTGTCACTTTGGATATCGTATAATAAAATCAACAAAGTAAAGAAAGGATAAAAAACATGGAAATTTTAAGAGTTGAAAATTTAAGTAAAGTTTATGGAAAAGGAGCAGCTAAAGTAGTAGCGCTTGATAATGTCTCTTTTAGTATAGCAAAAGGAGAATTTGTAGCAATTGTAGGTGCATCAGGAAGTGGAAAATCTACTTTATTACACCTAATTGGTGGTGTAGATAGACCAACAAGTCGGAAAAGTATTTATTGATGGAAAAGATATTTATGGCTTTAATGATGATGAACTTGCCATTTTTAGAAGGAGACAAGTAGGACTCATTTATCAGTTCTATAATTTAATTCCAATTTTGAATGTAGAAGAAAATATTACACTCCCACTTAGCTTAGATAATCGCAAAATTGATAGGAAAAGGCTAAATGACTTAATTCATCTATTAGGATTAGACAGTAGAAAAACGCATTTACCAAATGAGTTATCAGGAGGACAGCAGCAAAGGACTTCTATTGGAAGGGCAATGATAACCAATCCTGCTATTATTTTAGCAGATGAGCCAACAGGAAACTTAGATTCAAAATCTAGTGATGAAATTGTAGAGTTATTAAAAAGATCAAATAGAGATTACAAACAAACTATTGTTATGATTACACATAATATGGAAATTGCTAAAATAGCAGATAGAATTATTAAAATTGAAGATGGAAAAATTGTAAAGGATATGTAGAAAATAGAAAGGGGGAAACTTAAGATGAAGATATTAAATAAAGTGTCACTTAAAAATTTAAAGTTGAATAAAAAGAGAACGGTAAGTACAGTTATTGGAATTATACTTTCTACTGCATTAATTTGTGCTGCATGCACATTAGCTACAAGTTTTCAAGCTACATTAATACAAAATGCCATTAATGAAACAGGATATTATCATTTATCACTAGAAAACCTTACATTAGAGGATATTGAAACCATAAAAAATAATAGAGATGTCAAAGAGATTTTTAATGTTTTACAAGAAGGATATAGTGTTTTACCTAATGGAGCAAATAAAGATAAACCATATTTAAAACTATGTTCAATGAATGAAGCTACTTTTCAAAAGCTAAAGTTTCAATTAGAAGAAGGAAGATTTGCACAAAATAATGGGGAAATTGTGATTTCTCGCCATATTGAAACAAATGGAGAAGTTAAGTATAACATAGGAGACACCATTACAATTGAAGTAGGAAAAAGAGAAAGTTTAGATGGATACGAATTGCATCCAGGAAATCCTTATGACACAGAAACAGGAGAACATATTGTAAATAGCCAAACAAGAACTTTTAAAGTGGTAGGAATTATGAAAAGACCTAACATAAGTTTTGAAAATTTTAGTGATGTAGGATATACAGTTATTACAACTGGTGATACAAGTATTCCTAATGGAAAAACAATGGGATATATTGCTTTAAAAGAACCAAAAGAATACAAAACATCTATTCCGCAATTATTAGGTGTATCTAGTATGGGAATTGTAGAGGAAAATAGTACACCAATGAAATATGATGTTTCTGCTATTAACCACGAATTACTCAGATGGGAAGTATTTGCTTTTAGTGATACAACACTTATGATGTTATATAGCGTGATTGGAGTGGTTGTAGTTATCATTTTATTTACTAGTGTATTTTGCATTAGAAATTCGTTTGCTATTTCTACCACTGAAAAGATTAAAATGTATGGTATGTTTGCTAGTGTAGGTGCAACGAAAAAACAAATTAGAAAAAGTGTTATTTTTGAAGCTTTTATCCTTGGATTAATTGGTATTCCACTAGGAATCCTATCAGGGCTATTAGCAGTATGGATATTACTTCAAATAGTTAATTATCTATTAGGACCAGGAGCAATACTTGCTTATACGGATGGTATTTTATTTGAAGTTTCTATCATTCCTATTATTTTAGCAATAGTACTTGGATTTTTAACAGTATATTTATCAGCTATGGCATCAGCTAGAAAAGCAAGCAAAGTAAGTCCAATAGAACAATTAAGAAATACGAAGGATATTAAAATTAGTGGTAAACAATTGAAAACACCAAAAATGATTTCAAGAGTATTTAAGGTAGGTGGAGTTCTAGCATATAAAAATCTAAAAAGAAGTAAAAAGAAATATAGGACAACAGTCATATCTTTAGCAGTAAGTATTAGTATTTTTATTGCTATGAACGCTTTTTTACACAATGCATTAGATATGGCAGGGAATTATTATGAAGATTATGACTATAATATTAATGTTTCGGCTCAGTCACCACATGTAATAAGTGAAGAAGAATTAAACCAAATCATGTCAGTGGGCAATATGAAAGAAAGTCACATTCTTTATGATAGTCAAAGAAGTTCTATTCACATTTTAGATTTAAATAAAGTGGATTATCAAGAAGAATTATTTGAAGAAGTGAAAATAGATTCTAAAACAGGGGCTGCCATTTTAGATAATAATGACAGAGTAATTCCAACAGGTAGAAAATATATGCTATTAGAAGTATTAGCATTAGATAGCAAATCTTTTGCTCAATATGCTAAGAAAATTGGAAGTTCTTATGAAAAAGTAAAAGGAACAGGAATTTTATGCGATACGTATTCCTATTATCAAGATGAAGTGGGAAATACAGTAGAACAAAGAGTATATAATTACAAAAAAGGAGAGAACATTGTAGGAGAATATAATAAAAAGGAAATTAGTATTCCTATTAGTGAAGTTAGTAAAATAAAACCTTATGGATATGAAAACTATAGTTATCATGGTGGATATCTTGTTGTAGAATATGGAGTACATCCAGAGTTTGATTTTGAACCTAAGGTTGTTACCATAGATGCTGAGAATCCAGAGCAAGTAACTAAAGAAATTGAAAACCTAAAGCTAGATATCCATGTTAGAAACATGGAGGAAGAAGTTGCAGGGGAAAGGTCAATGATAATTGTTATTAACATTTTCCTATATGGATTTATTACAGTCATTAGCTTGATTGGGGTAACTAATATTTTCAATACCATTACCTCTAATATGGAATTAAGGCAAAAAGAGTTTGCGATGTTAAAGAGTATTGGAATGACCAAAAAAGAATTTAATCGTATGATTAATCTAGAAACTGTATTTTATGGTACGAAATCTTTAATCTATGGAATTGTGTTAGGACTTTTGGCAACATTTGCACTATATAAAGCATTTGCAGTTAAAATGGATAGTGGAATTTACATTCCAGTAAATGCAATTATCATTTCAGCAGTTTTAGTATTTATTTTAGTTTTTCTAATTATGAGATATAGTTTAGGAAAAATTAATAAACAAAATACAATAGAAACAATTAGAAATGAAAATGTGTAGAAAAAAGAATCAGGACCCCAAGTAGGGGTCCTGTTCCGTTTAGCCGACTACTCTCAAAGAAGCGGGCTTTCCACTCTGGATGGCCGCGCCTTCGGCTTTTCTCTCATCGAGATACCTTCGGGCGCAACTCCGAAGTCCGGCCTTTGCCCTTGCAATAGCAGGACAATAGTCGGGAAGGAGAGGAGAGCTCATTGCTTGCTTGACTTCGGGAAGCTCCATAGCTTTTGTCATTTTCTCGGCCAGGTCCTCGAAGAAAGCAGGCAGATCGAACTCGGTCTGTGCAGCACCAATTTGATAGAAAAGGCTACGACCTTGGTTCAGGTTTTGGAACCTGAAGTACAGCTTACCGTCGATGATGATGGGCATGTTTGCTTCAAAGATAGATTTCAGAACAGTCAAAGCTTCAAGCATCTTGTACAGTTCTTGATTGGCGGCTTCGTCCTTGCTTTTCTTGGGGAAAAGCTGATGCCAAAAACTTTTCTTTTGGGCAGCGACGAGATTGTTATACTGTAAAGTATCAAGTACTTTCTCAGTAGAGTCTTGCAAAGAGCAGTAAATGCTCTCGAGCCCACGGATTGCGCGTTCTTCTTTTTGAGTAACCATAAACATTTTCTTTTTCCTCCTAATAGATGTCAAGATTTTTAAGTATTTGCAAGAAGGTTTACAAAAAAATACTTATTTATATTATACCATTCCGAACATATTATGTCAAGTTGAGAAGAGGAAAGTATATAATTTAGTATACTACCACAAAAATACAATTTAAACTTTATAAAGATGGAATTGAAATTTAGCTACAAATTTGATAAGATATATAGGGTAAGGAGAAAAAATAATGCAAATTTTATTAGTAGAAGATAATGAAATGGTAGCAAAGGGATTGATCTATTCCTTAGAGCAAAAGGGATATCAAGTAATTCATAAAACGAATGTAAAGAGTACAATTGAATTTCTAGAAAAACAGAATGTCGAATTAGCAATATTAGATATTTCCCTACCAGATGGTAATGGATTTGAGTTATATCAAGAAGTAATAAAAAATAAAGAGGTACCAACCATATTTTTAACAGCAAAGGATGAAGAAGATCATATTGTGAAGGGATTAGAATTAGGAGCAGAGGACTATATAACTAAACCATTTTCTACAAAGGAATTGATTGCTAGAATTCAAAAGATTTTATTACGTCAAAAGAAGAATACTATTGTAATAGTTCAAGATATTGAATTTGATTTGGATAAAATGGTAGTGTATAAAAATAAAGAAGAAATTGTTTTTACTAGTCTAGAGTTGAAAATATTACATTTATTATTTTTAAACATAAATAAAGTAGTAACTAGAAATGATATTATTGATAAAATTTGGGAATGGACTGGAAATGATGTGAATGATAATACTATCACAGTATATCTAAAACGAATTAGAGAAAAATTAGAGACTGATATTATTAAAACAATTAAAGGAATTGGATACCGTATTGATACAAACTAAAGAGGAGATAGAGAATGAAAAATAAGATAGAATTGAAAAAAGCTCTTATTATTAATACTATTATTATTGCCAGTTTTTTGCTTCTTTTTGGCATATTGTATCAAGTGCAATATCAAACTTATACAAAACAATTTAATGAAAAACTAAACACTATTATTGTAAAATTAAAAGAAGAATATCCGAATTTAGTTGCAAATGATATCATGCGAATTTTAAATAATACAGATGAAACAGAAATGAATTTATTAAGACAATATGGAATAGATCTAAAAGAGGATGCTATTCTTTTAAAGAATGATAGTGCTTTTCAAAAATTTTTAATATTAGATCTTGCTTTATTAAGCGGATTTGGTGTTTGTTTGTTACTTATCTTTATGCTATATAACTACAAAAAGAATAAAAAGTTAGTAGAGATTACCAATTATATTGAACAAATTAATCAAGGGAATTATAGCTTGGATATTGATGATAATACAGAAGATGAATTGTCTATTCTCAAAAATGAAATTTACAAAACAACGATTATGTTAAAAGAAGTAGCAGAAAATGCTAGAAATCAAGAACTTAGCTTAAAAAATTCTTTAGAAGATATTTCTCACCAATTAAAAACACCACTTACTTCTATTATAATCATGTTAGACAACATGATTGATAATCCAGAAATGGACAGGCAAACAAGGGAAGAATTTATAAAAGATTGTAAAAAGGAAATCACTAATATTCATTTCTTAGTACAAGCATTATTGAAACTCTCGAAATTTGATGCTAATACCATTCAATATCATAACCAAACCGTTTTAGTAAAAGACTTAATACAAGAGGCAATAAATAAGGTGGCTGTTTTGTGTGATTTGAAAAATGTAAATATTCAAATAAAAGGAAATGACACTGATACTATTTGCTGTGATGATAGATGGCAAGTAGAAGCCATTGCTAATTTATTAAAAAATGCAGTGGAATATTCTAATAATGCAGGAAAAATAGAAGTTAAGTATATACAAAATAAATTGTATACACAAATAGAAATAAAAGACTATGGGAAAGGAATTGATAGTAGTGATTTACCACATGTTTTTGAAAGATTTTACAAAGGTATAAATTCTTCTAAAGATAGTGTGGGAATAGGTTTGGCTCTTGCTAAAAAAATTATTGAAAAAAATGGAGGAAGCGTTTTGGTAGAAAGTAAGCTAGGAGAGGGAACTTCCTTTACCATTCAATATTTTAAGTTTTAAAAAGTTAATAATAAAAAAATAGAGTTTTAGTGCAATATTATTTCTAAAACTCCATTTTTTTAATTATCTTGTTCAGCAGTATCAAAAGTAGAATCAGTAAAAAACTCGCCTAAAGTAATTCCGAAACCTTCACATATATGTAACAAAGTATCTAGTTTAACTAATTCTGTTTTTCCACTCATAAAAGTTGAAATGGTAGAACATGGAATGCCAGACATTTTACACAATTTCCATACGTTCATATTTTTTTCTTTTAAATAAAATTTTATTCTTTTTCTAATTGCTTCTGCTAATTTCATAGTATATAACCTCCTTTAAATACATGAAAATTATATCTAAATATGAGAAGTTACTACTTTGTCAAACTGAAAAAATAGAAATATTTTCAATTTATCGAACTAGTTTGTTGCATTGAAAATAGCATTGTGTTATAATGAGACTACTTCAATGTGTCAAACTAGTTTAAAAGTAGAAAAATACAAAAGAAGGGAATTGTTTTAGAATGAAAAATCAAGATTTAAAAAGAATTAGAAATTTGGAAATATCCTATCAAGATAACTCATCTGTGATTGGTAAAATCTCTAACTACGGAATACACTATCAGTGTAAGCCATTTGTACACATAAAAAATGCTACAACTGGTATAACACTTGTAGCACTTGTTGTAACGATAGTTGTATTGCTCATTTTAGCAGGTATTACCATTACTTATGTACTAGGAGACAATAGTGTATTTAAACAAGCTTTAGAAGCAAAATTAAAAACAGATATTGCCAATTGGCAAGAAAGATTAGAAATGGCCAAAAGTCCAGTATTTGTAGAAGGACTAGGCACATTTAATTCTGACAAATATTTTGAGTATATAGAACAACAAGGTATTATTGATGATAGAGAGATGGATATCATAGGTAATGAAGATGGAACCTATGATGTTACCACAAAGCCAGGCTATGTATTTTTAGTAACATTATTACCAAATGTAGAAGAACCAACAGACGCAGAAATAGAGTATATAGGAGAGAGTGGAAAAATATCGCCTAAAATAGTTAATATAAATGTTATAGAAATAACAGAAAGTACTATAAAAGTTCAGGCGGAGGTAAGGAGATTAAAAAAAGAGAAAATCGAATATTCATATAAGCTTAAAGAAAGTACTAATGAAGAAGAATATATTACGATGACTGTAAAAGATAAAATAGCAACGGCAATTAATCTAAAAGATGATAAATATTATAATATAAAAGTAGGAATTAGAGATTTGGAGGGAAATTTAATAACTGAAAAGTGTATTGATGTAAAGACTATCCCGAATTTAAAGGTAGGGACAATTGTAAATTATGAGTTAGAGGGAAATGAATACGAGTATTTATACAAATATGCATCTGCGCATAGCACTGGCAAAAAGATTATTAGTAGTAAGGAAAATGGAGCATATAGAATTACAAAATGGAAAGTATTAAGTATAAATCATTCGACCAAAAAAGTAGAATTGATTCCAGAGTTTCCAACAACAGGAAAGGTTCTTATAGGTAAAAGTGCACATGGATATAATAATGGAGTAAAATTATTAAACGATGCGTGTAAAGCATTATATAGTGAACCAAAAAAAGGAATTACTTCTAGAAGTACTTGTTTAGAAGATATAATAAAATATATAGATGCTAATGAACTTTCAGAGTTAAAAAATAAGTTAGGTTTTGGGACGACTATAACGTGTACACGAGATGCAAGTGAAAGAGTTCCAGCAATCTCAAAAGATGAAATAGGTACAACATATATTTTATCTAATTCAGATACATCAGTTACCCAAACGACGGGTCTTCAGCCTAATAAGCAAACATCGTTTTATGAAGAAAAACAAGGGCTTGAATATTATCCAGGGGCATGTGGTATGAAGTCTTATACTACAACAAAATCAAGCTTATATGTATCCAAAGAAGCAAAATTCATAAAAGTAGATGAAAACTTTTCTTATGCAGATGTTATCTTCCCGCAACAAGGAACTGCTTGGCTTGCTACAAGAATAAGAGATACTTATACAGGTGATGGTAGTATAAGTTTTGGAATATCTTCTATATCTTCTTCAAATATTGGTGGTCATGTACTTACAACATCAAAAGGAGGGTATTTTCCTGCCGAAGAGGATAAGGATTCATTATTTCCGTTAATAACCGTTCCATATTCTGAAATTGTGATAGAATCTAATAATTTTGTTATTAAGTAAGTTGAGTGCATTCCCCCCTTTTTATAAGCGAGAGACCTTGGAGTATGTGGTATTACCACCTACTCCAAGATTTTTATATTTTCGGAGAAAATGTATACAAAAATCTTTAAAATTTGTATACCTACTATTGCAATTCTATTTAATTTCATATAAAATGCAATTAAATTAATATAAAGCAATTATAGCATTAAAGTCATAATACAATAAAAAACAAAAGGAGAACCAAAATATGAAAAATTATTTCTTCACTTCAGAAAGTGTAACAGAAGGACATCCAGACAAATTATGTGACTATATTTCAGATAGCATTTTAGATGAATGCTTAAAACAAGATGAAAATTCAAGAGTAGCAATTGAAACCTTTGCAGCTAATAATACTATTACAATTGCTGGACAAATTTCAACAAATGCTAAATTGAATGTAGAAGAGATAGTAAGAAATAGAATTAGAGAAATAGGATTTGATAATAGTCAAACAGATATGGATTATAGAACTTGTGAAATTCACACAGATATTACAAAACAAAGTCCAGATATAGCTATGGGAGTCGATGTTGGAGGAGCAGGAGATCAAGGGATTATGTTTGGATATGCTTGCGATGAAACAGAAAGCTATATGCCATATGCTATTGACATGGCTCATAAATTAGCAAGAAAACTAACAGAAGTGCGTAAGAATGGAACTATTTCATATTTGAGACCAGATGGAAAAACACAAGTAACAGTAGAATATGAAAATGATAAACCAAAAAGAATAGAAACTATTTTGATTTCTACACAACATCAAGATACTGTTAGTATAGAAGAAATAAAAAAGGACTTATTTGCTAAAGTAATTGAATCAGTAGTACCTGAAAATATGATAGATGAAAATACAAAAATCTATGTTAATCCTACTGGAAGATTTGTAATTGGTGGACCTCTAGGAGATACTGGTCTTACAGGAAGAAAAATTATTGTAGATACTTATGGTGGATATGCAAGACATGGCGGAGGATGTTTTTCTGGTAAAGATGCAAGCAAGGTAGATAGAAGTAGTGCGTATATGCTTCGTCATATTGCTAAAAATATAGTTGCAAACGGATATGCTAAAAAATGTGAAATTCAAGTAGCTTATGCTATTGGAATGAAAGAACCATTATCAATTTGTGTGAATACCTATGGAACAAGTCAAAAAACAGAAGAGGAACTAGTAGAATTAATTAAAGAAAAATTTGATTTAACACCAAATGGAATTATACAATATTTAGATTTGAAAAAACCAATTTATATTCAAACAACAAATTATGGACATTTTGGTAAAGAAAATTTACCTTGGGAAAAGGTGATTAAAGTATAGAACAAACCCTCGTATTCCAATGTACACATAGAATACGAGGGCTTGTTTTGACATTAATTGTTGGCGGACCTCTTTTGCAAATTCTGAATAACCCAAACGTGTTGCTCTTTTTTGCTTTTGGGGTATTTCTTTTTACCTGTATGACAGACTCCTTTTTGCTGGGAGGTAATGCCATACTCATGCCTTGTTGTAGTTGGAATAATTTGCAAAAGAAACTGACCTGAGACTTTTTTGGAACGGAGAATAGCATAGTGGCTATCAAGACCGTCCAAAATAGCGCTTCTGCTTCCAGAAATAGAAGGAAGAGTTATGATATAACCCCATTCTTCTTGGGTTACAGGTTTTCCGTTCCGAATGCTTGGTCTATAACACCATTTATCTTTAGAGGTTACAGGTCTTACGTCAAGTCTTTTCAACAAATAGTGCCGAGGCTTGAGCTGTCGTTCGCTTTGCTGCATCAACATTGTTCTTCAACTCCTTTATAATAAGGTAAATAAATTATAACACATTATGTTAAATGTTTCAATAAAATATTTTTAATTTTTCTAATTTGAATTCTTGATTTGCAAAATGATTTATGATATAACTTGAATAGAAAAATCATAACAAAATGAGTTTAAAAAAGGAGTAAGAAAAAATGGAAGTAAATGAAGAAAAAAGAATAAAATTTATGGAGAATGCAGGAAAAAGAGTGAATAAGGTTATGCATGACATTCAAATTTTAGAGCCAATGGCAAGAAGCAGTGTGTATGATTTCACAAAAAGTGATGTAGAAGAAATGTTTTTAGCTATGCAAGAATCTTTAAATACTGCTAAAGCTGAATTTGAGAAGAAGTTTGAAGAAAAAACAAAAGCTGAAAGAAGAGCATTTTCTTTTGGAACAAATACTACGCCAGTTGTAGAAAACACTAATGTTACACCAAATGTTGTACAAGCACAAAATGATACTGTTGTTCAAAATGTAGAAACAACAGAAGAAACAGTTGCTGTAGGAGCAAATGTAGGAGATATTACAGATATAGAATTATAAAAAGATAAGGAATAATTCAGTCTAAAAAGTACTGAGTTATTCCTTTTTAGTTATTTAGAATTTGTTTATCTTACTTTGAATATAATATATTAAGAAATTCTGAATTCACACAAAAAACACATAAGAGCAATAAAGAAGTAACAAATAAAGGATAGAATAACAAACATGGAAGGAGGAGATTAAAACAGAAAGTTTAAAAATCAAAAATGAGGAGGTGCAACTAGAAGGACTGATACCAATTCAAATAAAAGATAAGACTTTTGAAACATTAATGTCAGTTTATCAAATAGCACTAAATCAAGTAGTTGAGGAATTAGAGCAAATAAAATTGGGGATGAATAGAATTTATGGCTATGAAATTATTAACCATATTACCTCTAGAATAAAAACACCAGATAGTATTGTCAAAAAGATGAAAAAGAAGAATTATAAATTAAACTATCAAAACTTAGTCTATAACATCAATGATATTGCAGGTGTTAGGGCAATATGTCCAACAAAGAGTAACATAGAAAGTCTAGTAAGCATTATTAACCAATTACCCAACATAAAAGTGATAAAGGAAAAAGATTATATTACGAAGCCAAAGGAAAGTGGATACTCAGGATACCATTTAATTGTAGAAGTACCAGTTCAAGTAGAAGAAAAGACACTTCATGTTAAAGTAGAAATTCAATTAAGAACTATGGCAATGGACTTTTGGGCAACGAACGAACATAAAGTAAAGTATAAAACAAATAAAAAAATATCAAGTTTAGACTCGAAGAAGATGGTTTTTTATGCAAGAATATTAAATTTTATTGATAGAAAGATATCACGTATTTATCAAAAACAATTAGAATAAATATTAATAAAATCCTTAAACTGACAGGTCAGTTTGAGGATTTTTCCTTTAGGATATGATATACTGTAACAAATAGTTCAAAAGAAAGGGGAGTATGATAGTAAAATATCATACAAAAATGAAATGGAAAAAATCTTTGAAGCTACTGAATTTAAGAATATTAAAGAAATTCTTTATCATTCAGCAGAAAAATATGCTCAAAATATTGCTTTTAAAATCAAACATAAAGATGAAAAGAAAGTTAGTTATGAAGATGTAACTTATGAAAGATTATTAAAAGATATTAACAAATTGGGAACAGCTTTTTATAACATGGGACTAAAAGCAAAAAGAATTGCTATTATTGGAAAAAATAGATATGAATGGGTCATTTCCCATTTAGCTAATTTATTAGGTGGAATTGTATCAGTTCCACTTGATAAAGATTTACAATATGAAGAGTTAGAAAACTCATTAATTAGAAGTAAAGCTGATTGCATTATTTTTGATGAAAAGTTAACACCAGCCATGAAACAAATTCAAGAAAGTAATAATACTTCTTTAACAAACTATGTTTGCATGGGAGAAATAGAAGGTTTTCAATCTGTAAAAGAACTTTTAAAACAGGGAGAGGACTTGTTAGAGCAAGGACAAGCAGAATACCTTAATGCTGAAATTGATGAAAATATTATGAACATTTTATTATTTACATCAGGTACAACATCACAGTCAAAAGCAGTTATGCTATCACAAAGAAATATTGCTTCTAACATTTATGCAATGCAATGTGTAGAAGATATTAGATCAACTGATACTAATATTGCATTTTTACCATTCCACCATATCTTTGGGTCCACTTGTATGATTATGATGATTGCTTGTGGTGTAACAACAGTATTTCCAGATGGTTTAAGATATATTAAACAAAACTTAAATGAGTACCAAGTAAGCCTATTTGTTGGTGTTCCAGTTTTAGTAGAAGCAATTTATAAAACAATTATGAAAGAGATTGACAAGCAAGGTAAAACAGGTTTAATAAAATTTGCAAAAGGTCTTAGCAAGTTCTTATTAGTTTTTCATATTGATGTTAGAAGAAAGCTTTTTAGACAAATTATTGATGCTTTAGGTGGTAAACTAAGACTTATCATTTCAGGTGGTGCACCAGCTGATCCTGTGATTTCACAAGGATTTAATGATTTAGGAGTATCTACACTTCAAGGATATGGATTAAGTGAGACATCTCCTGTTATCGTAGCAGAAAATGCAAAATTGACCAAAAATGGTTCAGTAGGAATTCCAATGATTAATGATACTATAGAAGTAGTTAATCAAGATGAAAATGGTATTGGTGAAATTAGAGTAAAAGGTCCTAATGTCATGTTAGGATATTATGAAATGCCAGAGTTAACAGAAGAAGTATTAAAGGATGGATGGTTCTATACAGGTGATTTAGGACGTTTTGATAAAAAAGGGATTTTATATATTACTGGTAGAAATAAAAATATGATTGTACTAAGAAATGGCAAAAAGGTATTCCCAGAAGAACTAGAAACAATTGTTAACCGTTTAGAATTAGTAGAAGAGTCTATGGTATTTGGTATGCCTGATGAAAAAGTAAAAGACGATGTGAAAGTATCTGTGAAAGTAGTATACAACCAAGAAGTAGCCAAAGAAAAATATCCAGATAAATCACAAGAAGAATTATATCAAATTATATGGGAACAAATTAAAGAATTAAACCAATCTTTCCCAAGATACAAGCACATCCAAAAATTAATTTTGACAGATGAAGAATTGATTAAAACAACAACTAAGAAAGTAAAAAGGCAAGAAGAGATGAAGAAGATTTTAAATAAAGCATAATTTATAGGCTAATTCGATCATTTTATTGAAATATCGTTAATAGTATGCTATAATGATATTCATATAAGTGTCAACGGCATTTTAAAAGCCTTACAAGCTAATAGCTTGTAAGAAAAATTCCTGGATTTTAAGTAACAACAATCTTTAATACGTCAATAAAGAAAGGAAGAAATGCAATGAAAGTGACGAAATTGGTATTAGCTGTGTATAGCGTGTTGGCAATAATTTTTCTTGGCATAATGGCGATGCGGGTTAGTTGTTCCAGAAAAGAAGAGCACCAGAAAATAGTAAACAGAAATTTTTGGATCTCTTTAATTATCTTCAACGTCTGGCTCTTTCTGATAGCAATCAGTCAATGCTAGTTTTAATCATTGCGCTAGAAAATAGTAGTAGTTTTATTCTATTACTATTTTCTTTTTTATTAACTAATGATATAATTACTTCAACAAGGAGGTAACATGTCTTTAATTAATGTAAGCAATTTAAGCTTTGGATATGATGGCAATATAGACAATATATTTGAAGATGTATCTTTTCATATAGACACTGACTGGAAACTAGGATTAATAGGTAGAAATGGCAAGGGCAAAACTACTTTTCTAAAATTACTACTAGGCAAATATACATATAAAGGGAGCATTTCAAAAAATGTAGAATTTGACTATTTTCCTTTTGAAATCAAAAATAAAGAAAGACTGGCAATAGAAATTGTAAATGAAATTGCACCACAAGTAGAAGATTGGGAAATTATGAAAGAATTAAATTTGTTAAACACAGATACAGAAATTCTATATAGGAATTTTAATATACTAAGTGGAGGAGAACAAGTCAAAATTCTTTTAATTAGCTTATTCTTACAAGGCAACAATTTCTTGTTAATTGATGAACCTACCAATCATTTAGACAGTGAAACAAGAGATAGTCTAGTGGAATATTTGAATAGGAAAAAAGGATTTATTCTAGTATCTCACGACAGAAATTTCTTAGATAAGGTAGTAGACCACATTATTTCTATTAACAATACAAATATTGATATTCAAAAAGGGAATTATTCTTCTTGGCAAGAAAACAAAGAAAGGCAAGATAACTTTGAACTGATGCAAAATGAAAAATTGACCAAAGATATTAAGCACTTAGAAGCGGCTGCTAAGAATACTGCTAACTGGTCGGATAAGGTGGAGAAGTCAAAGTTTAACACAAACAATTCGGGTTCTGATATAGATAGAGGATATGTTGGACATAAATCAGCCAAAATGATGAAACGTTCTAAAGTATTAGAACAAAGAATTGAAAAGTCTATTGAGCAAAAATCTAGTTTATTAAACAATATGGATAGAAGTGATAGCTTAAAGATAGTTCCTTTGCAAAATAATAGAAATCCAGTTATGATAGTCAATCAGCTACAAATAAAATACCAAGATAAAGCCATATTTTTACCACAGACGTTTGAAATCAATCAAGGTGACAGAATTGCTATTACAGGTAAAAATGGGGCAGGGAAGTCTAGCATCCTAAAATTAATCTTAGGAGAAGAGATGGCATATTCAGGAACTTTCAAAATGATAAATGACTTAAAAATATCGTATGTATCACAAAGTACAGAAAGCTTGAAAGGAAACTTAAAGCAGTATGCACAAGAAAATGAAGTAGAAGAAAGCATTTTCAAAGCAATGCTTTCCAAAATGGGATTTTCAAATAGTGATTTTGATACTAAGCTAGAGGAAATGAGTGAAGGTCAAAAGAAGAAGGTACTAATTGCCAAAAGTATTTCAGAGCAGGCTAATATTTATATATGGGACGAACCTCTTAATTATATTGATATTTTAACAAGAGAGCAAATAGAGGAAGCTATCTTGAAATATACTCCTACGATGATTTTCGTAGAACATGATGAATATTTCATCAAAAAAGTGGCAACACAAATAATAAATTTAAAGAAAGTCTAACTATTAATTGTCAATAGAAATATTAAAAAAATTTAATATTTGT